>CANBXZ010000220.1 GCA_947373495.1 Acetobacteraceae bacterium
ACCCCCCAGGGATTGCGGGGGTAGGAGGGGCGGGAAAGCCCGCCCGGCTGGTCCTACCCCGAACCGCTTGGGGGTCAGAGATACCCCACCCCCAAGCCAACCCCCAAGGAAAAAGCGGTTGATGGCGCGTTAGGGCGACCGTTGGCGACGGATTGAAGGGCCTAAGTGGCTGATATTTCGGGGGAATGCGATGATCTGCGACGTGCTGCGAGGGGTACTATGGCGGACGGGGTGGGATTCGAACCCACGATACGCTGTTAACGTATACGCACTTTCCAGGCGCGCGCCATCGACCACTCGGCCACCCGTCCGGCGCAGGGGCCGGGGTATAGTAGCGCCGGGCGCTCTGGGCAAGACGGGTTTGGGCTTTTCCTGCCACCTTCGTTGTGGTTCCTGCCGGCGCTGACACGGCTGCCACAAGGATCTTTCATGGACCGTCGCCTCCTGCTCACCCGTAGCGCCCTGGGCGCCGCCGGGACCGCCGTGCTGGCAGCGCCTGCCCTGGCACAGGCGCTGCCCCAGCTGCGGTGGCGGCTGACCAGCAGCTACCCGAAGACGCTCGACGCCATCTATGGCGCTGGCGAGGTGTTCGCCCGTGTGGTGGGCGAGCTGACCGATGGCCGCTTCGCCATCTCGGTGCACGGCCCGGGTGAAGTGGTGCCGCCGTTGCAGGCGCTGGACGCGGTGCAGGCCGGTACGGTGGAAGCCTGCCACACCACCGCCAGCTTCTATATCGGCAAGAACCCGGCCTTCGGCTTCGCCACCGGCCTGCCCTTCGGCCTGAATACCCGCCAGCAAAGCGCCTGGATGTATGAGGGCGGCGGCATTGAGCTGCTGAACGGCCTGTTCGCCCAATACAACGCCTACGGCCTGCCCTGCGGCACCACCGGCGCGCAGATGGGCGGCTGGTACCGCAAGGAAATCCGTGGCCTGGCTGATTTGCAGGGCCTGAAGATGCGCATCGCCGGCCTGGGCGGCACGGTGTTGCAGCGCGTCGGCGGCGTGCCGCAGCAACTGGCGGGCGGCGACCTGTACCCGGCGCTGGAACGCGGCACGCTGGACGCGGTGGAATGGCTCGGCCCGTACGACGATGAGAAGCTCGGCTTCCATCGGGTGGCGCCCTACTACTACTACCCGGCCTGGTGGGAAGGCGCGGCCAATACCCACCTGTTCATCAACCAGGACCAGTGGAAGGCGTTGCCTCGCCCCTACCAGGCCGCCATCCGCGTGGCGGCGAACGAGGCGACCAGTTGGATGGTCGCCCGGTACGACACGCGCAACGCCGCCGCGCTGCGCCGCCTGCTGGCCAGCGGCACGCAGCTGAAGCCCTTCCCGCGGGAAGTGATGGACGCCTGCCATGCCGAGGCGATGAAGCTGGAAGGCGAACTGGCCGCCCAGCACCCGGAGTTCAAGCGTATCCACGACGAATGGTCGAAGTCCCGCGATGACATGCGGGCCTGGTTCGGCGTGGCGGAACTGGCCTTCGACAGCTACGTGGCCGCGGCGTCGCGGCGGCGGTAAGCGGCGCCACGGCAGGGCGGGGAGGGTCTTCTCGCCCTGGCCAGGCGCACCTCTCAGGGTTACCCCCGGGAAGGCCCCCGGGAAGGCCCCCGGGAAGGCTCTGTGAAGGGCGCCCCGGCCGCCCCAGGCGGGCCTGGCCTGGTCAGGCCTTCCAGTCGCCGATGCCGGCCCAGGCGGCTTCCAGCTCGTAGCCGGCATCGGGCAGCAATTCGTCGATGATCTCGCAGACCGCTGCCATGCCTTCCAGCCCGTACAGCTTGTCCAACTCGGTGCCCACGTCGCGGGCGGCCAGCTTGCCGGCGGTCAGGAAGCGGGAACTGCGGGCGGCATTGGCTTCCAGCCAGCCACCATTGGCGGCCAGCAGGCGCATGACGAAGCCGGTGACATCGCCGATCGGCTTGCCATCGTCATCGGCCAGCAGAAACACGCCGTCCTTGGGCTGCCGCGCCATCAGCCCTTCGACAATGTCGCGCTGGTCCATCTGCCGCCCCGTGCGTGCTGGTGGTCTGGGTCTCGCGGCAGAGTGTGCCGCCCTGCTGGGCCGGCTCGGCGCCGCCACAGGCGCTGAGCACGGTCCAGGCTGCTGGTTTGCGTGGCAGCCGCGCCTGCCGGTGCTGGCACCTCCAGGCGGCCACGCCCCTGGGGTGGCCTCAGTCGGCGTATTGCCCGGCGGCCTGGATGATCGGCCGCCACTTGGCGATATCGGCGGTCCAGAAGGCGCGGTGCGCCGCCGGGGTGGCGCGTTCGGTCGCCACCGGCTCGGTGCCCAGTTCGCGGAAGCGCGCCACCAGGCGCGGGTCGCGCAGCGCCACCTGCAGGGACTGCGACAGCCGGTTGACGATCTCGGCGCTGGTGCCGCGTGGGGCATACAGGCCGTGCCACACCGAAACCTCGAAGGCCGGCAGCCCGCCCTCGGCGCTGGTCGGCACGTTGGGCAGGGCGCCGATGCGCGCCGCTGTGGTGACCGCGAAGACCTTCAGCTGGTGGCCGAGGATCTGTTCGGTGGTGTTGGTGGTCTGGTCGCACATCAGGTCGATGCGGCCGGCCAGCAACTCCTGCATGGCGGGGCCGGTGCCGCGGAACGGCACGGTGGTCATCGGCGCGTCCACCGCGCTCATCAGCAGCAGGCCGCACAGGTGGCTGGCGGCGCCGATGCCGGCATTGGCGTAGTTCAGCTTGTCGCGGTCGCGGCGAATGATGGCCACGGCCTCGGCCAGGGTGGTGGCCGGGAAGTTGTTGCGCGCCACCAGCGTCATCGGCACTTCGGTCACCAGGCCGATCGGCTCGAAGCCATTGACCGGGTCGTAGGCCAGGCGGCGGTACAGCGTGGGCGTGGTGGCCATGCCGATGTGGTGCAGCAGCACGGTATGGCCATCCGGCCGGGCATTGGCCACGCGCTGGGCACCCAGCGTGCCGCCGGCGCCGCCGACATTCTCCACCACCATGGTCTGGCCCAGGTCGCGGCCCATGGCTTCCGCCACCAGGCGGCTCACCGTGTCGGTCGGCCCGCCGGCGGCGAAGGGCACGATGACGGTCAGCGTGCGGTTGGGGAAGCTTTGCTGCGCCTGGGCCGGCATGGCGGCCCAAGGGGAGGTGATGGCGGTGCCGGCGGCAAGCGCCAGCAGCAGGCGGCGGGCAAGGCGGAGCATCGGTCTTCCTCCCGGGGTGACGAGGCCCCGTTCTGGGACCCCGTTAGCGAAGCTTAGGTGTTACCGCTTTGCGGTTGATCAAGCGTCCATCTTCAGCGCGGCGATGAAGGCCGACTGCGGGATTTCCACCTTGCCGAACTGGCGCATGCGCTTCTTGCCTTCCTTCTGCTTGTCCAGCAGCTTGCGCTTGCGGCTGATGTCGCCGCCGTAGCACTTGGCGGTAACGTCCTTGCTCATGGCGCTGATGGTTTCGCGCGCGATCACCCGGCCGCCGATCGCCGCCTGGATCGGGATCTTGAACAGCTGGCGGGGAATCAGCTCCTTCAGCTTTTCGCAGATGCTGCGCCCGCGGCGGTCCGCCTGGCTGCGATGCGCCATGAAGCTCAGCGCATCCACCGGCTCGGCATTCACCAGGATGCCGATCTTCACCAGGTCGCCGGGCTCATAGCCGTCGATCGCGTAGTCGAAGCTGGCATAGCCACGCGAGACGCTCTTCAGCCGGTCGTAGAAGTCGAACACCACCTCGTTCAGCGGCAGGCGGTACACCGCCATGGCGCGGCTGCCGACATAGGTCAGTTCCACCTGCTGGCCACGGCGTTCGCTGCACAGCGTCAGGATGCTGCCCAGGTATTCGTCCGGCACCATGATGGTGGCCTTGATCCAGGGCTCCTCGATCTCCTCGATCAGGCTGGGGTCGGGCATGTCGGCCGGGTTGTGCAGTTCTTCCAGCGTGCCGTTGGTGCGGCGGATCTTGTAGACCACCGAAGGCGCGGTCGCGATCAGGTCCAGGTCGAACTCGCGGCTCAGGCGCTCCTGCACGATCTCCAGGTGCAGCAGGCCGAGGAAGCCGCAGCGGTAGCCCATGCCCAGCGCCGCGCTGTGCTCGGCCTCGAAGTGGAAGCTGCTGTCGTTCAGCCGCAGCTTGCCGAGGCTTTCGCGCAGCTTCTCGAAGTCGTCGGCGTCCACCGGGTAAAGGCCACACCACACCACCGGGATGCTGGGCTTGAAGCCGGGCAGCGCCACGGTGGCGGGGTTGCGGTCATCGGTGACGGTGTCGCCCACATTGGTGTCGGCCACGGTCTTGATGGCGGCGGTGATGTAGCCCATCTCGCCGGGGCCGAGGGCTTCAACCTGCACCATCTTCGGCCGGAACACGCCCACCTGCTCCACCGTGTGGGTGGCGCCGTTGGACATCATGCGCACCTTCATGCCCTTCTTCAGGTGGCCGTCGCGCACCCGCACCAGCACCACCACGCCCAGATAGGCGTCGTACCAGCTGTCCACCAGCAGCGCGGTCAGCGTCTTGCTGGCATCGCCGGTCGGCGGCGGCAGCCGGGTGACGATGGCTTCCAGCACGCCCTCGATGTTCAGCCCGGTCTTGGCCGAGATCATCACCGCGTCGGACGCGTCCAGGCCGATCACGTCCTCGATCTGCTGCTTCACGCGTTCCGGCTCGGCCGCCGGCAGGTCGATCTTGTTGAGGACCGGGACGATCTCGTGGTTCGCGTCCATCGCCTGGTACACATTCGCCAGGGTCTGCGCTTCCACGCCCTGCGACGCATCCACCACCAGCAGGCTGCCCTCGCAGGCGGCCAGGCTGCGGCTCACCTCATAGGCGAAGTCCACATGGCCGGGGGTGTCCATCAGGTTGAGGACGTAGGTGCGGCCATCCTTGGCCGGGTAGTCGATGCGAACCGTCTGCGCCTTGATGGTGATGCCGCGCTCGCGCTCGATCTCCATGTTGTCGAGCAACTGTTCCTTCATGTCGCGCGCCGCCACCGTGCCGGTGGTCTGGATCAACCGGTCGGCCAGCGTGGACTTGCCATGGTCGATATGCGCGATGATGGAGAAGTTGCGGATCAGTTCGAGGGGCGTGTCGGTCATGGGTAATCCATGGCGGGCGCGAAGGGCGCCCGGCCTTTACTGGGTCAGATAAGGCAGCCGGGCGCCGACTCCAAGCTTGGCGTGGCGCCCGGGGTGGTTTTAGGCCCGCAAGGTCGCCCCGGTGGCCTTGGCCACCGCCGCCACCACCTTGTCGGCCACCGCCTCGATCGCGGCGTCGGTCAGGGTGGCGTCGCGCGGTTGCAGCGTTACCTGAATGGCCAGGGAGACCTTGCCTTCCGGCAGCTTGTCCCCGGCATAGCGGTCGAACACCGCCACCTCGGTCACCAATGCCTTGTCGGCGCCCAGCGCGGCGCGGCGCAGCGCCTCGGCGGCCACGCCGGCATCCACCAGGAAGGCGAAGTCCCGCCGCACCGGCTGGAAGGCCGGCAGGTCGGGGGCGCCCTTCCTGCGGCGCTTGGGGTCCGGGATGGCGTCCAGGAACACCTCGAACGCCACGGCCGGGCCGGTGATGTCCAGCGCCTTCAGCACGCTGGGGTGCACCTGGCCGAAGCTGGCCAGCACGGTCTTCGGCCCCTGGCGCAGCACGCCGGAACGGCCGGGGTGGTAGAAGCCGGGTGCGTCGGTGGTGACCTGCACGCCGGCCATGGGCACACCCAAGCCCGCCAGCACCGCCAGCACGTCACCCTTGGCGTCCATCGCATCCACCGGGCGGCTGGCTTCCTGCCAATGCCGCGGGGTGTGGCCCATGCGCACGCCGGCGGCCACCAGCAGTTGCGCTTCCGGCCGATAGGCGGCGCCGAGTTCGCTCAACGCCACATCCGGGTAGCCGCGGGCGGCGTTGCGGCTGGCGGCCAGCAGCAGGCTGGCCACCGGGGTGGGGCGCATCTGGTCCAGGTCGGCCGCGATGGGGTTGGCCACGCGCAGGCTTTCGGGGCATTCCCCGAACAGTGCCGCCACCTTGCCTTCCATGAAGCCATAGGAAACGCAGTCCAGCATGCCGCGCGCCGCCAGCGTGCGGCGCGCCAGCACGGCGCGGGACTGCCGCGCGGTCAGCGCCGCCGCCGGCACCGGGGAGGCTACCGGCAGCGAGACCGGCGGGATGTTGTTCAGCCCGCGAATGCGCAGCACTTCCTCGATCAGGTCGCATTCCGGCTCGATCGCGGCGCAGCCCTCGGCGGCGCGGGCAGCGCGTTCCGCCGGCAGTTCCGGCGCCTGGGTCAACTCCCCGGCGGCGATGATGTCGTTGCGCCAGGACGGCACCGCCACCGTCACCTGGGCCGCGTCCCGCGCCTGCACGCCGAAGCCCAGGCGTTGCAGGATGCCCACCGCCTCGTCCTGCGGCACATCGGCGTCGCCGCCGTAGCTGCCCAGGCGTTCGAAGCGCAGCGTGGCCTGGCGCTGCCAGGCCGGCTCGGCCCCGGCTGCGCTGACCGTGCTGGCCTCGCCGCCGCACAGGTCGATGATGAGCGCCGTGGCGGCTTCCAGCGCCGCCGGCAGCAGCGCCGGGTCGATGCCGCGTTCGAAGCGCTGGCGCGCGTCGCTGCGCAGGTCGTGCCGGCGGCCGGAAAGCGCGATGCGCACCGGGTCGAACAAGGCGCATTCGATGAAGCATTCGGTGGTCTCGGCGTCGCAGCCGGAATGCTCGCCACCCATCACGCCACCCAGCGCCTCCGGGCCGTTGGCATCGGCGATGATGCCGTCCTCCGGTGTCAGCGTGTAGGTCTTGCCGTTCAGCGCCAGCAGCGTCTCGCCAGCCCGCGCCATGCGCATGGCCAGCGTGGTGCCGGCCACCTTGCGGGTGTCGAACACGTGCAGCGGGCGGCCGAGGTCGTAGGTGAAGAAGTTGGTGATATCCACCAGCGCGCTGATCGGCCGCAGCCCGATGCTGGTCAGCCGGTCCTGCAGCCACTGCGGCGAGGGGCCGTTCTTCAGCCCGCGCACGGCGCGGCCCAGCACCCAGGTGCAGGCGCGCGGGTCCTCGATGGTCCAGGCCAGCGGCGCCGGGTAGGCGGCCGGCACCGGCGCCGGCGCCCAGGGCTTCAGCGTGCCGAGGCCCGCCGCCGCCAGGTCCCGCGCAATGCCGCGCACCGCAAGCGCGTCGCCCCGGTTCGGGGTGATGCTGATCTCCACCACCGGGTCGTCCATGCCGGCCCAGGCCACATAGCTCTGGCCGATCGGCGCATCCGCCGGCAGGTCCAGGATGCCGCTGTGGTCCTCGCCCAGGCCAAGCTCGCGGGCGGAGCACATCATGCCCTCGCTCTTCACGCCGCGGATCTC
>CANBXZ010000221.1 GCA_947373495.1 Acetobacteraceae bacterium
CCCGCTGGTATGGCCCCGGCCGCAGCTTCGCGGTCTGGGCGCCCGGCTGGCCGGATGCCGGCGGCGACCTGGTGCCGCCCGAGCGCTTCGTCGTCGCCGACCTGGAAAACTGGCGCTACCGCGCCCGCGCCGGCACCGTGGCGGTGGACCCGGTGCGCGGCCGGCTGGCCTTCCCACCCAACCAGGCGCCGCGCCGCGTCATCGTCAGTTGGCACTATGGGTTCAGTGGCCCGCTGGGCGGCGGCGAATACCATCAGGCCCCTGCCCTGGAGCCAGGTGTCAGGCTGATCCGGGTGAAGGGCGAGGACGGCCCCGGCCATGAACGCCTGCTCGACGCCCTGGCGGAATGGCGGGAGGCGCGCAGCCCGCGCAGCGTCATCGAGTTCGGCGGCAGCCAGACCTACGACGAGGCCCGCGTCGCCATCGAGATCCCGCCCGGCCATGAACTGACGCTGCGCGCCGCCAGCGGCACCCGCCCGCTGCTCCGCCTGCTGGACCGCCAGGCCGGGCGGGAGGATTCGCTGCGCGTCCAGGGCGGCGCGGGCAGCCGGTTGCGGCTGGAAGGCCTCACCATCAGCGGCCGGGCGCTGCGCGTCAGCGGCCCGCTGGCCTCGGTGGCCCTGAGCCATTGCACCCTGGTGCCGGGCTGGGACCTGCAGGGCGATGGCGCGCCGCACCACCCCGGCGGGGCCAGCCTGCTGCTGGACGCCGGCGCCACCAGGCTGGAGATCGACCACAGCATCCTCGGTGCCATCCTGGTGGCGCGCGACGCGGGTGCCGACCCGCTGCCGATCTCGCTGGAGGACAGCATCCTGGATGCCAGCGGCGGCCAGGGCCCGGCCATCGGCGCCCCGGGCGACTGGGTGGCGCATGCCCTGCTGACGCTGCGCCGCTGCACCGTGCTGGGCAGCCTGGCGGTACATGCCCTGGCCCTGGCCGAGGACAGCATCCTGGCGGGCGAGGTGCTGGTGGCGCGGCGCCAATCGGGTTGCCTGCGCTTCTGCTGGGTGCCCGCAACCTCCCGCACGCCACCGCGCCATGCCTGCCAGCCAGACCTCGGCACCGCCCACCTGGCGGGGGAAGCGAAGCGCGAGGCGGCGCGCGCCCTGGCGCCCCGCTTCACCAGCCGGCGCTACGGCACGCCGGGCTACGCCAGGCTGGCGCCGGAATGCCCGGAGGCGATCCGTACCGGCGCCGCCGACGAGGCGGAGATGGGCGCCTTCCACGCCCTGTACTGGCCGCAGCGGGCCGCCGCGCTGCGCCGCCGGTTGCAGGAATACGTGCCGGCCGGCAGCGACGCCGGGCTGGTGTTCCTCGAATGACCGCGCGGCGCTGCCACAACAGGGGGAATGACGCATGAAGGGCGACTTCACGCGCGACAGTTTCGCCGCCAGCCGGCGCCACACCCGGGTTCTGCTGCAACAGGGCCGGCTGCTGCTGGACGCCGACTGGAACGAGCAGGTGGCCATCCTGCTGCACCGGATGGAGACCATGATCCGCGACCTGGTCGGCCCGCATGGTGGGCCGGAGGGCGATTGCGGCTTCGAGATCCGCCCCGAGGGCGCGGACGGCCCGTTGCAGAACGACTTCGGCATCGGCACCGGCCGCTACTACGTCGGCGGGCTGCTGTGCGAGAACGACGATCCCACGCTGACCTTCAGCGGCCAGGGCTTCGCCCCCTCCCGCGATGCATTGCGTCCGGGCCGCCCCTACCTGGTCTACCTCGACGCCTGGGAGGACTACGTCAGCCCGGCCGAGGACCCGGCGTTGCTGGAAGTGGCGCTGGGTGGCGCCGATACCGCCGGCCGCGCCCGCGTGTTCTGGCGGGTGCAGGCGTGGGAGATGGATGAGGCGACGACGAAGCTGCTGCGTTCCCCCACCAACCCCAGCGGCTTCACCAACGACAAGCTGGACAGCGCATGGCCCAGGCTGTGCGAGCGCTTCCAGCCACCCGACCGCGGCCGCCTGCGGGTGCGCGTGACCGAACCCGCCGCCACCGAGGACCTGCCGCCCAGCATCGTGCCGCCCGGCTCCGGCTATCGCGGCCCGGAGAACCACCTGTACCGGGTGGAGGTGCATGCCGGTGGCCGCGCCGCCGAGGGCGCCAGCTTCAAGTGGTCGCGCGACAATGGCTCCCTGCTGGTGCCGGTGCTGGCGCTGGCCGGCAACGTGGCAACCCTGGGGCCGGGCGGGCCGGATGCGCGCATCGGCCTGGGCATCGGCGACATCGTCGAGGTGGTGGAGCCGCAGGCCGCCGCCTTCGGCAAGCCCGGCGCGCTGTTCCGCATCACCGACCTGCCCGCCGAGGGCCAGGTGACGTTGCAGGGCAAGGCCGCCCTGCCGCCCGCCGCCGGCCTGCTGCTGCGCCGCTGGGACCAGCGCCAGGGCCCTGAGGGTCGCCGCGGCCTGGTGCTGCAGGACGGCGCGGCGAAGCTGGTGGAGGGCGAGGGCGACAGCAACTGGCTGCCACTGGAGGATGGCATCCTGGTGCAGTTCGCCAAATCGGACTGCAGCTATCGCAGCGGCGACCATTGGCTGATCCCGGCCCGCACCGCCGAGGGTGGCAGCGTGGCCTGGCCATGCGACGCCGAGGGCCGCCCCGCCGCCTGCCCGCCGCATGGCATCCACCACCGCTACGCGCCGCTTGGCATCGTGACCTTCAACGCCGGGGGCGTGGCGGTGGACTGCGCCAGCCGCATCGCCTTCCGCATGTCGCTGGACCGCCCTTCCCTGAGCCGCGCCTGACGCCCCGCCATGGCAGACCCGATCGGCCAGTGCCCGAATTGCAACCGCCCGGTATTTCCGGGCGAGCGCCGCTGCTTCTGCGGCTTCGACCTGCGCGCCACCATGGCCGGCTGGGCCCGCCAGCAGGAGGAATTGGCGGCGCTGGAGCGCGAGGCCGCCGAGCGCCAGCATGCTTCGGCACAGGGTGAGGCGCAGCCTGAGCCGCCAGCGACCGGCGACGCGGCGGTGGCGGCCGAACGAATCGCGGCCGCGCAGCAGGCTGCCGACGCCGAAGCCCAGCGCGCCCGCGACGCCGAGGCCGAAGCCCAGCGCCGCGCCGACCAGCAGCAGGCCGCCGACGCCGAAGCCCAGCGCACCCCCGACGCCGAAGCCGAACGCCAGCGCCGCGCCGACCAGCAGCAGGCCGCCGACGCCGAAGCCCAGCGCGCCGGCGACGCCGAAGCCGAACGCCAGCGCCGCGCCACCGTGGCAGACCGGGAAAAGGTCGCACCACGGCCACGTCCGCTCCTCCCCTGGCGCGCCATGGGCCTGGGTGCCGGGGCGATGCTGCTGGCCGGGCTGGCGATGTGCCAGTTTCGCCCCACACCACCCATGCAGCAGGCCAACACCCCGCCGCCGCAGCCACGACCGGCGGAGGAAGCACGGCCAGCGGAGGAGCCGCGCGCGCCGCCTGCCCAGCCGCCGCAACCGCCCGCGGAACCCGCCCATGGCAACCCGCCAGAGCCAGCCGCCAACCAGGCCGCGCGCGCCACCATCGCCAAGGGCGCCGTGCTGGGCGTGGAGATCAGCCGCGGCTGGCATCGGGCGGAAGCCCTGCGCCTGCTCATTGCCGGGGTGCGGCGGGAGAGTGATGGCGACCCCAGCCTGGCGGCCAACCTGCCGAATTGGCAGGCTTCCCTGCTGGCGGCCGAGGCGGCGCTGGACGAGCAGGTTACCGCCTACGCCGCCACGCTGCGGGAATTGCAGCCGACACCGCCGGCCGAATTGCTCCGCCAGGCCCAGGCCGTACAGGCAGACCCCGCCTATGCCGGCCCCGCCATCGCCCGGGCAACCGAGGCATTGCTGGCCGCCACCGCGGCGGCGCAGGGCGGCGCGATGCCGGACCAGCAACGCCTGCTCCAGTCCCTGATCCAGCCGCCCTGACCGGAGGAACCCCCGCCATGCGCGCCCGAATGCTGCTGTTCTCCGGCCTGCTCAGCGCCCAGGCCGGCGCGCTGGGCGCCTGCGCCACGGCGCCGCCAACCTCCCCGGCGGAAGCCGCCCTGCAGCAGCGTTCCCAGCGCTACACCACCACGGTGGCCACCGGCGCCGGGGCCGGCGGGGTGCTCGGCCTGGTGGTGGGTGCCCTGGCCTGCCGCGGCAATGCCGGCTGCATCGCCGGCGCCACGGTGGCGGGCGGCGCGCTGGGCGCCGGCACCGGGGTATTCGTGGCCGGGCGCAACGACAGCGCGGCGGAAGCCGAGCACCTGGTCGGCGGCCGCATCGCCGCCGCGCAGCAGGACAACCAGCGCTATGCCGAGGACCTGGCGGTGCTGCGCCGCGCCACCGAGGAGCGCCGCCGCAGCCTGGCCAGCCTGCAGGTGGCGCTGCGCCAGGGCAGCGGCAGCCGGGCGCAACTCATCGCCGAACGCGCCGCGCTGGAACGCAACCACCAGGCCGCCCAGCGCATGGCGGCGGAAATGGCCGCCAGCAGCAAGCAACTGACCACGGACATCAACAGCATGCAGGGCAGCGCCCCCGGCGAACTCCTGGCGCAGCAGCAGCGGCTGGAACAGCTGCGCAGCGAAACCCAGCAGGAGGTGGACCGCATGGCGCAGGCGCTCGGCGCCCTGCCGCCAGCATGAGGACGCGCCTGCCTTTGCGGCTGCCCCTGCTGGCCGCCGCCGGGCTGCTGGCGGCCTGCCAGCCCAACCCCAACCCGGCGCAGGCCGGGTTCTTTTCCGGCCTGGCCAATGTCGCCACCGGCACCTATGGCCAGCGCGCCGCGGCCCAACAGGCCGAGCTTCAGGCCCTGGGGCAGCAGAACCTGGCGCTGCGGCAATCCAGCGCCGAGGAAAAGGCCGAGCAGGCACGGCTTGGCAGCGAACGCGCCAGCCTGTTGCGCCGCAACAGCGCCCTGCAGGCCGAGTTGGCGACGATGCGGCGCGACCTGCAAGCCGCCCGTGCCATCGGCAAGGCGGACCAGGCCAAGCTGCGCGGGCTTTCGGCGCAACTGGCCACGCTGGAACAGGCCAGCGCCCAACTGGCCGAGAGCCACGCCGAAAGCGACCGCCTGGCGCAGCAGATCGCCGAGGCCGAGGCCCGCCGCGCCCGGCTGCGGGCCCTGATGGACCAGGCGCTCTCGGCGCAACAGCCAACCGCGCCGCCGCCGCCCGGTTCCTGAAGCGGAGGAGTATCGCCATGCCCACGCTGCAAACCGCCATCACCCGGCCGCCGCCGGCCAGCCGCGCGATATCGCGTGCGCCGCAACCGCGCGGCGGCGCCCCCGGGCCGGCCCTGCCCGCCGCCGGCCCCGGCATCGGCTGGGACCTGAGCGGCGTTCCGGTCGCCGCCCCCCTGCCGATCGGGCGGCGCGACGACCCGCGCGAGGCGGCTGCCGACCGCGCCGCGGCGCTGGTGCTGGCCAGCCCCGCCACCCTCCCGTCGCTGCCCGCGGCGCCGGCCCAGCTCAGTCGCCGTTGCGCCGCCTGCGAGGCAACGGAGGAGCCGGCGCTGCGGGACAAGGCTGCCGCTGGCGCCCCGCCGATGATGGCGCCGGCCATCGTGCACCAGGTGCTGCGCGCCCCCGGGCGGCCCTTGGCAGCAGCGACGCAGGCCTTCTTCGGCCCACGCTTCGGCCATGACCTCGGCCAGGTGCGGCTGCATGACGACGCGCAAGCCAGCGCCTCGGCGCGCCAGGTGGGCGCGCTGGCCTATGCGGTGGGCCGCGACATCGTCTTCGACGCCAGCCATGCCCAGCCGGAAAGCAGCGGCGCGCGGCCGCTGCTGGCGCATGAACTCGCGCATGTGGTGCAGCAGGCCGGGGCGCGGCCGGTGCTGGCGCGGCAACCGGTGGATGCCGGCCGCAGCACGGAGGAGGACCGCATGCTGAACTGCATCATCGAGACCCAGCACACCGAGGCCGGCGTCATCTCCGACCAGGACGCCTTCGTTGCCTGCAGGGAAAAGTGGCACTGGACCGGCCCCGACCTGGTGCCAACCGCGGATGACCGCCGCCAGATCAACACCGGCGTGCTGGTGGCGCCGGAGGACATGTCCAATTACCAGCAGGCGCTGGCCGACTACCTTGCCTGGCGCCAGGCCGGCACGGTGCCGGCGGACCTGCAGGCCTGGGTGGACCCCGCCATCAACACCACGCAGCACCTGCTGGCGCCCTACATGCCGGCGGTGGAGCAGGCCACGCCGGGCGAAAAGCTGCGGGTGCAGGCAGCCGGCCTGCCCGCGGTGGCGGCGATACTGGCCGCCCAGCGCGGCGCCGTGGCGTTGCAGGGCACCACCGCCCTGGCCCGGGCGGCCAGCAGTTGGGGCGTGGCCGGGCTGGTGCCGGAAGCCGGCGCCGTGGCGGTTGGCACCGGCGAAGCCGCGGCGGTGGGCACCGGGGCCGCCGCCGGCACCGCGGTGGCGCCGGTGGCCGCGGCGGTGCTGGGCGTGGCCGCCATCGCGCTGGCTGGCTACCTGGCCTATCGCTTCCTCGGCTGGCTCGGCACGGTGCAGGTGGTGCCGACCATCCCGCAACTGCCCGATGCGGTGCGCGACACCACCCTCCGCATCCGGCGCACCGGCGAGCACCTGGTGCCGGCGGACCGCAACCAACCGCACCCCGTGCCGGTGCCGCAGCCCAAACCCAGGCAGAAGGAGGAGCGGCGGCGCAAATGCCGCTACCCCACCGGGCTGACCGCGGACGACCCCATCGCCATCACTTGGTTCAAGCCGCGGCACGATTCCTTCTATCCGCGCTACCTGAACCTGCAGGACGGCGTGGTGGACCGGGACGACCCGGGTGCGCGCCTGCCCGACGGCACCCGCATCGGCGTGCGGCAAGGCCACTGGCCTTACTGCAACAAGCCGCTGCGGCTGATCGGCACGCGGCGCGGCGGGCGCGCGGCGGAATACCGCGCCATGCTGGCCAGCTTCGGCTTTGATTGGCGTACCATGCAGCCGGACCACGTGCAGGACCTGTACTGGGAAGGCCCGGACAGCTTCGACAACCTGTGGCCCTATGAGACCAGCACCAACCTGAGCACCGGTTCCACCCAGAACCTGCACCAGTTCGTGGACTTCTGCCTGACCAAGGACGGCCCGGCCTATCCGCATGAACGCATTTCCTGGAATCGCAGCTGGCTGGCCGGGCGGTACTTCATCATCAAGCGGTTCCGGATGCATGCCGACGCACCGGACCTGATAACCTGCCCCTGAGGGTCCGCGCCTGCGGGCCGCACCCTTGCGCAAGCCCGGGCCCGCGACCACGCTGAGGGCAGCAACGCCAGGAGCATGCGATGAGCGACCCCACCGACTACACCCC
>CANBXZ010000222.1 GCA_947373495.1 Acetobacteraceae bacterium
GGCTGCTGGCAGCCATGGGCTGGCGGGCGGTATTCTGGACCCTGGCATTGTATGGCGCCGCCATGGTGGCCGCGGTCTACTGGCTGCTGCCGGAAAGCCTGCCACCGGAACGGCGCCAGCGCGGCGGCGCGGCTTCCGTCTTGCGCACCTATGCCCGGCTGCTGCGAGACCGCCGCTTCATGGCCTATGCGCTGGGCGGCACGCTGGCGATGGGCGGGTTGTTTGCCTACCTGGCCGCTTCGCCCTTCGTGTTCATGCACCTGCATGGCGTTTCGCCGCAGGCCTATGGGCTGTATTTCGGCGCCAATGCCGCCGGCATCATGCTGGTGGCCCAGGTGGTGGGGCAGTTGGCGGCGAAGATGCCGCCGGCGCGGATACTGCTGTGGGGCCAGCTTGGCGCCGTGGCGGCGGCGCTGGCGCTAGTGGTGGTGGCGGCCACCGGCTGGGGCGGCTTCCCGGCCATCGTCGCCACGCTGTGGTGCTATATCGCCAGCCTGGGCGGCATCATGCCGGTTTCCACCGCCCTGGCCATGCAGGCCCAGGGCAAGGTGGCGGGCAGCGCCTCGGCGGTGATCGGCGTGATGCAGTTCGCCATCGGCGCCGGGGCCGGGCTGCTGGTTTCCCTGCTGGGCGACGGCACCGCGCTGCCGATGGCGCTGGCCATGGCCGCCTGCGGCCTGACCGGACTGGCGCTGCGGCTGGTGCTGGCACGGTAGCCGGCACCAGCCTCCGCCTCAGGCCGGCACCTGCCCGCGCAGCACGTGCTTCTGGATCTTGCCGGTGCTGGTGCGCGGCAACTCGGCGAACACCACCACCTTCGGGCATTTGAAGCCGGCCAGGTGCTGGCGGCAGAAGCCGATCAGTTCCGCCTCGGTGGCGGCCAGGCCGGGCTTCAGTTCCACGAAGGCACAGGGCACTTCGCCCCACTTGTCGTCCTGCTTGGCCACCACGGCGGCCAATGCCACGGCGGGGTGCCGGTACAGCGCCTCCTCCACCTCGATGCTGCTGATGTTCTCGCCGCCCGAGATGATGATGTCCTTGCTGCGGTCGCGCAGCTGGATGTAGCCATCCGGGTACTTCACCGCCAGGTCGCCGGTGTGGAACCAGCCGCCGGCGAAGGCCTTGGCCGTGGCCTCCGGGTCCTTCAGGTAGCCCTTCATCACCACGTTGCCGCGCATCATCACCTCGCCCATGGTGGCGCCATCCGCCGGCACCGGGGCCAGGGTCTCGGGGTCCAGCACGTCCAGCCCCTCCAGTGCCTGGTAGCGCATGCCCTGGCGCGCCATCAGCCGGGCCTGCTCAGGGGCGGGCAGGGTGTTCCAGGCGCTGTTCCATTCGTTCACCACGCTGGGGCCGTAGCATTCGGTCAGGCCGTACACGTGCAGCACGTTGAAGCCGGCGGCCTTCATCCGCGCCAGCACCGTCTCCGGCGGCGGCGCGCCGGCCACCACGAACTGCACCGGGTTGGCCAGCGGGCGCTGCTCGGCGGCCGGGGTGTCCAGCAGCGTCGCCATCACCACCGGGGCGCCGCACATGTGGGAAACGCCGTGCTCGGCCATCAACTGCCACATCAGGGCACCGCGCACGGCGCGCAGGCACACATGGGTGCCGGCCACGGCGCAGACGGTCCAGGGGAAGCACCAGCCGTTGCAGTGGAACATCGGCAGCGTCCACAGGTACACCGGGTGCCGGGCCATGCTGGCCGAGAGTACGTTGCCAGTGGCCAGCAGGCAGGCGCCGCGATGATGATACACCACGCCCTTTGGCCGCCCGGTGGTGCCGCTGGTGTAGTTCAGCGAGATCGCATCCCATTCGTCCCGGGGCAGCGGCCAGGCGAAGCCGGCATCGCCGCCGGCCAGGAATTCTTCGTAGCCGATGCCGCCCATGGTGTTGGCGCTGGCGGCCGGCGGAGCCTCGGGGTCGTCGACCTCGATGATGAGCGGCCGCGACTTCGCCTGCAGCAGCGCCACCCGCAGCAGCGGGATCAGTTCCTTGTCCACGATCAGCGCCTTCGCCTCGCCGTGGTCCAGGATGTAGGCGATGGTATCGGCGTCCAGCCGGGTGTTCAGCGCGTTCAGCACCGCGCCGGCCATCGGCACGCCGTAATGCGCTTCCACCATTTCCGGGATGTTGGGCAGCAGGCAGGCCACCGTGTCACCCCGGCCGATGCCGCGCGCCGTGAGGGCGGAGGCCAGTTGCACCGCGCGGTCCCGCAGCGCCTTGTAGGGCCGGCGCAGCGCGCCATGCACCACGGCGATATGTTCGGGAAACACCTGCGCCGCGCGTTCCAGGAACAGCAGCGGCGTCAGCGGCTGGTGGTTGGCGGCTTGCTGTTCCAGGCCAGTGTCGAAGATGGACATGACTAACGATGCCTCCACTGTGGCGGGCGCTTTTCCACGAAGGCACCGATGCCCTCGGCGGCGTCTTCCGCCAATAGATTCTCAACCATCACCTGGGCGGCGTGTTCATAGGCCTGGCCCAGCGGCAGGCCGTGCTGGCGATGAAAGGCGCGCTTGCCCAGCTGCACCGCCACCGCCGAGCGCGCGGCGATGCCTCGGGCCAGCGCCAGCGTGGCGGCGGCCAACTCGGCATCCGGCACCACGCGGTTCACCAGGTGCATCGCCCGGGCCTCGGCGGCGCCGACCATGCCGCCGGTCAGCAGCATCTCCAGCGCCGGCTTCTTCGCCACGGCACGGGAAAGCGCCACCGCCGGGGTGGAACAGAACAGCCCGATATCCACGCCCGGTGTGCAGAAGCGGGCCGATTCGGCCGCCACGGCCAGGTCTGCCGTCGCCACCAGCTGGCAGCCGGCGGCGGTGGCCACGCCCTGCACGCTGGCCACCACCGGCTGCGGCAGCGCCACGATGGCCTGCATCAGCCGGGCGCAGGCGGCCATGGTGGCGGTGAAGAAGCCGCGGCCGGCATCGGCATCGGCGCGATGGGCGGTGATTTCCTTCAGGTCGTGCCCGGCGCAGAACACCGGGCCGGCGGCGGCCAGCACCACGCAGCGCACGCCGGCGTCCAGCGCCACCGCGTCCAGTTGCGCCTGCAATGCCGCCATCATGGCGAGGGAGAGGCTGTTGCGCGCGGCCGGGCGGTTCAGCGTCAGCACCGCCACGCCGGCTTCGTCCTGGCGCAGCACGAAGGGGGCGGGTTCACTCTGCGGCAGGGCTGTCATGGCGGCTTCCCTTGGTTACCGCGCGCAGTATCGCACCCCCGGCGGCAAGGCTAGAGCAAATGCCGCCGGGGCCGCCGCGCCGGATGGTGGAATTTACCCGCCAAAACAACTGCCTAGAGCCATTTTTGGGCCTCTGGTTGCGTGCGGGATGCCCGTATGTCGCGGCCAGGCCCGCGCAGGCAGGCGCCGTGGTGGAACAGGCCCTTGCCGGTGCCGGCAGGGTGCCATGCCCGCGCGCCACCGCGGCCTGGCTGCGGCCGCGCCTTGCCGGCTCGCGGCCATGCGCATCGGACAGGTTACAGTACGGCGCTGGTACTTATTGCTCGCCGGTGATGAAAAGCCCGGTTCTTTGACCCTGGATCGCTTATAATATAATCTGAATTGGCAGTAATATTTCAGAGTTTTCGATGTCCCATGGCGGCCCAAGCGCGGGGCGGCAGCTCGTTCAGGAGCTGGCGGTCTTTACCATCTGCGCAAGCAATTACTTGGCGCATGCCAGCGTTCTGGGGGCTTCGCTGCGCGAGCAGCATCCCGAGCTGAAGCTCACGGTATTCCTGCTCGATGAACCGCCATGCGGGACCCTCCTGCCGGATCACCTGGCGATCATCCCGGCTGAACGGGCCTTCGAGCGGGCCGAGTGGAACCATCGCCGGGCGCACTACGACATCCTGGAGTTCGCCACCAGCGTGAAGCCGGCCTGCTTCCGCTTCCTGTTCGGCCAGGGCGTGCAGCGCGTGATCTACCTCGACCCCGATATCCGCCTGTTCCAGCGGGTGGATGCCTTCTGGCAGGGCGACAGCCGGGATGACGAACTCGTCCTCACCCCGCATATCCTCAGCCCGTTGCCGCAGGATGGGCGCAAGCCCGACGACCTCGGCATCATGCGGGCCGGCCTGTACAACCTGGGCTTCGCCGCCATGCGCAACACGCCCGGCGTGGCGGCGCTGCTGGCATGGTGGGATGCGAAGTTGCATGACCTGTGCCTGCAGGACGTGCGCGAAGGCGTCTTCACCGACCAGAAGTGGATGGACTATGCGCCGCTGCTGCTGCCGGGTTCGGCGGTGTTGCGGCATCTCGGCTGCAATGCCGCCTACTGGAACCTGCATGAGCGCACGCCGCGACTGACCGACGGCGGCTGGCAGGTGCAGGGTCGGGATGGCCGGACCTGTGACCTGGTCTTCTTCCATTTCAGCGGCTTCAGCCCGGGGCGGCCGGGCATTTCGAAGCATGAGAACCGCTTCGGCAGCCAGCCACCCGGGGAGACGCCGCGGCTGCTTGAAGACTACGCCGAGGCCCTGGCCACCGCCGGCCTGCGCCGCTTCGGCGCCATCGGCGCGCCACGCGTCAGCTTCCGCGACGGCACGGCCTGGGATTCGGCCTGCCGCGCGCTGTACCGCCAGGCCACCGCGGAACGGCTGGCGCTGGGGGACCCGCTGGAGGCGCCGGGCTTCCTGGACTGGGCCACCGGCAGCGCGCCCGGTGACCACGTGACCCGCTATATCCGCCAGGTGCTGCACCTGCGCCCCGATGTCGCCACGGCCTATGACAATGGCCACGACATGGCCGGGCTGCGGACCTGGCTGCGGGTTTCGGGCGCGGCCGAACTGGGCCTTAACCCGGCCTTGGCGGAGCGGTGCACCGGCATGGCCGCAACCGGCGCCACCCGCGTGACCTATGCCGGCTATCTGCGCTCGTATCTCGGCATCGGGGAAGCCGCCCGCCAGAGCGTCGCGGCGCTGGAGGCGGCCGGCGTCGCCGTGCGCATCCATGACATCTCCGCCCTGGCCGCCGCGCCGATGGGCAGCCACGCGCTGCCCCCGGCATGGGCGGCCGGGGACCCGGCGCCGGTGACCATCCTGGGCTGCAACGCGGACGCGCTGCCGGGCGTGCTGGCGGCGCTGCCGCCGGGCCTGCTCGGCACCTATCGGGTCGGCTGCTGGTACTGGGAGACGCCGGACTTCCCGGAGCAATGGAGCAACCGCTTCGACCTGGTGGATGAGATCTGGGTGGCCACGCGCTTCGTCGCCGAGGCGATCCGCGCCAAGGCCACCGTGCCGGTGGTGGTGATGCCCCCGATGGTGCCGCCGCCGCAGGTACGGCGCGACCGCGCGTGGCTGACCGCCCTGCTGCCGGACGTCACGGCGGAGGAGTTCGTCTTCCTGTTCCAGTTCGATGCCGCCTCGGTTCCGTTCCGGAAGAACCCGGAAGCGGTGGTGGCCGCCTTCAGCCAGGCTTTCACCGCGTCGGAGCCGGTGCGGCTGGTGCTGAAGCTGCTCAATGGCGCGGCGGAGCCGGGCCTGGTGGACAGCCTGCGCCACGCCGCCGCGGGGCGGCGCATTTCCCTGCTGGATGCGGCGCTGGACAGCGAGGACCGCTTCCGCCTGCTGGCCAGTGCCGATGCCTTCGTCTCGCTGCACCGCTCGGAAGGTTTCGGCCTCTCGATCGCGGAGGCGATGGCCCATGGCCTGCCGGTGGTGACCACCGGCTGGAGCGGCAACGCCGACTTCACCAACGCCGACAACGCCGCCATCGTCGCCCACGACCTGGTCGCCGGCACGCAGGCGCATGGCCCCTACCCAGCCGGCACGCTGTGGGCGGAGCCGAGGCTGGACGACGCCGCGCGGCAGATGCGCCGGGTCTGGACCGACCTGGCCTGGCGCCAGGCGATCGCCCAGGCCGGGGCGGCGACGATCGAGCGGCTGTATTCGGCCGCGACCGTTGGCGCCGCGATGCGCGACCGCCTGCACCGCATCGAGCGTTCGGCGCGGCTGCATGCCCGGCAGCCCGGGCGGCTGCCGGCAGGCAGCGCCGTGGCGGTGGCCGGGGGCCCGGTGCGGGGCGGTTCGCGCGCCGCACGAATCCTGCGGGATGTGTGCCGCTACCCGAGCTTCTACCTGGTGCGCCTGCCACGGCTGCCGATGCTGCTATGGCGTTCGGGGCTGACCAGCACGCTGGTCCGGGCCGAGGTGGTGGCCGCAGGCGCCTCCGAGATCAAGCGGCAGTACCGCCTGCGTGGTGCGCTGGATGCCCTGGCGGCCCGCTTCCGGCGCTGGCGCAGTGGCCGCCGCGCCGAAGGCGGTGGCCAGCGTGGGTCCTGAGTCCATGGCCCCAGCCGACCTTGGCCTGAAGCACCCGCCGGTGCGGCAGGTTCAACCCACCGTGCCGGGCCGCGCCCGCTGGGCTGACCTGCTCGCTGCGGTCCTGATCGCGGCCTGCGTGCTTGGCATCTACAACGCCAATCTCCGGGCGATCTCGGCGGCCGATACCTTCGCGGCGCGCTACCTGCCGTTTTCGATCCTGCGCAACCATACGGTGGTGCTGGACCCGATCCTCGACACCATCGCCCAGGGGCGAACCCCGCCGCCGGTGCGGGGCCAGAACAGCTCGGCCTTCTGGATCACGCACGGCCTCGGCGCGCATCATGTCTCGACCTATCCCATCCTGGTGCCGGTGCTCATCGCGCCGCTCTACATCCCCGCCGTGGCCTACCTGGAGGCGCGCGGCTGGGACCCGCATCTGTTCGACCACGTCGCGCGCATCATGGAGAAGCTGGTCGCCTCGCTGATCGCGGCGGCTTCGGTTGGGCTGCTGTACCTGCTGCTGCGGCGGCGCAGCCCACCCCGGACCGCGGCGCTGCTGAGCCTGGTCTATGCGCTGGGCACCACGACCTGGGGCATCAGCAGCCAGGCGCTGTGGGCGCATGGGCTGGCGCAGTTGCTCATCGTGGCGACGCTGCTGCTGCTGACCGGCCGGCCGACGCCGCCGCGCGTGGCGCTGGCCGGCTTGCTGTGCGCCATGGTCGCGGTCAATCGCCAGCCGGATGCGATCCTGGCGGCCGCGCTGGGGTGCTACGGGCTGTGGTGGGCCCGGCCGCGATGGCTGCTGTTCATCGCGCCGGGGCTGCTGCCGGTGGGGCTGCTGCTGGCCTACAACCTGCTGTTCGTCGGCCATGTCGCCGGCGCCTATGCGCTGTTCGTCCGGCCGCACAACTACAACGACGATGTGCTGGAGGGCATCGCCGGGCTGCTGT
>CANBXZ010000223.1 GCA_947373495.1 Acetobacteraceae bacterium
GCATGCGCACGCGGCCATCCGCGGCATCGACACCGCGGCCGCGGCCGCCATGCCCGGCGTGGTGGCGATATATACCGGCGCCGAGATGGTGGTGGGCAGCCTGCCGTGCGGCTGGCTGATCCACAACAAGGACGGCAGCCCGATGAACGAGCCGCCGCACCCGCCGCTGGCCCAGGGCAAGGTGCGCCATGTGGGCGACATCGTCGCCGTGGTCATCGCCGAAACCCGCGCCCAGGCCCGCGACGCGGCCGAGGCGGTGGTGGTGGACTATGAGGTGCTGCCGGCCGCCACCAGCATGGCCGCGGCCCTGGCCCCCGGCGCCCCGCTGCTGCACGAGGGCGCGCCGGGCAATGTCTGCTACGACTGGCATATCGGCGACCTGGCGACCAACCAGGCGGCCTTCGCCCAGGCCAAGCACGTGGTGGAATTCGAGCTGGTGAACAACCGGCTGATCCCCAACGCCATGGAACCGCGTGCCGCGATCGGCGACTACGACCGCACCACGGATGAGCACACGCTGTTCACCACCAGCCAGAACCCGCACGTGATCCGGCTGCTGATGGGCGCCTTCGTGCTGCAGATTCCGGAACACAAGCTGCGCGTGGTGGCGCCGGATGTCGGCGGCGGCTTCGGCTCCAAGATCTTCCACTACGCCGAGGAAGCCATCGTCACCTGGGCCGCGGCGCGGGTGCACCGGCCCATCAAGTGGACCGCCGACCGCAGCGAAAGCTTCATGTCGGACGCGCATGGCCGCGACCACGTCACCAAGGCCAAGCTGGCGCTGGACGCGGAGGGCCGGTTCCTCGGCCTGCATGTCTCCACCCGGGCGAACATGGGCGCCTACCTGTCCACCTTCTCCACCAGCGTGCCGACCTACCTGTACGCCACGCTGCTGGCCGGGGTGTACACCACGCCCACGGTCTATGCCGAGGTGAAGTCGGTGTTCACCAACACCGTGCCGGTGGATGCCTATCGTGGTGCCGGGCGGCCCGAAGCCACCTTCCTGCTGGAACGCCTGGTGGATGTGGCGGCCAAGCAACTCGGCATGGACAAGCTGGAGATCCGCCGCAAGAACTTCATCGCCGCCGACGCCTTCCCGTACCAGACCCCGGTGGCGCTGCAATACGACAGCGGCGACTACCAGAGCACCCTGGCCCAGGCGCTGAAGACCGCGGACTGGGACGGCTTCGAGGCGCGCCGCACGGCCGCCGCCGCACAGGGCAAGCTGCGCGGCATCGGCATCTCCACCTATATCGAGGCCTGCGGCATCGCCCCCTCGGCGGTGGCCGGGGCGCTCGGTGCCCGGGCCGGGCTGTATGAGGTGGGCGCCATCCGCGTCCACCCCACCGGCAGCGTCACGGTGCTGACCGGCACGCACAGCCACGGCCAGGGCCATGAGACCACGTTGGCGCAGCTGGTGACGGACCGCTTCGGCATTCCGCTGTCCCAGGTGGACATCGTGCATGGCGACACCGCCAAGGTGCCGTTCGGCATGGGCACCTACGGCTCGCGCTCGCTGGCGGTGGGTGGCAGCGCCATGGTCAAGGCCATGGACAAGATCGTGGCCAAGGCCCGCCGCATCGCCGCCCACCTGATGGAAGCCAGCGTGGACGACGTGGAGTTCGACCGCGGCACCTTCCGCGTGGCCGGCACCGACAAGACCAAGTCCTGGGGCGAAATCACGCTCACGGCCTATGTGCCGCACAACTACCCGATCGAGGAAATCGAGCCGGGGCTGGACGAAACCGCCTTCTACGACCCGAAGAACTTCACCTATCCGGGCGGCTGCCACATCTGCGAGGTCGAGATCGACCCCGAGACCGGCAAGGCCGAGGTGATCAACTTCACCGCGGTGGACGATGTCGGCCGGGTCATCAACCCGATGATCGTCGAGGGCCAGGTGCAGGGCGGCGTCGCCCAGGGCATCGGCCAGGCGCTGCTGGAGGCTTGCAGTTACGACGCCAGTGGCCAACTGCTGTCGGGCAGCTTCATGGACTACACCATGCCCCGGGCCGAGGATGTGGGCCGGCTTTCGGTCGCCACGCATGAAACCCTCTGCACCCACAACCCCTTGGGGGTGAAGGGCTGCGGCGAGGTGGGTGCCATCGGCTCGCCGCCGGCGGTCATCAATGCGGTGGTGGACGCGCTGCGTGACTACGGCGTGACGCATGTGGAAATGCCGGCGACACCCGCCAAGCTTTGGAACATTATCAACCGTGGCCGCCTGATGGCGGCGGAGTAAGAGGGGACCGCACCATGTATGATTTCGCCTATCACAAGCCGACCACGGTTGCGGACGCGGTGAAGCTCCTTTCCGCCGACAGCGATGCGCGCCCGATCTCCGGTGGCCAGACCCTGCTGCCGGCGCTGAAGCACCGGTTGAACAAGCCGACCAGCCTGGTGGACCTTTCCGGCATCGCCGAGCTGCGCGGCGTGAAGCGGGATGGGAACAAGATCGTCATCGGCGCCATGACCCGGCACGCCGAGGTGGCGAACAGCGCCGAGGTCAAGGCCGCCATCCCGATGCTGGCGCAACTGGCCAGCGGCATCGGCGACAACCAGGTGCGCAACCGCGGCACCATCGGTGGCAGCGTTTCCAACAACGACCCGGCGGCGGACTACCCCTCGGCCGTGGTGGCGTTGAACGCCACCATCGTGACCAGCAGCCGCCGCATCGCCGCCGACGACTTCTTCCAGGGCATGTTCACCACGGCGCTGGAGCCGGGCGAGCTGCTGGTGGCGGTGGAGTTCCCGATTCCGGAAAAGGCCGGCTACGCCAAGATGCGCAACCCGGCCAGCCGCTACGTCATGGCCGGCGCCTTCGTCGCCAAGACCGGCGGGCAGGTGCGCGTGGCCATCAATGGCGCCGCCGCCTGCGTGTTCCGCCAGGCGGACATGGAAGCCGCGCTGGCCGCCAACTGGTCGCCCGATGCGGTGGCCAGCGTGAAGCAACCGGCCGACGACATGAACAGCGACATCCATGGCAGCGCCGAATACCGCGCCCATCTGGTGACGGTGATGGCCAAGCGCGCGGTGGCCGCGGCCGGCTGAAGCCGGCATCCTTGCGGTGAACTGAAGGCGGGGGGCTGCGGCCCCCCGTTTTCAATTGGCCCCGGCTTCAGCGGGCCCCGGCTTCAATGGGCCCCGGCTTCAATGGGCGTAGACGGCGGCCTCGAAGGCGGCCAGCAGGTCCAGCACCGCCTTGTCGCCAAACGGCAATATCTGCGTCAGCAGCACGCCGCTGCGGCCCGCCGCCGGGTCCACCCAGAAGTAGCAATTGCCCAGCCCGGCCCAGGCCAGGCTGCCGGCGCCGCGCCCGCCCGGCACCGCGGTGATGTTGCGCATGAAGCCCAGGCCCCAATTCTTCGGCACCGCGGGGAAGGGGAAGAAGTCGTTGGAGAATTGCGGCATGGCGGTCCGCATCGGCTGCATCAGCAGGTCGCCGATGTGGTTTTCCCCCATCAGCGCCACGGTTTCCGGCCGCAGCACCCGGGCGCCCTCCAACGCGCCGCCGCGCAGCAGCATGCGGGTGAAGCGCAGGTAGTCGGGGCCGGAGGAATACAGCCCGCCGCCGCCGCCGAAGAACTCCGGGGTTTCGTTGATCGGCCAGTCCAGCGGCGCCAGCGCGCCCGCTGCGTCGCGCTGGTGCATGCCGGCGCGCCGGGCGCGCTGCGCCGGGCCAGGCAGGAAGGCGGTGTCCTCCATGCCGAGCGGGGCCAGCACGCCCTCGCGCAATACGTCCGGCAGCGGGCGCCCGGCGGCGGCTTCCACCACGCGGCCCACCCAGTCGGTATTGATGCCGTATTCCCAGCGTTCGCCCGGGTCGAACACCAGGGGCATGTCCAGCACCGCCAGCTTGCCGCTGCGGCTGGGCGGCATGGCCACCGCCTGCTGGTAGCGGCCAACCTCGGGGTTCCAGGTGTTGTAGGAAAACCCGGCGGTGTGGGTCAGCAGGTGGCGCAGCGTCACCGGGCGCCTGGCCGGGCGCAGCCGCGGCTGGCCGGCGGCGTCGAAGCCCTCCAGCACCTGCGGCGCGGCCAGATGCGGGCACAGCGCCCCCAGCGGGCCATCCAGGCTGAGCTTGCCGGCTTCCACCAGCTGCATCGCGGCCACGCTGGTGATGGCCTTGGTCATGGAGAAGATGGCGAAGACCGTGTCCAGGCTCATCGCCGTGGCATCGCCCAGGCCACGGGTGCCGAAGGCCGCCTGGTACAGCGTGGCGTCGCGGCTGCCGGCCAGCGCCACCACGCCCGGCACGGCACCGCTCTCAACGGCCTGGCGCAGGGCGCGGTCCATCGCGGCGATATCGGTCATTGGCGCTTGCTCCCGGCGGTCACGTTCCGCCGGAAGCTTGGTTCAGGCCGCGGCCAGAGGCAACCGCAGCGCGCCCTGGCCGGCCTGCAGCACCGGGCCCCAGCTGGCGATCAGCCGCTGATAGGCGCGGCCCACGGCGCGCGGCCTGCGGTTCAGGTCGAACAGGCCGCGCGGGTTCACCGTGCCGTTCACCTCGCGCAGCGCGCTGTTCCAGTCCACCTGGTCGGTCAGGCTGTACCAGGTGAAGCCCAGCATCGGCACGCCCAGGCTGCGCAGCCGCATCAGCCCGGCCCATTGCTTCCACAGCCAGCGTTCGGCCTCGTCGCCGTTCGGGCCTTCGTCCATGTTGGTTTCGGTGTGCATCACCGGCAGGCCGTAGCGTTCATGGTATTCGCGCGTCACGGTGTCGTAGCCGAACACCTCGCCGGCCCAGCGGGAATGGCCGTCGGCGCCCACCAGGTGTTCGTTGGTGACGTACCAGTCATTGCCCATGACGCAGTTGGGCCGCAGTTCGGCACCGCGCAGGAAGAAGTGGTACTCGGCGCGGGTCATGCCGTTGTCCAGCAGGTATTCGTACATGGCGCTGTCCACCCGGCGGCCATAGTTCAGGTCCAGCGTCAGGAAGCGTTCGGCGTTGCGGTGTTCGGCATGGCCGACCGAATCCGGGCATTCCGGGTGGAAATGCTCGGTTCTTTCGCTCTGGATGAAGATCGCGTCCGGCCGCACCGCCAGAATCGCGCGCATGGCCAGCACATTGGCGCGGACGATGTGCTTGATGGCGGTGACATAGCTGCGGTCGTCCTGCCGCTGTTCGTTCCACCAGCCGTACTTGGCGCTGAACACCGCGGTGATGAACATCTCGTTCACCGGGGTGTACAATTGCACCCAGGGGAAGCGGCGGGCGAAGGCGCCGGCGTAGTCGGCGAACAGGGCGGGGAAGTCGGGGTTCTGGAAATCACCAACCCAGTCCGGCACGCCGAAATGGCACAGGTCCACCACCGGGGTGGTGCCCTGGGCGCGGAGCGCGGCGAAGGTCTCGTCGGCGAAGGCCCAGTTGTAGAGGCCGGGGCCGCGCAGCGTTTCGTGCAACTGCGGGCCGTAGCGCAGCACCTGGCAGCCAACCTGCTTCACCAGGGCGAAATCCTCGCGCCAGCGGTCGTAGAAGCGGCATTCGGCCAGTTGGTCGCGCCGGGTGCGGCCGCCGTTCAACGTCGGGGCGCTGTTCTCGATACCGGTGGCGAACAGGAAATTCCCGGCCAGCAGGGCAGGGCGGGGGGCGATGGCGGCGTCCAGCATGGTCGTGGCTCTCACGCACTTGGGATAAAATAGTATTCAATATTCCGTGTTGTGCTGCAAGCGTGATTTGCCGCTGGCCGGGCCTGGCGGGCGGATTTGTCGCCGGGCCGGCCTGCGGCGTTGCGCCCCGGGCCGCGGCAATCTCGGTCTAGGGTGTTGATTTGTCGCGGGATTCACGCCTTTGGGCGATTTCGCGCCAGGCGATCCCGCTCTAGGCTGGGGCGAATCGCTTGAAGGACCCCGCCCATGGAGATCGACAACCCGGCCGTGATCGCCGAGGCCCGCGCCGTGTTCGACCGCTATGAGGCGGCGATCGCCGGCAATGACGGCGCCACGCTGGATGCCAGCTTCTGGCCGGACCCGCGCACGGTGCGCTTCGGCGTCACCGAGATCCTCTACGGCATCGAGGCGATCCGCGCCTTCCGCGCCACGGTCAGCAAGTATGCGCCGCGGGCCACGCGCAAGGTGCACATCACCAGCTTCGGCCAGGACTTCGCCTGCACCCACCTGGAATATACCCGGCTGGATACCGGGCTGGTGGGGCGCGAGACCAAGATCATGGTGCGCTTGCCGGCGCATGGCTGGCGGGTGGTTTCGGCCCATGTCTCGCTGCTGGTGGCCAACGACCCGGGCCGGGTGAACAAGGCATGAGCACCACCATGCCCGAGGCCCGGCTGCATACGGTGGTGATCGGTGCCGGCATCGTCGGCGCCTGCACCGCGCTGGCGCTGCTGCGCGAAGGCCATCTGGTTTCCATCGTGGACCCCGGCGAGCCGGGCGGCGAGCAGGCCGCCAGCTACGGCAATGGCTGCTGGCTTTCGCCGATGTCGGTGATTCCGCCGGCCACGCCGGGGCTATGGAAGAAGGTGCCGGGCTACCTGGCGGACCCGCTGGGGCCGCTGGCCATCCGCTGGTCCTACTTCCCCAGGGTGCTGCCCTGGCTGCTGCGCTATCTCCGGGCCGGCAGCACCGAACAGAAGGTGCAGCGCACCGCCTATGCCCTGCGCGCCATGCTCGCCGGTTCCCCGGCGCTGCATGCCGAACTGGCGGCGGAAGCCGGCGTGCCGGAACTGATCGAGCGGCGCGGGCTGATGTACATCTACCCCAGCCGGGCCGAATTCGAAGCCGAGGCGATGGCCTGGCGGGTGCGTTACAAGGCCGGCATCCAATGGCTGGAACTGAACGCCGACGAGTTGCGCCAGCGCGAGCCGCACCTGGACCGGCGCTATGGCTTCGCCGCGCTGGTGGAGGAAGGCGGCCATTGCCGCGACCCCGGCGCCTATGTGGCGGCGCTGGTGGCGCTGGCGGAAGCCCAGGGCGCGGTGCGGCACCTGGCCGGCGCCACCGGCTTCCGGGTGGAAGGCGGCCGGCTGAAGGCGGTGCAGACCACGCTGGGCGACCTGCCGGCCGACCGCGCGGTGATCTGCGCCGGCGCCTACAGCAAGCAGTTGGCGGCCGCGGCCGGCGACCAGGTGCCGCTGGAGACCGAGCGCGGCTACCACGCCATGATCGAGGGCGCCGAGGTGGGCCCGGTG
>CANBXZ010000224.1 GCA_947373495.1 Acetobacteraceae bacterium
AGCGTCCGCAGTTCCTCGGCCAGCTCGATCGCGTTGCGGCCGGTGCGGAAGAAGGTGGGGGAGCGTTGCAGCATGGTGACATGCGCGGCCTTGGGCGCCATGGCCGGGATGATGGTGGCCGCGGTGGCGCCGGAGCCGATGACCAGCACACGCTTGCCGGCATAGTCCAGGTCTTCGGGCCAGTTCTCGGAATGTACCAGGCGGCCCTGGTAGGCGGCCATGTTCGGCCATTCCGGCATGAAGCCTTCGGAATGGCGGTAGTAGCCCTGGCACATGTACAGGAAGTTGCAGGTGAAGCGGCGCGGCAGGCCGCTGGCCTTGTCCACCGCTTCCAGGGTCCACCGCTTGGCGGTGCTGTCCCAGGCGGCATGCTCGATGCGGGTATTGTAGCGGATGTGGCGGCCGAGGTCGTTCTCCTCGATCACGTCGCCCATGTATTTGCGGATTTCATCGGCGGTGGCGATCGGCGCGCCGACCCAGGGCTTGAAGCGGTAGCCGAAGGTGTGCAGGTCGCTGTCGGACCGGATGCCGGGGTATTTGTGGGTCCACCAGGTGCCGCCGAAGGTCGCCTCGTTCTCCAGCACCACGAAGCTCTTGTCCGGGCATTGGGTGGTGAGGTGATAGGCGGCGCCGACCCCGGAGATGCCGGCGCCGACGATCAGCACGTCGAAATGCTCGGTCTGGGCGGTGGCAGGCCGGGTGCGGGTTGCGGTCTCGGACATTGGTTCCGGTCTTCTTGTCGGTTGGGTGCTGGCCAGGGTGCGCCGTGGCGGCGCCTGCCGCGGATCAGACCAGGGAAGCCCCTGCCGGCGCAAGGGCCTGCCGTCGGCATGGTTACGGCCCAGCGACGACTTCAGCGCCGGCGAATGCCTCACGGCGGCAAGGCTTCACCCGCAATGCATGGAAAGCTTGAGGAAACCTCAACGTGGGCGGGATTTTAAAACTCGACAAGCAACGGACGTCGCGGAATAAACTGTCTTGCAAAGACGACGCTACAAGGATTGCGAAGCATGCGCGTGTCGAATTCCGCCTCCGCGGCCGCTGGCCGCTCGACACTGCGCCCCTGGCTGCTGGCCGGGGTTTCCGGCCTGGCGCTGGCCATTGCCGGGGTCGCCTCCGAACCGGCGCTGGCGGGGCCGTCCTGCGCCGCCACCCCGCAGGTCATCTCCAGCGACCTGAGCGGCATCGTCACCACCAATGGCGCCGGCATCGCCATCAACCCGGGCGTGGTGGTCACCGGCTCCACCGCCGGCGTCCTGGCCGACCTGTGCAACGCCACCAGCATCACCAATGCCGGCACCGTGCTGGGTGAGGCGGCGGTTGCCGTCTCCATCGGCCGCTCGGTCGGCACGCTGGCGAATGAAGGCGCGCTGTCGGCGCTCATCGGCACGTCCATCGGCGTTGTCCTGACCGGCGGCAGCATCGGCACCCTGAGCAATGCCGGCACCATTTCCGGCAGCCTGGCCGGTGTTGGCGTCGGCGCCTCGGTCGGCGGCACCGGCACCCTGGCTTCCGGCGGCAGCATCGGCCTGCTGGTCAATACCGGCACCATCACCAGCACCGGCAGCATCGGCGGTACCCTGGGCCTGGGCAACACGGCGCTGATCAACCTGGGTGGCACCATCGGCACCGTCGCCAATGCCGGCCTGCTGGGTGGCGGTGCCAGCAGCGGCCTGCTGAACGTCCTGGGCAGCATCGGCAGCATCGGCAATACCGGCACCATCGGCGGCAGCATCGGCATCGCCAACCTGTCGCTGGTCGCGGGCACCATCCTGCCCGGCGCTGGCGTGATCGGCACCATCGACAACAGCGGCCTGATCGGCGGCCCGAGCGCAGCCTTCGGCGTGATGAACATCTCCTCGGGTGGCACCGTCGGCGGCAGCGTCACCAATGGCGCGACCATCACCTCGCTGGTCAATACCGGCACCATCACGACCATGGGCGTCAGTGTCGCCAATATCGGCATTGGCGGCACGGTGTCGGGCAGCGCCACGGCGGCGGCCGCCACCATCGCCTCGTTGGACAATCGCGGCCTCATCAGCGGCACCATCGGCGTGCTGAACCTTGGCGTCGCCTATCCCACCGGCCTCACCAGCCCGGCCGCGGCGATCAACCAGCTGAGCAACAGCGGCACCATCACCGGCACCACCTTCGGCGTGCTCAACCTGGCCAGCGCGGGCCCCATCGTCAGCGGTCCCGTCTCGGTGGCTGAAATCGGCACGCTGACCAATAGCGGCACCATCACCGGCGGCGTCTTTGGCGTCGGGAACCTGGTCACGGGCGCCTCCGCTGGCATGGCCCGCATCGGCATGCTGAGCAACAGCGGCTTCATCAGCGGTGGCGGCTTCGGCATTGCCAACCAGAACGGCGTCATCGGCGCGCTGGTCAACAGCGGCACCATCACCGGCGGCAGCGCCGCCATCTTCAGCACCGGCGGCGGCCTGGGGCAGGTTACCAACTCCGGCGTCATCCTGGGCACCATCATGGTGTCCAACCAGGACCTGGTCATCAATGGCGGCAGCGGTAGCACCTTCGGCGTGCTCAGTGGCGGCGTCATCAACGTGACCGATGGCAACCTGCTGTTCGGCCCCGGCAACCAGCAACTGGCCGAGGACATCAGCGTGGCCGGCGGCACCGGCATGGTGACCAACAGCGGCAACCTGCTGCTGGCCAGCAGCCAGACCATCACCGGCAACTACACCCAGACCAGCGGCGCCAACCTCATCATCGGTGTGGCGCAGACCAGCACCGGCCGGCTGAATGTCTCCGGCACCGTCAACATGGCCAACGCCAATGTGGTGGTTCAGGCCTTCGGCGGCTACCGCCTGCCGGCGCCGACCCGCCTGGTGGTGGTGGATGCCGCCACCCCCGCCGGCACCAGCTATGCCGGGGTTACCGCGCATGGCGCCGGCGGCTACCGGGTGTTGAACATCACCACCGAAATGGTGGCCGGCCATTACGACCTGCTGCTGACCGTAAGCCCCTATGGCTATACCCAGATCGGCCGTGATTCCGGTGCCCGCAGCGGCGTCATGGGTGGCACGCTGGACGATCTGGCCGCCGGTACCACGCCGGAAGCCCTGGCTTTCCAGCGCCAGGTGCTGGCCGCGATCGACGCGCTGCCGGAAGGCAAGCCGCAGCAGGATGCGGTGCGGCAGACCGCGCCGCTGCAGACCACGGCGCATAACCTGGGCTTCCAGTTGATCTCCAATGTGGTGACCGCCCTGGTGGAAGGTCACCAGTTGGGCCTGATCGCCACCGGCGCCGGTGGCCCGGGCGTGGCCGCGGGGTCGGCGCCCAATGGCATGCAGATGTGGGCCCAGGTGATGGGCGGCGTTGGCAGCCGGGCCACCAACAGCACAGTGGATGGCTATTCCAGCAGCCATGGCGGCATGATGGTCGGCCTGGACTGGAACCTGCGCCCCAACCTGCTGATCGGCGCCGGGCTGAGCGTATTGCAGGGCCGGTCGGACCTGCATGGCGTTTCCGCCGGCGGCAAGCTGACCATGAACAGCTACCAGCTCTCGGCCTATGGCACCTACCGGGTGATGCCGAACCTGTTCGTCTATGGCCAGGTTGGTGCCGGCGCCAACGACTTCGCCCAGGTCCGCAGCATCAACTTCCTCGGGGCGCGGGCGCGGGCGAAGTATGATGGCCAGATCTATCAGGGCAAGATCGGCCTGGGCTACGACCTGGCGATGGGCCCCAGCCTGACGCTGACACCGATGGCCGGGCTGCACATGGTGCACTCCACCGCGGATGCCTATGCCGAAACCGGGGCTGGCGTGGCCAACCTGCGGGTGAATGCCAGCTCGGCCAATGCGCTGACGCATGACCTGGGTGCCCGCCTGCTGTGGCGGCACCCGACCTCGCTGGGCCTGGTGACGCCGGAAGTGCGGCTGGCCTGGACGCATGACTATATCCAGGGTGCCATCCCGACTTCCGGCCTGTTGGCGGGCAGCGGCTTCTACACCCGCACCCAGCGGATCTCGGCGGATGGGGCGCGGGTGAACCTGGGCGCCACGCTGGCGCATCACAGCGGGCTGCAACTGCGCCTGGCCTATGAGGGTGACCTGCGCGGCAACTACAACAGCCATTCCGGCCTGCTGCGCGCCTCCCTGGCGTTCTGAGCCGGAAGTCTCGCGGGGCGCGCCTGCGGGCCGCCCGGCGAGTTACCCGCGGGGCGTGGCGGCGTCAGCGTGAAGCGGCCGCGCCCTTTGCTGTGCCTGGCGGCCGGTGGCCGGCTGGGTGCGGATGCGGGTGGACCACCCTCGCCACCCCAGGCGAGGTTCACGCCCGGCCGAGCCCGCGCCGGCGGTGGCCTGATGAGCGTCGCGCGGCGCCGCCGCCTCCGGCAGCCAGAGCTCAGCCCAATAGTTGCTGCCGCACCAGGTGGCGCTGCACCTTGCCGGTGTCGGTACGCGGCAGGCTGCCGACGTAATGCACCTTGAAGCTGCCGAAGTAGCCGGTCATCAGCCCGGGCAGGCGTTCATGCAGGGCGGCATCGCCCGCCGGGTCCTGGCGTTCCACCACCACATGCAGCTCGCTGGCGCCCAAATGGTCCTCGAACACCAGCAGCACCGCGTCCTTCACCCCGGGCAGGGCGCGGATATTCTCCTCGATCGGCTGTGGCGCCACCTTCACCCCGCCCACGTTCAGCATGTCGTCGCTGCGGCCCAGCACCACCAGCTGGCCCGGCATGGGCTGCAGGCCGACATCGCTGGTGCGGAACCAGCCGTCGATGAAGTGCTGCTGCGTCAGCGCCGGGTCCCACATGTAGCCGTCGATCACCCGCGGTGACTTCAGCATGATGGTGCCGGAGGTGCCGGGCGGCATGTCCTGGTTGCTGTCATCCACGATGCGCACCGCCATTTCCTCCAGCACGGTGCCGATGCCGGGGCGGTCGAAGCGGGCGACCGCCAGGGCCTCGTTGGCCTGGTAGGCGTTGCGAACCTCCACCGCCGCGCCGCGCAGCAGCGCCTGTTGCATCGCCGGGGAAAGGGCGCCGCCGATCACGCCGACCGAACAGGGGTTGCAATGCGCCGCCAGTTGGCTGGCCTGCTCCACCACCCGGGCCGCGTCGCCGACGAGCAGGTTCAGGTAGCTGTAATGGAAGCGATTGACGTCCTGCAGCGCCGTTTCCGTGGTGGAAAAGCAAATGGCATGGCCGAAGCGCAGCGCGATGCAACTGAACACATAGGTGCCCAGGAAGTTGAAATTATGGATCGCAACGTAGTTGAAGACGCCGTTGCGGTTGTTCAGGAAGGCCGGAGCATGGCGCAGGCTGTTGTCGACCAGGCGCCGCTTGAGCTGCATGAACTTGGGCTGGCCGGTGGTGCCGGAGGTGCGGGTCAGCCGCACCGCCATCTCCGGCTGGCCGGGCGTGTCCAGCAGTGCCTGCCAGGCTGGCGGCAGCGACTGGCCGATGACCCCGTCGATGAACGCCTGGTTCAGTTGCAGCCGGGCGCGGCCGGGCAGGGCCTCCGGCGCCAGGTTCTCCACCACCAGGAAATCGGCGTGCTGCACCGCCTTGTTGTCCGGCACCAGTTCCGACAGCCAGACCGAATGCACGGTGGCGCCAAGGGCCTCCAGCGCCAGGTTGATGGTCAGGTGGACGTAGCGGCTGTTGCTTTCCAGCACCACCAACGCGCCCTGCCGCACGCCGTGCCGGCGCAGCGCCGCGACGAACTTGGCCACATGCTCGGCCAACTGGGCATAGTTGTAGTTGGCGGTGCCCTCCATCACCGCCACGGCCTGGGGCGTGGCGCTGGCCCAGCGCAGCACGGACTGGGCGGCGGTGGGTTCGCTGGCGATGGTCATGCTGCTCTTCCTGTCCTGGCCGCCGGCCGGTTGCTGCCCGGGCTCCCGGGCCTAAATCTGTGGCTTGCCAACCCGAGGGTCAACGCCGCGGAGGATGGTTTCGTCCCGGCGCCGTATCAGCCATGCTGTGGTTAACAAACAATGAGGAAGCCCGATGCCGTTTCGCCGCCTGACTGCCGCCCTGCTGTTGCTGGGGCTGGCATTGCCCGGCCTGGCCGCGGCGCAAACCTTCCCGGAGCGGCAACTGCGCCTGATCGTGCCCTTCGCGCCCGGGGGCAGTACCGATGTGACCGCCCGGGTGCTGGCGGAGGCGCTGGGGGCGGTGCTGGGCAACCCGGTGCTGGTGGAAAACCGCACCGGCGCCGGCATTGTGGTGGGCACCGAGGTGGCGGCCAAGGCCGAGCCGGATGGTCATACGGTGCTGGTCACCTCGAACGCGCATGGCATTGCCCCGGCGCTGATGGCGCGGCTGCCCTATGACCCGGCGGCCGACTTCGCCGGGGTGTACCTGCCCGGCAGCCTGCCGCAGGTGATCGTGGTGAACCCGCGGGTACCGGTGCAGGACCTGGCCGGCCTGGTGGCGCTGCTGCGGGCGGAACCGGGGCGGCATGCCTTCGCCAGTGGTGGTATCGGCAGTGCCATTCACCTGGGCAGCATCAACTTCATGGCTGCCGCGGCGGTGGAGATGCTGCACGTGCCCTATCGCGGCGGCGGGCCGGCGATGCAGTCGGTCATTACCGGGGAGACGATGCTGATGATCGACCCGGTGGCGTCCTCGGCGCCGCATATCCGCAATGGCACGGTGCGGGCGCTGGTGATCGGTGCCGCCACGCGCAGCCCGATCCTGCCGGAAGTGCCAACCTCGGCCGAGGCGGGGCTGCCGGCCTTCCGCGCCGAGGCCTGGATTGCGGTGCTGGCGCCAGCCCGCACGCCACCGGCGCGGGTGGCGCGGCTGAATGCGCTGTTCGGCGAGGCGGCACAGCGCGCCGCGGTACGCCTGGCCGGCATTGGTATGCAGCCGATGCCCGAGGTGGCAACGCCAGAGCAGGTAACCCGCTTCGTTCGGGAGGATATCCTGCGGCTGGGGCCGCTGCTGCGGGCCGCCGGAGTGCGGCCGGAATAGCCTGGTTCCCGGGGGCGGCGAGGAAAATCGCCGCCGCTGAATTTCCTCTGTTGACGGTTGTGGATGTGGGGCCTAGAAGCCGCCTCCCGACGCTGACTGGTTTGGTTGGTGACGGGTCGCTGAGGCGGAGGGGTTGACGGTGGTGGCGGTAGCCACTATGTGGTTTGCCCCGCGGTTGACGCGGAAAG
>CANBXZ010000225.1 GCA_947373495.1 Acetobacteraceae bacterium
GCCTGCGCCAGCGCCCAGGCCACGATGAACAATGTGTTGTTCGGCGACGACCAGTACCAGTACTACGAGACCGTCTGCGGCGGCGTTGGTGCCGGGCCGGGCTTCAATGGCTGGGGGCCGGTGCAGACCCACATGACCAATACCCGCATGACCGACCCCGAGATTCTGGAACTGCGCTACCCGGTGCGGCTGGAGGAGTTCAGCATCCGCCGGGGTTCCGGCGGCGCCGGGCAATGGCATGGCGGCGATGGCAGCCGCCGGCGCATCCGCTTCCTGCGGCCGATGCAGGCGGTGGTGGTGGCCAGCCGGCGCAACGTGGCGCCGCACGGGCTGCATGGCGGCGCCGATGGCCTGCCCGGCCGGCAATGGGTGGAACGCGCCGACGGCAGCATCACCGCCATGCCCGGCAATACCGGCAGCGCCGACCTGGCGCCGGGTGACGCGCTGGTGGTGGAAACGCCGGGCGGCGGCGGTTGGGGCGCCGCCGGGTGAAGCTGCGCCGCTTCCTGCCCGAAGCCCTGGCCAGTGCCTTCATCGCGCTGGTGCTGTTGGGGCTTTGGGCCGGGCCGCATCTGCTGAACTGGGAACGCTACCGCGGCGGCCTGGCTGCCCTGGCCAGCGACCGGCTGGGCCGCCCGGTGACGCTGGATGGCGCCATCACCCTCACGCTGTTGCCGCAGCCGCGGGTGGAAGCGGCCGATGTGGTCATCGGCCCGGGCATCGACGGCGTTTCGGTCACCGCGCGGGCGCTGCGGCTGCGGCTGGGGTTGATCCCGCTGCTGCGGGGCCGGCTGGAGCCGCGCGAGTTGGCCCTGGTGGGCGGCGAGATCAGCCTGCCCTGGCCGCCGGCGCAACTCGGCAGCCTGGCGCCGCCGCCCTGGCTGAATGAGCTGGATGCCCGGCTGCAGGACAGCCGGCTGCTGCTGGGCGGCCTGCGGCTGGAAGGGCTGAATGGCCGGCTGGCCACCGGGGACGCCAATGACGCGCTGGTGGCCGAGGGCAGCCTGGCCTGGCGCGGGCTGGCGGTGCGCTTCAATGCCCGGCTGGGCCGCGCGGGGCGGGACGGGGTGGCGCCGCTGGACCTGGGGCTGGCGGTGCTGAACGCCACCCTGCAGGCGCGCGGCATGGTGCTGCCGGGCGGCAGCTTCGAAGGCCGGATCGAAACCGCCGGCCAGGACCTTTCCCTGCTGCTGCCGGCGCCGCCGGGGCCATTCCGGGCCAGCGGCCGGCTGAACGCGGTGGCGGATTTGCTGGAAGCCGGCGACCTGGCGCTGGAGTTGGGCGGCCAGCCGGCGCGGGGCAGCGTGACGCTGCGGCTGGCGCCCGAGCCGCGGGTGGATGTGGCGCTGACCGCGGCGCGGCTGGACCTGGACGCCTGGGTGGCGGCGCTGCGCACGCCGCGCGGCGGCCGGCTGCCGGTGGGGGTGGAACTGGCGGTGGAAAGCACCCGCTTCGCCGGCCTGCCGCTGCGCCGGTTGCGCGGTGCCTTCTTCGCCGGGGCGGAACGGCTGACGCTGTCGGATGTCTCGGCGGTGCTGCCGGGCGATGCGGAACTGGAGATAGCCGGCGCCAGCGCGGCGCAGCGGCTGGAACTGGCGGTGCGCTTCAAGGCCCCGGCGATGCGGGAGACGCTGCTGGCGCTGGGCCTGCCGCTGGCCGGCGCCGACCCGTTGCGGCTGCGCGTAGCCGAAGGCCATTTCCGCCTGGTGCTGGACGGCGGCGAGGTGACGGTCAGCGACCTGGATGCCAGCCTGGATGGCGCCAGGCTGGCCGGCAACGCGGTGTGGCGCCCGGCACGGGAAGCCAATGGCCGCGCCAACCTGGGCGTTGGGTTGCGGCTGGACCGGCTGGACCTGGACGCGCTGCTGCCGGGCGAACTGCGCTGGTCCGCCATGGCGGCGCAGGGCCCGGGCTTCGACCTCAACCTGCGGCTGGCGACGGAAGCCTTGCTCTGGCGGGGCACCGCGGCGCAGCGGGTGGCGCTGGACGCCACGCTGGAAGGCGGCCGGCTGGCGTTGCGGCGGCTGACCCTGCGGCTGGGTGAGTTGGACCTGACCGCCGGCGGCGCCCTGGTACTCGGCCCCCAGCCGCGCTTCGCCGACCTGATGCTGGATGCGGCGGGGCCCAATGCCTCCGGCCTGGGGCGGTTGCTGCCCAGCGGCTGGGCGCTGCCGGCGCCGCTGCTGGCCCAGCCGCTGGCGCTGCGGCTGACCGGTGGCGGCGCGGCGGAGGCGGTGGCGCTGCGGGCCGAAGCCGACCTGGGCGAGTTGCGGCTGGAAGCCAGTGGCACGCTGGATGCGGCGCAGCAGAAGGGCCAGGGCCTGCTGACCCTGCGCCACCCGAATGCGGTGCGGCTGCTGGCCGGGCTGGGCCTGTCGGCGGAATGGCTGGGGCAGGGCAGCCTGGCCGTGGTGGCGCCGCTGGCCGTGGCGCCGCGGCACCTGGCCACCGAGCAACTGGACCTGGTGGCCGGTGGGCTGCGCGCCCGGGGCGCCCTGGCGCTCTCGCTGGGGCTGGCGCGGCCGCGGTTGAACGGGCGGCTGGTGGCGGAAGCCTTGCCGCTGCCGGCGCTGGCGGAACTGGACCTCGACCGCCTGCTGGGCTGGGACATGGATGTGGCGCTGGAAGCGGCGCGGGTGGAACCGGCCGCCGGCCCGCTGCTGGAACAGGCCGCGGCGCGGCTGCTGCTGGAGGACCGCCGGCTGCGCCTGGTGGGGCTGCAGGGTCGGCTGGCCGGTGGCCAGATGCAGGCCGGGCTGACGCTGGATGCCAGCCAGGAACCGCCTCAACTGGAAGTACAGATGCGGCTGGCGGAGGCGGTGGTGGCGCCACCGCTGCTCGATTTGCCGTTCGACCTGCAGGCCGGGCGGGTGGATGGCTCGGCCCGGCTGACCGCTTCCGGCCATGGCGTGGCGGCGCTGCTGGCCACGCTGGCCGGGCCGGTGGACCTGACGGTGCGGGATGGCGTGCTGAGCGGCATGGACCTGGTGGCGCTGGACAAGGCCGCCGACCTGCCGGAACCCGCCGCGGCCGAGGCCGGGTTGCGCCAGGCGCTGCTGGGCGGCGCCACGGCGTTCGAGCGGCTGGACCTGGCGGCGACGCTGGAAGCCGGCCGCGCCCGGCTGGGCGAGGTGGCGCTGGTGGCCGAGGCGTTCGGCCGTGCCTCCGCGACCGGGGAGGTGGACCTGCCGCGCGGCATGCTGGACCTGCGGCTGCTGGCGCGGCCGGTGGCGGAGGCGCCCGAGGTGCGGCTGCGGCTCACCGGGCCATTGCAGGCGCCGCGCCGCCTGCCCGAGTTGGCGGAGTTCATGCGGTATCGCGCCGCGCAGTAGCCCCTGGCCACGACGGCTTGCCTGCCGGGGCTGCCCTGGCGCAGGCTATGGGATGAATCCGTATTCTTGGGAAAGGCCGTACCATGGCATCTCGTGAAGGGGCCCTGGCCCGCGCCGCCGCCTGTTTCGACCAGGGGCTGCTGAAGGGTCGGCTGGCGGAACTGGTGGCGGTGCCGTCCAGCAGCCAGGAACCCGGGCAGGAAGCCGAGCTGGCGCGCTACCTGACCCAGCACATCGCCCCCTGGGTGGAACGCCTGGGCTTCACCACCAGGCTGCACCCCAACCCGCTGGACGGCTTCGGCCCCATCCTGACCGCCGAGCGGATGGAGGACCCGGCCCGGCCGACCATTCTGCTCTACGGCCATGGCGACACGGTGCGGGGCCTGCCCGAGCAATGGAGCAACAACCGCGACCCCTGGGCGCTGACCGAGGAAGGCAGCCTTTGGTACGGTCGCGGCACCGCCGACAACAAGGGCCAGCACGCCATCAACCTGCTGGCGCTGGAAGCGGTGCTGGCGGAACGCGGCGGCAAGCTGGGCTGCAACGTCAAGCTGGTGCTGGAGATGGCCGAGGAGCGCGGCAGCAAGGGCCTGCGTGAGTTCGTCGCCGCCAATGCCGGACTGCTGGCGGCGGATGCGCTGATCGCCTCGGACGGGCCGCGGCTGGAGCCGGAGGTCCCCACCATCGCCACCGGCAGCCGCGGGTCGTTCAACTTTGAACTGTCGGTCAAGCTGCGCGAGGGCGGGGTGCATTCCGGCCATTGGGGCGGCCTGACGACCGACCCGGCCATTGTGCTGGCGCATGCGCTTTCCACCATGATGGACCGCAACGGCAAGGTGCTGGTGCGGGACTGGTTCCCCCAGGGCGGCGTGCCGGCGGCGGTGAAGCAGGTGCTGGCGGGCTGCGAGGTGGGCGGCGGCGGCGATGCCGCGACCATCGACCCGGGCTGGGGCGAACCGGGGTTGAGCAGCGCCGAGAAGATCTATGGCTGGAACAGACTGATCGTGCTGGCGCTGCTGTCCGGCAAGCCGGACAACCCGATGAACGCGGTGGCGCCCGACGCCCGGGCGCATTGTCAGATCCGCTACACCGTGGACAGCGACATCAGCCTGTTCGAACCTGCCCTGCGCCATCACCTGGACGTGCATGGCCTGCACCAGGTGAAGGTGGAAAACGCCGGCGTGCGCATGCCGGCCAGCCGCACCACGCCGGACCACCCCTGGGTGCGCTGGGTGCAGGACAGCATGCAGCAGTCGCTGGGCAAGCGGGTGCAGATCATCCCCAATGCCTCCGGCGGGCTGCCCGGGGATGTGTTCATCGACCACCTGGGCATTCCGGTGGTGTGGGTGCCGCACAGCTACAATGGCTGCAAGCAGCACGGCCCGGACGAGCACCTGTTGCAGGGCCCGGCGCGGGAAGGGCTGCTGGCCTTTGCCGGCCTGTGGTGGGATGCTGGCGAGGCCGCAACGCCGCCGCGGCGTTGAAGGTGGCCAGCCAGGGAGACGTGCCGATGGCGTGCCGCTACCGTTCCGCGTTGTTCGGCGCTTCCCTGCTGGCGACCGCGCCCGCCCTGATGCCGCAAGCCCAAGCCCAGGCCCAAACCCAGACCGCCCCCGGCCCCGCCCCCGGCCGGGCATTCTTCGAGCAGTGGGACCGCAACCACGACGGCCGCATCACCTGGGAAGAAGCCTGGGAGGGCATTCAGCGCCGCTTCGTGGAGGCCGATTCAAACCGGGATGGCGGGCTGGGCCTGAATGAATGGCTGGCGGCGCAACTGCCGGGCCGGCCACCGCGCTCGGACCGGGTGCAGGCCGACCCGCAGCGCCAGCGCGACCGCCGCATGGCGATGTTCCGCGCCATCGACGCCAACCGGGACGACCAGGTGACGCTGACCGAGATCCGCCCGGTGGCGGAAAGCTGGTTCCGCGCCCTGGACGCCAATGGCGATGGCGCGCTGAGCCTGGACGAGATGCCGCGCGCGTCGCAGCGCCAGCCAACGCCGCGCTGAAGCCGCCGGCGGCTGGGCCTTGGTGCGGCAACCGCCTTCGGCTACATCGCCGGTCGCCACCCATGGGGGCGGAGAGGCGACCTAGGCGCATGACCAGTTTCCTGAAGACCTACGCCCATCCGGGCACCCCGCTGCAACCGCCCTTTGCCGCCGCGGTCATCATGCCCAGCCTGCTGCGGCCGCAGATCGGCCAGGCGCTGCGGTCGGTGTTCGCCCAGGACCTGGCCGGGCGCGTCCAGGTGCTGATCGGCCTGGACCAGCCGATGGACCTGGCGCCGCTGGAGGCGATCTGTGCCGAGCGGCCGGAACATGTGGTGGTGCAGGTGTTCTACCCGGGCTTCTGCACCTCCGCCCGGCGGGGCGGCTTGAGCCAGAGCTGGTATGGCGGCGCGCTGCGCAGCATGCTCAGCCACATGGCCAACAGCCCCTACCTGGCCTACCTGGATGACGACAATTGGTGGCGCCAGGACCACCTCAGTTCGCTGCACGCGCAGATGGCGCGGGCGGAATGGGCGTTTTCGCTGCGCTGGTTCTGCCACCCCGCCACCCGCCAGCCGATCTGCGTCGATGTCTGGGAATCGGTCGGGCCGGGGCGTGGGGTGTACGTGCAGGAGTTCGGCGGCTTCGTGGACCCGAATTGCCTGATGCTGAACAAGCTGGCCTGCAATGGCGCCCTGCACCAGTGGAACCGCGCGGTGCCGGGGGTGACCCGCGGGCGCATGTCCGACCGCAGCGTGTTCGACTTTCTGGTGCGCCACCATCGCGCCGCCCCCAGCGGCCAGCCCACCGCCTTCTACACCATGAATGACACCGACGAATCCCACCCCACCCGGGTGGGCTGGATGGCCGAGGCCTATGCCCGCGCCGGCGAGGGGCTGGCGCCATGACCGAGGGCTTCCTGCGCACCTTCGCCCGCCCCGGCATGGAATTGCAGCACACCTTCGACGCCGCGGTGGTGATGCCCACGCTGCTGCGGCCGGAGATTGCCACCGCGCTGCGCAGCATCTTCGCGCAGGACCTGCGCGGCCGCATCCATGTGGTCATCGGCGTGGACCAGCCGGGCGACCTGGGCCCGGTGGAAGCCGCCTGCGCCGAGATGCCGGCGCATTGCGCGGTGCAGGTGTTCTGGCCGGGCTATTCCACCTCCTCCCGCCATGGCGGCGTCAGCCCGGCGCGGGATGGCGGCGCGCTGCGCAGCATCCTGACCTACCTGGCCAATGCGCTGTACGTGGCCTACCTGGACGACGACAACACCTGGCGCCCGGACCACCTGAGTTCGCTGTACCGGCTGATGCCGCGGGCGGATTGGGCGTATTCGCTGCGCTGGTTCTGCCACCCGGTCACCGCCCGGCCGATCTGCGTGGACCAGTGGGAATCGGTCGGCCCCGACCAGGGCATCTTCAAGGGCCCCTTCGGCGGCTTCGTGGACCCGAACTGCCTGATGCTGAACAAGGTGGTCTGCGAAACCGCCATTGGCCAATGGAACCAGCCGCTGCCGGGCGACCCCACCGGCATGACCGCGGACCGCAGCGTGTTCAACACCCTGCGCACCGAATATCGCGGCATGGGCAGCGGCGAGCCGACCAGCTTCTATCGCATGAATGCCAGCGATGGGCTGCACCCGCACCGGGTGAGGACGCTGGGGCCGGCCTACGAGCAGGCCGGGCAAGGCTGAGCCGGGCAAGGCTGACCCGGCTGGGGCCGAGCCGCGGCGGCTATTTTCCGGTGAGGGAGAAGAAGATGATGTTCACCGCGATGATGGCGAAGG
>CANBXZ010000226.1 GCA_947373495.1 Acetobacteraceae bacterium
GAACTATGGCTCGCCCGGCATCGGCACCTCGCTGCATCTGGCGGCGGAGCTGTTCAAGCAGCATTTCGGCGTCCAGATCGTCCATGTGCCCTATCGCGGCAACACCGCCACGCTGGAGGCGCTGATCAAGGGCGAGATCCAGGTGATCTTCGACAGCATGTCCCAGGCCGCGGTGCAGGTGCGCGCCGGCACGGCCAAGGCGCTGGCGGTGACCGCGCCGCAACGCTGGCCGGACCTGCCCGAGGTGCCGAGCATGGCCGAAGCCGGCGCGCCCCAGGTGGAGGTGCAGAGCTGGTTCGGCCTGGTAGCCCCGGCCCGCACCCCGGCCGATATCGTGCAGCGCCTGAATGCGGAACTGCGGCGCGGCCTGGCCACGCCGGAAGCGCAGGAACGGCTGCGCGGCGTTGGCACCAGGGCGGCGGGCGACACGCCCGAAGCCATGGGCGACTTCATGCGCCAGGAAACCGAACGCTGGGGCCAGGTGGTGCGCGCCGCCGGCATCCGCATTGAATGACGGGAGCAACGAGCATGGATGAACCCGCTTTCCCCTGGCCCGCCGGCGGCAACACCCGCGTGCCCTACCGGGTCTATACCGATACCGAGGTGCATGAGCTGGAGAAGGCGCGGATCTTCGCCGGGCCCACCTGGGGCTTCCTCTGCGCCGCCAGCGAGATTCCGCACGCCGGCGACTACAAGACCACCTTCCTGGGGGAGGTGCCCATCGTGGTGGTGCGCCGCAAGGATGGCGGGATCAACGCGCTGGTGAACCGCTGTTCGCATCGCGGTTCGCTGGTGGCGTTGCAGAACCAGGGCAATACCGGCACCGCGCTGACCTGCGTCTACCATTCCTGGGCCTTCGACCTGGATGGCAACCTCACCGGGGTGCCGTTCAGGCGCGGCATCGAGGGCAAGGGCGGCATGCCGGCGGGCTTCGACCTGAAGCAGCACGGCATGAAGCGGCTGCGGGCAGCGGCGTTCTGTGGCCTGGTCTTCGGCACCATGTCGGAGGCGGCGCCGCCGCTGGAGGAGCATATCGGCGGGCTGATCGGCGGCCGCATGCAGCGCGTGCTGGGCGACCGCAAGCTGAAGGTCCTGGGCACCACCAGCCAGGTGCTGCACAACAACTGGAAGCTCTATGTCGAGAACACCAAGGACACCTACCACGCCTCCCTGCTGCACAGCTTCTTTTCCACCTTCAAGATCTTGCGGCTGACGGCGGAAGGCGGCATCCATGTCAGCGAGGACGGTGGCAACCACGCCAGCCATTCGCGCAACAAGCAGGACAAGGACCAGGGCGAATATGTCGGCCTGCGTTCCGCCATCGACGGCTTCGGCCTGAAGGACGCCTCCATCTTCGCCGCGCGGGATGAGTTCGGCGATGGCATCACGGTGCAGATCCTCTCGGTGTTCCCGAACTTCGTGCTGCAGCAGGTGCACAACAGCATCGCGCTGCGCCAGGTGCTGCCGAAGGGCGTGGACCAGACCGAGCTGCTGTGGACCTTCCTGGGGTTCGAGGATGACGACGAGGAGATGCAGCGCCTGAGGCTGAAGCAGGCCAACCTGGTGGGCCCGGCCGGCTATATCAGCATGGAGGATGGCTGTGTCGGCGGCTGGGTGCAGCGCGCCATCGTCGGCTCCGAGCAGGATGACAGCGTGGTGGAGATGGGCGGCGCCAGCCATGCCAGCACCGACAACCGCATCTCCGAAGCCTCGGTGCGCGGCTTCTGGAACCGCTACCGCCCGCTGATGGGGTTTGAATGATGATGGATATCGGCAGCCGGTTGGCGATGCAGGACCTGTTCGCCCGCTACGCCCACGTCATCGACGACGACCGGCTGGAGGAATGGCCGGAGCTGTTCACCGAGGATTGCCTCTACCAGGTGATCTCGGCCGAGAACTGGGCGCTGCAGCGGCCGATCGGCCTGATCCATTGCGACAACAAGGCCATGTTGCAGGACCGCGTCACCTCGCTGCGCGACGCCAACATCTATGAGGCGCAGCGCTATCGCCACATGCTGAGCGCGACGCTGGTGCAGCACTTCCACCGGGATGAGGCACGGGTGGTTTCCAACTACCAGGTCATCCGCATCATGCAGAATGGCGAGACCATGCTGTTCAGCTGCGGCCGTTATCTGGACCGCATCCGCTTCACCAAGGCCGGGCCGTTGTTCGCCGAACGCATCGTGGTGATGGACAGCCGGCGCGTCGACACGCTGCTGGCCATTCCGCTGTGAGGCTGGCCATCGCGCTGGGCGACCCCTCTGGCATCGGGCCGGAGATCGCCTTGCGCGCCGCCGCCGACCCGGCGCTGCGGGCGCGGGCCGCGCTGACCCTGGTGGGGGACGCCGAAGTGCTGCGCGCCCATGCCGCCGGGCTGGGCCTGGCGCTGGAGTTCACCAATACCGGGCTTCGGCTGGCGGGCGGCGAGGTGGGCTTCCACCCGGTGCCGCTGCCGGCGCCGCCCATGCTGGGCCGCGTCTCGGCCGAAGCCGGCCGCGCCACGCTGGCCTTCCTGGACGCCGCGGTGGCGCTGGCGCAGGCCGGCGCGGCGGATGCCGTCATCAGCGGCCCGCACAACGAAACCGCGGTGAACAGCGCCGGCATCCGCTTCGCCGGCTATCCTGGCTACCTGGCCAGCAAGCTGGGCGTGGCGCTGGACCGCACCTTCCTGATGCTGTCCTGCCCCGGGCTGCGGGTGACGCATGCAACGCTGCACCAGTCGCTGGCCAGCGCCATTGCCGACCTGCGGACCGAGACGGTGCTGCACGCCATCCGTGCCAGCCACCAGGCCGGGCGCATGCTGGGCTATGGCCGCCCGCGCATCGGCGTGTGCGGCCTGAACCCGCATGCCGGGGAGGGTGGGCTGTTCGGCGACGAGGATGCTCGCCTCATCACCCCCGCGGTGCTGGCAGCCCAGGCCGAGGGGATCGACGCCCAGGGGCCGTTCGGCGCCGACCTGGTGCTGCCCGGCAGCCGCTACGACATCTGCGTCGCCATGATCCACGACCAGGGCCATGTGGCGGTGAAGATGCTCTCCCCCCGCGGGGCGGCGGCGCTGACCATCGGGTTGCCGATCCTGTTCAGCAGCGTGGCGCATGGTACCTCCCACGATATCGCCGGCCAGGGCCGCGCCGAGGATGCCGCCCTGCGCTGCGCCATAGAAGTTCTGTTGGAAGCCAAGGAAACGCCATGAGCCTGAACGCCACCCATGACCCGGCGCTGCGCAGCTGGGTTGCCAGTGCCAATGTCGCCGGTTGCGACTTTCCCATCCAGAACCTGCCCTTTGGCGTGTTCAGCCATGGCGGCAGCGCGCCGCATGGTGGCATTGCCATTGGCGACCAGGTGCTGTGCCTGCGCCATGCGCTGCATGCCGGGGTGTTCACCGGCCTGGCCGCTGCCGCGGCGGAAGCGGCCTGCGAGCCGACGCTGAACAGGCTGATGGCGATGGGCAACCTGCCGGCCAGCGCGCTGCGCGCCCAGGTTTCCGCCCTGCTGGCCGAAGGCGCCACGCCGCGGCCGGACCTGCTGGTGCCGATGAGCGATGCCACCCTGCACGCGCCCAGCGCGCCGGGTGCCTTCACCGATTTCCTCACCAGCATCCACCACATGTGGCGCGGCATCAAATCCCGCGACCCGAATGGCCAGCTGCCGCCGGGCTTCAAGCACCTGCCCATTGCCTACAACAGCCGCGCGTCTTCCCTGGTGGCCAGCCCGCAGCCCTTCGTGCGGCCGAACGGCATTCGCCAGAACGCCGATGGCAGCGTGGTGTTCGGCCCCACCATCTCGCAGGATTTCGAACTGGAACTGGGCTTCTTCGTCGGCGCCGGCAACCGGCTGGGCCAGCCCATCAACATCGAGGCGGCGGAGGACCATATCTTCGGCCTGTGCCTGCTGAACGACTGGTCCACCCGCGACGTGCAGCGGTTTGAAAGCGCGCCGCTCGGGCCCTTCCTCGGCAAGTCCGCCATGACCAGCGTCAGCCCCTGGGTCATCACGCTGGAAGCCCTGGCGCCGTTCCGCATCCCCGGCCCGGTGCGGCCCGAGGGTGACCCGGCGCCGCTGGCGCATTTCGTCGGCGCCAAGGACCAGGCGGCGGGCGGGCTGGACCTGCAGATGGAAGTGCTGTTCCAGACCCCGGCGATGCGCGCCGGCAACCAGGCCCCGGCGCGGGTGGTGAACACCAACTTCCAGCACATGTACTGGACCCTGGCGCAGATGCTGACGCACCACGCCAGCAATGGCTGCAACCTGCGGCCGGGCGACGTGATGGCCAGCGGCACCTGCTCCGGCCCCACCGACGACAGCCGCGCCTGCATGAGCGAGATCACCCGCGGCCGCGATCCCATCACCCTGCCGAACGGCGAAACCCGGCTGTGGCTGGAGGATGGCGACGAGGTGATCTTCCGCGCCCGGGCCGAAAAGCCCGGCCATATCGGCCTCGGCTTCGGCGAATGCCGTGGCGTTGTGCTGCCGGCGGTGGCCTGGCCCGCGGCTTAGGCATTCGCCTGGGTGGGGCGGCACCAAAGGGCCTTCACCGGCCTTGTGGCGCCGCCTCGCCCCCGCCTAGCCTGGGCGCCACCTTGCCGGGAGCCGCGCCATGCTTCGCCTGCCTCGACGTGCCTTGCCCTTCCTGGCCGCCGGCCTGCTGGGCGCCCCGGCGCTGGCGCAACAGGCCAGTCCGCGCACGCTGCGCTACGTGCCCAGCACGGATCTGTTCTCGCTGGACTTCATCTGGTCCTCCAGCGCGGTGGCGCTGACCGCCTCGTTGATGGTGTACGACTGCCTGTATGGCCTGGACCCGCAGCTGGTGGCGCAACGCCAGATGGTGGCCGGGGAGGAGGTCAGCGCCGATGGCCTGCGCTGGAGCTTCACCCTGCGCGATGGCCTGAAGTTCACCACCGGGGAGCCGGTGCGCGCGATCGACTGCGTCGCCTCCATCGCCCGCTGGGCGCAGCGCCGGCCGATTGGCCTGCGGATGACGCCGCAGGTGGAGGAGATGAAGGCGCTGGACGACAAGCGCTTCGAGATTCGCCTGAAGCGGCCCTTCCCGCAGATGCTGCGCGGCCTGACCGAGCCCTGGGTGATGCCGGAGCGCATCAGCAAGATCACCGCCTTCACCGAGGTGAAGGAGATCATCGGCTCCGGCCCCTATGTGTGGCTGAAGGATGAATGGGTCTCCGGCGCCTCGGCCGCCTTCCGCCGCAACCCGGACTACATCCCGCGCCAGGAGCCGCCGAACTACCTGGCCGGTGGCAAGGTGGCGAATTTCGACCGGGTGGAATGGGTGACCATGCCCGACGCCGCCGGCGCCGCCGCCGCGCTGCAACGCGGCGAGGTGGACTATGTCGAGCGCCCGCTGTTCGACCTGATGCCGCGGCTGCGTCGGCTGCGCGACGTGCGGTTGCAGAAGACGGACGCCTTCGGCTGGGCGGCCTACCTGCACTTCAACAATGCGGTGCCGCCGTTCGACAACGTGGCGCTGCGCCGCGCCGTGGTGGCCGCGATCGACCAGACCGAGTTCATGCAGGCCGCGGTGGGCGGCGATACCTCCCTGTTCCATACCGGCACCGGCATCTTCACCCCCGGCTCCAGCATGGACACCAAGGCGGGCCAGGAAACCCTGCCGCCCCGAGACCCGGCCACGCTGCGCCGGCTGGTGGCCGAAAGCGGCTACAAGGGCGAGAAGGTGGTGCTGATGGTGCCGTCCGACGCGCCGCACCTGAACGCCATGGGCCTGGTGGCACAGCAGATGATGACCGGCATGGGCCTGAACGTGGAATTCCAGGCCATGGACCTGGGCACCATGTTCAGCCGCTGGCGCAGCCGGGACCGCAGCGAAAGCACCAACTGGTCCTGCTTCCCGCTGACCTGGCAGGGCGTGGGCACCGCCAGCCCGGCCGCCCACGTGCCGCTGCTGGGCCAGGTGCCGGACCCGGAGATGGTGGCGTTGATCGAGGCCTGGTTCCAGGCGCCGGACCTGGCGGCGCAGCAGGCCAAGGCGGTGGAGATCCAACGCCGCTACTACGCCAACCCGCCCTTCGGCAACCTGGGCAGCTATGTGTGGCCGGTGGCCTACCGGGCCAATGTGCAGGGCGCGATGGAAGCGCCCTTCACCGTGTTCTGGAACATGCGGAAGGGCTGACCGCCCGAGGGGCCGGCTCCGGGGGCTTCAGCCGGCCGTCATGTTGTTGTCGGCGATCAGCCGGCGCACCACGGCGCGCTGGCCGGCGATGAAGCTGGCGAAGTCCTCGGCGTTGCTGCCCACCGGCATCAGCCCCAGCGTCGCCATGCGCGCCTGCACCGTGGGGTCGCGCATCGCCGCCTGGGCTGCCGCGCTCAGCCTGGCCAGCACCGCGGGCGGGGTGCCGGCCACGGTGAACAGGCCGTTCCATTCGTTCATCTCGAAGTCAGGGAAGCCCTGCTCGGCGATGGTCGGCACCTCCGGCAGGTTCGGCAGCCGGGCCTTGGTGGTGACACCGATGCAGCGCACCCGGCCTTCCATCACCAATGGCACGGAGGAGGAGACGGTGCCCATCATCATGGCGATGTTGCCGCTCATCAGGTCCGGCAGCGCCGCGGTGCCGCCGCGATAGGGCACATGCACCAGCTCGATCCCGGCCCGGTTGGCCAGCAGCGCACTGGCGAAGTGGCTGGCGGTGAGGGCGCCCGGCGTGCCGTAGGCCAAGGTGCCCGGCCGCGCCTTGGCCAGCGCCACGAATTCCGGCACCGACCTGGCCGGGGAAGACAGGGGCACCACCATGACATGCGGGATGACGACGCTGAGCGAGACCGGCGCGAAGGCGGTCAGGTAGTCGAACGGCAGCCCGGTCAGCACCTGCTGGTTCGAGACATGGGAAATCGCATCTACCAGCAGGGTGTAGCCATCGCCGGCGGCCCGGGCGGCCTCGCCGGCGCCGATCATGCCGGCCGAGCCCGGGCGGTTTTCCACCACTACCGGCTGGCCCAACTCCCGCGCCATCACCAGCGCCAGCAGCCGGGCGGTGGTGTCCACCCCGCCACCGGGGGTGTAGGGCGCGATCATCCGCAGTGGCCGCGATGGCCATTCCGCCTGGGCCCGGGCCAACGTGGGCAGGGCCAGCGT
>CANBXZ010000227.1 GCA_947373495.1 Acetobacteraceae bacterium
CAGATGCTCGGCAAGGATTCCAACTATGTGCCGGGCTGGGACTGCCACGGCCTGCCGATCGAGTGGAAGGTCGAGGAAGAATACCGCGCCAGGAAGCGCGACAAGGACGCCGTGCCGGTGCTGGAATTCCGCGCCGAATGCCGCAACTACGCCAAGCATTGGCTGGACGTGCAGCGCGAGGAGTTCATTCGCCTGGGCGTTGGCGGCGACTGGGCGAAGCGCTACGCGACCATGGATTTTTCCAGTGAGTCGGTGATCGTCGAGGAGATCGGCCGCTTCCTGATGAACGGCTCGCTCTATCGCGGCCTGCGCCCGGTGATGTGGAGCCCGGTGGAGAAGACTGCGCTGGCGGATGCCGAGATCGAGTACCACGACCATGTCTCGCACACGCTGTGGGCGCGGTTCGTGCTGCAGCAGGCCGGCGCCGCCGACCTGGTGGGCGCCAGCGTGGTGATCTGGACCACGACGCCCTGGACCATTCCGGGCAACCGCGCCGTGGCCTATGGCGCCGAGATCGACTACGCCCTGGTGCATGTGGTGGAGGTGCTGGAAGGCAGCCACCTGAAGCCGGGCGAGAACCTGCTGGTGGCGCTGCCGCTGCTGCCGCAGTTCGAGAAGGATGCCGGGCTGGCCGCCCACACGCTGAAGCGCGTGCTGAAGGGCGCCGAGTTGGCCGGCGCCATCGCCGCGCATCCGCTGGCGGGTTGGCACCAGGGCTATGGCTTCCAGGTGCCGCTGCTGGCCGGCGACTTCGTCACCACCGAAGCCGGCACCGGCTTCGTCCACATCGCCCCCGGCCATGGCGAGGACGACTTCAACCTGGTGCGCAGCGTCAATGCCGGCCGGCCGATGGCCGAGCGCATCGCCATCCCCGAAACCGTCAACGACGACGGCACCTTCAACCCGCTGGGCGCCCCGGGCTTCGAGGGCCTGCACGTGTTCAAGGCGCACGACGCCGTCTATGCGGCGTGCGAGAGCACCGGCACGCTGGTGGCCAAGAGCAAGCTGACCCACAGCTACCCGCATAGCTGGCGCAGCAAGAAGCCGGTGATCTTCCGTGCCACGCCGCAATGGTTCATCGCCATGGATGACGGCAACCACATCCGGGACAAGGCGCTGGCCGCCATCGCCGCGACGCATTTCGTGCCCGACCAGGGCCGCAACCGCATCGGCAGCATGGTGGCGGCGCGGCCGGACTGGTGCATCAGCCGCCAGCGCGCCTGGGGCGTGCCCATCGCCGTGTTCGTGGACAAGCGCAGCGGCGAAGTGCTGCGCGACCCGGCGGTGATGCAGGCCATCGTGGACGCCTTCCGCACGGAAGGCGCCGATGCCTGGTACCTGCCCGGCGCCGCCGCCCGCTTCCTCGGGCCGGATCGTGATCCTGCACACTACGAGCAGGTCATGGACATCGTGGATGTGTGGTTCGAAAGCGGGTCCACGCACGCCTTCACCCTGACAAAGGAGCGCGGCCTGCCGTTCCCGGCCGACCTGTACCTGGAAGGCTCGGACCAGCATCGCGGCTGGTTCCATTCCTCGCTGCTGGAAAGCATCGGCACCCGCGGCGTGCCGCCGTTCAAGGCCATTCTCACCCACGGCTTCGTGCTGGATGAGAAGGGGCGGAAGATGTCGAAGTCGCTCGGCAACGTCACCGCCCCGCAGGAGGTGATGAAGGACTACGGCGCCGACATCCTGCGGCTGTGGGTGATGAATTCCGATACGGCGGACGACCTGCGCATCGGCAAGGAAATCCTGAAGCAACAGGCGGAGCTCTACCGCCGGCTGCGCAACACGCTGCGCTGGCTGCTGGGCGGCCTGGAAGATTTTTCGGCCGCCGAGCGCGTGGACTACGCCGAGTTGCCGGAGCTGGAACGCTGGGTGCTGCATCGCCTGAGCGAGCTGGACGTGAAGCTGCGCCAGGCGGCGACGGATTACGACTGGAGCGGGGTTTACCCCGAGCTGCACAATTTCTGCGCCGCCGACCTCAGCGCCTTCTACTTCGACATCCGCAAAGACGCGCTGTACTGCGACGCCAAGGACAGCCTGCGCCGCCGCGCCACGCGCACGGTGCTGGACGCGCTGCATCGCCACCTGACCACCTGGCTGGCGCCGGTGCTGGTGTTCACGGCGGAGGAAGCCTGGCTGGCGCGCTTCCCGGGTGAAGCCGAGAGCGTGCACCTGCAGGACTGGCCGGTGGTGCCGGGCGAATGGCGCGACGAGGCGCTGGCGGAGAAGTGGGCGCGGGTGCGCACGCTGCGCAGCGAAGTGACGGCGGTGCTGGAAGTGGCCCGCAAGGAGGGCACCATCGGCGCCAGCCTGCAGGCCGCGCCCCTGTTGACCCTGCCCGCTGCCGATGTCGCGCTGCTGCCGGCCGCCGGCTGGGCGGAAATCTGCATCACCTCTGGCCTGGAACTCAGCGCAGGCGAAGCCCTGGCCGCGGTCTTCGCTGTCGCCCCGGCACCAAGTGCGACCGTTGCTGGAAGGTGCTGCCGGAAGTGGGCGCCTCGGCCGCCCACCCCACCCTGTGCCGCCGCTGCGAAGCGGTGGTTGCCGGCCAGTGAACCCCCGGCTGCGGCTCGGCCTGCCGCTCGCGCTGGTCATCCTGCTGGCGGACCAGGCCAGCAAGTGGTGGGTGCTGGCCGGGCTGAACCTGCCGGAACTGCGCAACCTGCCGTTGCTGCGCCTGGGCCCGGCCGGGCTGGACTTCACCATGGTGTGGAACCGCGGGGTCACCTTCGGCCTGCTCTGGGGGGACAGTTTCACGGTGCAACTGCTGCTGGCGCTGGCCGCCGGCGCTATCGCCCTGTTCCTGCTGCGATGGATGGCGCGGGCGGAAACCACCTGGGTGGCCGCCGCGCTGGGCGCCGTGGTCGGCGGCGCCGTGGGCAACGTGATCGACCGGCTGCGCTTCGGCGCGGTGGTGGACTTCGTGGATGTGCACCTGGCCGGCTGGCACTGGTACGTCTTCAACCTGGCCGATGCCGGCATTGTCTGCGGCGTGGGGGTGCTGGTGGCAGATGCCTTGTTCCGCCGCGAAGCGGGAGCTAAGTAAGCATCCCATGAGCATCCGCCGTCCCTCCGCCTACCGCGCCCTGCTGGCCCTGGCTGCCCTGGCCCCGCTAGCCGCCTGCGGCAACAGCACCGACACCATGCGCAGCTTCGGCCTGTCGCGGGACGCGCCGGATGAATTCGCCGTGACCACCCGGGCGCCGCTTTCCATGCCGCCGGCGCTGGGCGCGCTGCCGGTGCCCCGCCCCGGGGCGGTGCGGCCGCAGGAACTCAACCAGCGCCAGCAGGCGGAAGCCACGCTGGTGCCGGGCGCGGCCCTGGGCCGTGGCGCCGCCGCGCGCACCAGCTCGGGCGAAACCGCCCTGCTGAGCGCCGCCGGCCAGCCGGTGAACAACGACATCCGCCGCCGGGTGGACGAGGAAAGCCTGCGGCTGGACCGGCCGGACAGCAGCTTCGTGGACAGCATGATGTTCTGGCGCAGCCCGGACCAGCCCGGCGTGCCGGTGGACCCGCGCCGCGAAAGCCAGCGCCTGCGGGAAAATGCCGCCCTGGGCCGCGACAATGGCGAGGGCGAAACCCCGGTCATCCAGCCCGCCCGCAGCAGCAACCCGGTGCGCCGGGTGCTGGAAAGCATCTTCTAGCGCCCCGCGCGGCGCCCTGGCGGCGCCGTTCCCCGGCCCTGGATGAACCGGCTGATCTGCTCTCCGGCGGGCAGCACCCGGCCGTGCAAGGCTGGCTCAGCGGCCTGGACCTCGCCGGGCCGGGCCAGCAGCTTCCGGCTTGTTGATCTGGCGCGAGATTCACGCCGTTCGGTGATTTCACCCCAGGCGATCACGCTCTAGCTTGGCGGTGGGGCAACCAGGCCCCATCTTGTCGGACATGGCCAAGCTGACCCGTCGAACCTGTCTTACCACCGCAGCCCTTGGCGCCGCCGGGCTGCCGCTGGCCGCCCCCACCGCCCAGGGCCAGGGCCAGCCGCTGGCCGGCCCGGCGCTGGTACAATCGGGGCCGCCGGTGGCGGAACGCGCCCTGTTCGGCGCCAGCAGTTGGACCCTGCCCAATGGCCTGCGCGTGGTGCTGGCCGAAAGCCGCCGGGCGCCGGTGGTGGCGCATTACCTGTTCTACGGCGCCGGCGGCGGGGAAGACCCGGCCGGCAAGTCCGGCACCGCGCATTTCCTCGAACACATGATGTTCAAGGGCAGCGCCCATGTCGCGCCCGGCGCCATCTCGCTGATCGTCGCCAAGCAGGGCGGCCAGGACAACGCCTTCACCTCCCGCGATGTCACCGCCTACCACCAGCACATCGAAGCCTCCCGCCTGGAGTTGGTGATGCGGATGGAGGCCGACCGCTTCGCCGGCCCCACCCTGCCGGCCGAAACGCTGGAGGCCGAGCGCCTGGTGATCCTGGAGGAGCGCCGCCAGCGCACCGACGCCAACCCGCGGGCCAAGTTCTGGGAAGCCCAGGAAGCCGCGCTGTGGGGCGCCCAGCACTGGCACGGCCGACCGATCATCGGCTGGGAGGACGAGATCCGCGCCATCACCCGCGACGACCTGGCCGCCTTCTATGCCCAGCGCTACGCCCCGGCCAACGCCGTGCTGGTGGTGGCCGGGGATGTGCGGGAAGCCGAGCTGCGCCGGCTGGCCGAGGACCTCTATGGCGGCGTGCCCGCCCGCCCGGCCCAGGGCCGGCACCGCGCCCCGCCGCCCGCGCCCAATGGGGTGCAGCGGTTTGAACTGAAGGACCCGGCGGTGCGGGAAGCCAGCCTGATGCGCCAGGTGATGGCGCCCGGCATGCTGGTGGGCGAAACCCGCCACGCCTACCCGCTGGAAGTGCTCGCGCATCTGCTGGGCAGCGGCCCGGGCAGCCGGCTGAACCGGGCATTGGTGCAGACCGGGCTGGCGACCTCGGTCGGGGTTTCCTATTCCGGCGACGTGCCCAGCTTCACCACCTTCTCCTTCGCCACCACCGCCCGGCAGGGGGTGCAGCCGGCCCGGCTGGAAGCGGCGCTGGACGCCGAGTTGGCCCGCCTGCTGGACCATGGCGTGACCGAGGACGAGGTCCGCCGCTCCATCCGCCAACTGACCGCCGGCGCGGTGCTGGCGCTGGACGGGCTGGGTGCCGCGCCGCGCCTGCTGGGGGATGCGCTGGCCACCGGCCTGAGCATCGACACGGTGGAGTTCTGGCCGCGCCATATCCGCGAGGTGACCGCGCCGCAGGTGATGGCCGCCGCCCAGGCCGTGCTGGCCGCGCCGGCCGGCATCAATGGCTGGCACCTGCCGGCATGAACGCTCCCTCCGGTTTTTCCGTCCCCATCCAGGTGCTGCCCTTCGCCGGCGGCAGCGCCTGGCTGGTGGAGGACCACAGCCTGCCCATCGTCAGCGTCTCCTGGTCCTGGGCCGGGGGCGCCAGCCTGGACCCGGCCGGGGGGGAAGGCGCCGCCGCCCAGGCCGCTGCCCTGCTGACCGAGGGCGCCGGAGAGTTGGATGCCATCGGCTTCGCCGATGCGCTGCGCGACCAGGCCATCAACCTGGGCTTCGCTGCCGGGCGCGACCAATTCGAGGGCAGCCTGCGCGCCCTGACCGATGCGCTGCCCGACGCGGTGCGCCTGGCCGCCCTGGCAATGACCCGGCCGCGCTTCGACAGCGCCGCGGTGGACCGGGTGCGCGCCCGCGCCCTGGCGAATGAACGCCGCGCGCTGGAAACCCCGCGCGGCCAGGCCAGCCGCAGCTTCTGGGCCGCCGCCTTCCCCAACCATCCGGCCGGGCGACCCTCGGCCGGCACCGCCGCCAGCCTGGCCAGCCTGACCGTGCCGCAGATGCAGGCGGCCCTGGCCCGGCAGATGCGCCGGGAGGGGCTGCTGGTGACGGCGTCCGGCGCCATCACCCCGGCCACCCTGGCCAGCCTGCTGGCGGAATTGTTCGGTGCGCTGCCGGCCGGTGCGGCGCCGCTGGCCCCCGCCCTGCCCGCCTTCCACCGCTTCGGCCAGCAGGTGGTGACCATGCCGGCGCCGCAGTCCACCGCCGTGTTCGGCCAGCAGGGCCTGGCCATCACCGACCCGGACTGGGAAGCGGCCCAGGTGATGCTGCGGGTACTGGGCGGCGGCGGCTTCTCGTCTCGCCTGATGCAGGCGGTGCGGGAGGAGCGTGGCCTGGCCTATGGCATTTCCGCCGGGCTGGACCTGATGTTCCATCGGGGCGTGCTGGTGGGCGCGGTGGCCAGCGAGAATGCCCGGGTGGCGGAAACCCTGGCGGTGACGCGCGCCGAATGGCGCCGCATGGCCGATACCGGCCCCACCGAGGTGGAGTTGGCCGACGCGGTGGCCTACCTGACCGGCGCGCTGCCGCTGCAGTTCGTCGACAGCCGGCGCATTGCCGATGGCCTGCTGACGCTGCGCCAGAACAACCGCGCGCCGGACTGGCTGGCGGGCCGGCCGGCCCGGCTGGCGGCGCTGCAACGAGACCAGTTGGCGGCGGTGGCCGGGCGGCTGTTGCGGGCCGATGACCTCTCCGTGGTGATTGCCGGGCAGCCTGCCGGGCTATAATCCGCCGTTAAAGGCAGGAGGCGGGCATGGTCGAGTCGCAGGAACAGGCCTGGGCGGCAGTGGCACGGCTGGGGGCGGCCCCGGGCGCCGGTGCCATTCGCCCGCTCTTCGCCGCCGACCCGCAGCGCTTCGACCGGTTCAGCCGCCGCGCGGATGGCCTGCTGCTGGATTTCTCCAAGACCGCCATCAGCGACCAGGTGCTGGCCGCGCTGCTGGCCCTGGCCGAGGCCACCGGCATGCCCGGCCAGCGCGACGCCATGGCGCGCGGCGACAAGGTGAACACCACCGAAGGCCGCGCCGTGCTGCACATGGCGCTGCGTGGCCATCAGGGCGCGCCGGAAGCCGCGGCCGACGTGGTGGCGGTGCAGGCGCGGATGCGCACCTTCACCGCGGCGGTGCATGCCGAGGGCCGCTATACCGACGTGCTGAACATCGGCATCGGCGGCAGCGACCTGGGGCCGGCCATGGTGGCGCGGGCGCTGTGGCGGCCGGGCTGCCCGCTGCGGGCACATTACCTCGGCAATGTGGACGGCCACGCCTG
>CANBXZ010000228.1 GCA_947373495.1 Acetobacteraceae bacterium
CTGATCACGCTGCGCTACGGCCGGGACTGAACCTGGCTGCCGGGTTGACATGAAAAAGGCCCTCTCCGCGACGCGGGGAGGGCCTTTTCCGTTGTGGCGCTACCAAGGGCTGGCGGCCCGGGGCGTGGCCCGCCCTGGCAAGATCGCCAGGGCAGGCGCGTGTCAGTCGGAAGCGGTCAGGCGCCGGCCCGGGTCAAATCGGGTCGCGGCCGCGCGGCGTGGTGCTTGTGGCCCGGCTGGCGGCGGTGCCCGCCGGGTTGGCGCGGGTGCCGTCGGACTGTTCCGGGAAGGCGCCGCTGATGTTGGTGCCGGCGGCGCGGTCAACCGCCCGGCTGGCGGCGGTGCCGGGCGGATTGCCTGGGGTGCCGTCCGGCGCGCCGCCGGTCCAGGGGCCGGCATTCTCGTCGTAGGTGCTCCAGCCCTCGGCACGGTAGGCACTGCCACGCTGGCTGGCATCGGCCGGGTTGTGCCGGGCCATGATGCCCTCGGCCTGGGCCGCCCGGCTGTCGTCGGTGCGGAGCGTCACCAGGTTGCCGCCGCGGCGCACGCCCTCGGCATAGACATGGGCGTGTTCCTCGCTGACCCCGGCGCCCACCAGGGAACCGAGCAGCCCGCCACTGGCCGCGCCAACCCCGGCGCCGGCCAGGGTGGCCACCAGCCAGCCCGCGGCGACAACCGGCCCGATGCCCGGAATGGCCAGGGCGCCCAGCCCGGCGAGCAGGCCGGCCCCGCCGCCCAATACCGCCCCTACCGTGGCGCCGGTGCCGGCACCGGTGCCGGTTTCGTCATCGGTGCTGGTCGTGGTGGTTGCCGTCCCACCCCGGTTGGCCACCAGGCTGATGTCGTCGCGCATGAAGCCATTGGCTTCAAGCTCCGCCACGGCGGCGGCGGCGTCGTTGTAGCTGTCGAAAAGCCTGGCAATGGTACGCGTGGCCATGGCTGCATCTCCTGTATGAATGGTGGATGGCTCAGTGGCCGGTGACGTTGCCCTGGTAGTCGAGCGAGACATCCACCGACTGGCCGCCGCGCATGCCGCGGCCGCGCCAGATGCCCTGGTCGTCCTTGTGCAGCCCGGTGACGCCCGCGAAGCCGGCATCTTCCATGCGGCTGCGGGCCTGGCCTTCGGTGAAGCTGTTGGCGCCCGGTACCGGCGCGCTGGCGTTGCGGCGGCTGCTGTCGGTCTGCACCGCCGGAGTGGAACTGTTGGTGCCGGTGGTGGTGTCGCGCATCGCGCCGCCCGGCGCGGTTGTGGCCGCCGGAGGCATGGTGGAGGGCGCTGGCGTGGTGGTCTGGGCGAAGGCCGGCAACAGGGCGGCGGTGCCCAGCGCCAGGCCGAGCAGGATCCGTTTCATGGTTTTGTTTCCCGTGTGCTCTGCGAGGGGCGCTGTGCCCTTCGCACCCACAGACAACGGGAAACCGGCCTGCCGGGTTCCGTGCCGCCGTTCAGGCGCCGCGGGGGCTCAGGCGGCGATGCGGGCGGCGTCCTGCTGCACCGCCACGTCCACAACGCCGACTACCTGGCCCAGATTGCCGGCCACCAGGGGCACGGTTTCCTCCGGCATGGCATGCAGCAGGAACTCGGCGCGCAGCATGTCGCCTTCGCGCCGCGCCTGCACGGCGTCCGGCGTCAGGTCGCGCTTGGCGAAGGGTTGCAGCAGGCGCGGCAACAGCCCGGGAGAGGCTTCGGCCAGCACGAGATAGCGGACGGTGAGGGTAGTGGTCATGGCAGGCTCCGGCGGCACAGGGGAGGGAGGAAAAGCACCCCGACCGCGCGGCACAGGCCGCACGGGTGCGCGGCTCGGCTCAGGCGGCCGGGCCGGTAATTCGCCCCATGAGAAAACTGCGGAACTGCATGCGGGCAGCATAACCGCCCGAACGGCGCCAAGCCATGCCTATTGAGCGGACCAGCGCAGCGGTGCCAGCCGCAGCAGGGTGAAGCCGGCCACGGAAAGGGTGCGGTCGCGCAGCAGCAGCGGCAGATTCAGCCGCGGCGGGCCGGGTTCGGCCGGGGCGAGTTGCAGCAGTTGCACCATGGTCCGCAGGCCACGGGCATTGGCCGGGGTCAGCAGCCCGGCCGCCAGCAGGGCGTCCAGGGTTTCCACCAGCCCGGCCAGCCGCAGCGTGGCGCGGGCGGTGGGTTGCAGCGTCGGGTCCAGCGTCAGCTCGCCGGTGCCGCCGGCCTGCACCGGGCCCCACACCACATCCAGCGCGCGCAGTTCCAGCCGGCCGCCGGCGTCGCGCCAAGCCATGGCCTGGCTGGTCGAGGGCACGCCGCCTTGCAGCGCCGCCAGCGGCAGCGGGCCAGCCAGTGCCAGTTGCAGCGCCACGCGGCCGATCTCCGGCCCCAGCGCGGCCGTGGCGGCGGGCAGGGCGGGCAGCGCCAGGCCTTCCAGCGCCAGGTCCAGCAGGGAACCGCCCGGCTGGGTGGCCAGCGCCAGCGCCGCCCGGCGCAGCAGCAGCGGGCCGGCCGGGGTTGCCGCCGCCAGGGCCTCGGCCTGCAGGCGCAGCGGCTGCGGGCCGGGCAGCAGCGGCAGGCTGCCGGTCAGGCTGGTGGTGGTGAAGGGCAGCACCGCGGGGCCGACCTCCAGCTGCTGCGCGCCACTGGCCGCCAGCGCCAGCCGGGTGGGCCAGGGCAGCGCCAGCCGCAGTTCCAGCGCCGTGCCCTGCCAGGCCAGGCCACCGGGGTCCACCAGGCGCAGCATGGGCAGGGTGAGGCTGGCCGCCCAGGGCCAGCCACCGCGCGTGGCCGGGCCATGCCCCACCTGGCCGCCGGCGGCGCGCTGGGCCGTGGCCCAATGGTCCAGCCCCGCTTCCAGTCGGCCCACCAGCCACAGCCACAGCAGGCCGTGCGCCGCTGCCACCAACAGGGGCAGGGCGGCCAGGAGGATCAGCCAGCGGGAAGGATGGGAAGGAGGCTTGGCGTGCATGCTGCCGGGCGATATACGCCGCCGCCCGCCACTGCGCGAGTTGCGGCCCGAGGATTGCTCCGCCCCCGCCATGCCGAACGCCGCGCCCCCGCTGGACCCTGATGGCCATCTCTACGTCTTTGGCTATGGCTCGCTGATCTGGCGGCCGGGGTTTCCGCATGAGCACATGCACCCGGCGCTGCTGCGCGGCTTCCATCGGCGCTTCTGCCTCTGGAGCCGGCTGTACCGCGGCACGCCGGAAGCGCCCGGCCTGGTGCTGGGGCTGGACCGGGGCGGCGCCTGCCGCGGCGTTGCCTTCCGGGTGCGCGCCGCCGAGGCCCCGCCGGTGCTGCACTACCTGGAGGAGCGCGAGAACCCGGCCGGGGAGACGGTATATCATCGGCGCAGCCTGCCGGTGCGGCTGCTGGACAGTGGCCGGCTGGTACGGGCGGTGACCTACGTGGCCAACCGGACGCATCCGGCCTATTGCCGCCCGGCGGTGGAGGAAGCGGCCCGCGCCATCGCCCGAGGGGTCGGTGTAACCGGGCCGAACCGGGACTACCTGCTGAACACCGTGGCGCATCTGCGGGCGCTGGGGGTCAAGGATTCCGGGCTGGACCGCATCGCGGCACTGCTGCCGGAGCCGTCCCAGGCACCGGTTGTCGCTGATTAGATCGTACGCCATCCACAATCCGGCAGGCGGTAGCCAGCGCCCAACCGTTTCGCCCTACGGGACTGGTGGCGAATTGGTGAAGATAAATGGATTGATTCCGGAAGAATCAGTTAATCTGTTGTAATTCAACGGGTTGGTTGAACCGAGGCTTCACGGAAGGTTACCGTTGTGGGGCGGGTGGTAACATCCCTGCCACAAAACCAGCTTCGCCCGGGCTCGCCGCACCCTACGTTGAAGGCTGGCCCCCGACATCAATCCACCAACTTGTCCACAGGGTTGTTCACCCCGCAAAGCCGGTCCGTCTCGGCCTCGATCACGGCTTCCAGCGCCGGGATCAGCGCGTCCCGCGCCAGTCCCACCGGCAGCGGCGGCAGCAGCGCCACGGTGATGACGCCGGGCGGCTTGCCGAAGCTGTTGCGCGGCCAGCACAGCCCGCTGTTGGTCGCCACCGGAATGACCGGCAGCCGCAGCGTGCCCGCCAGGCCGACAATGCCGGGCTGGTAGGGCACCCGCTGGCCGGGCGGCACCCTTGTGCCCTCGGGGAAGATCACCACCTGGCGGCCGGCCGCGCCGGCGGCCTTGGCCTCGGTCAGCATCTGCCGCAGCGCCTTGCCGCCGGCCTGGCGGTCCACCGCGATCATCTTGGACTTGCGCGCCAGCACCCCCCACAGCGGCACCCGCAGCAATTCCTGCTTCAGCACGTAGCAGGCGTCCGGCAGCAGATAGAGCCAGACCAGCGTGTCGAAGGCGGACTGGTGCTTGGCGGCGATCAGCGCGGCGCCGCCGGTGGGCAGGTATTCCCGCCCGGTCACCCGCAGGCGGATGCCGCAGGTCAGCCGCAGCAGCCCGATGACGAACCCGGCATACAGCCGCAGCATCGGGATCAGCGCGCGGCGCGGCAGCACCATCACCGGCACGATCAGCAGCAAAATCAGCAGCGCCGTCAGCGTGGTGAACAGCACGGTGAACAGGGTGGAGCGCAGCATCACCAGCATGGTCGGTATCCCAGGTGCGTTCAGGAGATCAGGGCGGTCAGGCCGCCCCAGGCCAGCAACAGCTTGGCGTATTCGCCCAGCAGCAGCGACCAGGTGCGCAATTCGCCCAGCGCGCCGGCCTGACGCAAGCGGGCGGGTACCACCGGCCAGGGCAGCAATTCCACCCCGGGCAGGGCGCGGCGCAATTCCAGCATGGCGCGGGGCATGTGGTAGCCGGCGGTGACCACGCGAATGCTGTGCAATTGCCCGGCCTGGGCCCATTCCGCCACTTCCCGCGCATTGCCGCGGGTGGTGGTGGCCAGCCGGCCCAGTTCCACCTGGCGGGCCAGCGCGCCCAGCGGCATGCCGCTGGCCAGGTCCTCCAGCATGGTGTCGCGATGCACGCCGGAGATCAGCATCCACTGCCCCTGGCCTTCGCGCAGCAGGCGCAACCCGGTGGCCACCCGCTCGGCGCCGCCGGTCAGCACGGCGATGCCATCGGCCTGGCGGTCCGGCTGTTCCGGTGCCGCGGCGGCCACCCGCAGGAAGCCAAGGAAGCCAAGGCCCAGCGCCACCAGCGCCAGGCCCCCGAACAGCAGCAGCAGGCGGGCGGGCCGCATCCCGGGCTCAATCGCCGAGGGTGGCGCTGCCGGCGCGCCGGGAAGGGATTGCCTTGGGGGTCACGGCAGGCGCTTCAGCCAGCTCCGCACGGTCAGTTCCGCCGTGGCCCAGCCCAGGCCGGCCATCAGCAGCGGCAGGCCGGCCAGCAGCAGCCAGGGCAGCGTCTGCCAGGGCAGTTCCGCCAGCCGCACCACCGGCATGCGCCCCATCAACGGCGCCGCCAGGCCACCGAAGGCCAGCAGCACCGGCACCGCCAGCAGCAGGCCGGTCAGCCCGCCCAGGCCGCACAGCAGCGCCACGCGGCCGGCGAAGCGGTTGGCGATGTCGCCATCCGTGGCGCCAAGGTCGTGCAGAATGACAATCACATCCTGCCGCGCCGCCAGCCCGGCGCGAATGCCCACCATCACCACCCCAACCGCCAGCAGCCCCACCAGCGCCACGGCGGCCAGCGCGGTGCCGCGCACCCGCTGCGCCAGCGCCACCAGCCGAGCCACCCAGACGCCCTGGGTTTCCACCGTGGCGCCCGGCACCACGGAGATGATGCGCAGCGCCAGGCCCTCCGGGTTGTCTGGCAGCGGGTCGAAGCGGAGTTCCAGAATGGGCGGCAGCGGCAGCGCCGGCACTTCGCCCAGCCAGGGCCGCAGCAGGGCGGCCAGGCGGTCCTGGTCCATCGGCCGGGCATCCACCAGGTCGGGCAGTTCGCGCAGCGCCGCCAGGGTGCGGGCGAGGCGTGGCGCCTCCATGTCCGGCAATTGCACGGTCACCGCCGCCGCGGCGCCCTGTTGCCAGCGCAGGGCCAGGGCCTGGGCGCCGGCGGCGCCACCCAGCGCCAGTGCCGCCAGCAGCGTCATGGCCAGGGCCACGGCGGGCAGCAGCGGGCCGAGCAGCGCCTGGCGCAGGCCCAGCGGGTCGCGCCCATGGCCCCGGCGCAGCACCGGGCGGCGGCTGGCCCAGCGGGAGGCGGTGACGGTGCTGGTGGCTTCGCCCGGCATCGGCTCAACGCTCCAGCCGGCCGCGGGCCAGCCGCAGGGCCGGACCGGGATAGGCATTGACCAGGCTTTCGCTGTGCGTCGCCACCACCACCGTGGTGCCCATGCGATGCATTTCCTGCAACAGCGACAGCACCCGGCGGGACTGCACCGCATCCAGGTTGCCGGTGGGTTCGTCCGCCAGCAACAGGGCCGGGCGCATGGCCACGGCGCGGCCGATGGCGATGCGCTGCTGTTCGCCGCCGGAAAGCTCGGGCGGCAGCGACTCGGCCTTGGTCTCCAGCCCGACCCAGCGCAGCATCTCGGTCACATCGGCCCGCAGCGCCAGTTCCGCCCGGCCGGCGATGCGCAGCGGCAGGGCGATGTTGTCGAAGGCCGACAGGTGCGGCAGCAGGCGGAAATCCTGGAACACCACGCCGATCCGCCGGCGCAGCGCCGGCATGTCCTGCCGCCGGGCCCGGCTGGTGACGGTGCCCAGCACCTCAACCTCGCCCCGGCTGGGGCGCAGCGCCAACTGCATCAGCCGCAACAGGGAGGATTTGCCGGCGCCGGAGGGGCCCAGCAGCCAGTGGAAGCTGCCCGCGGGCAACTCGAAGCTCAGGTCTGCCAGCACGTCCTGGCCCACGCCAGGGTCGCTGGACCCGGCTGGGGGAGCGTAGCGCAGGCCAACGGAGGTGAAACGCACCATGAGGCCGACATACAAGCCGCCAGCCCGCCGCGCCATGGGTGATTGTCCGCTTTCGTGAAGCTTCACGCATCACCAGGGCGGCGCGCCTTGGAATGGGGCTTTCAAGAGGATTGCCGAAGCGGAAGCTTGCGGCGAAGCGGCGGCGTGCGCATCTTCGCCGCCCATGCTTGTGCCCTGCCCCGCCTGTGACGCCCAGTACGACGTGCCGGACCACCTGATTGGTGCCGGCCG
>CANBXZ010000229.1 GCA_947373495.1 Acetobacteraceae bacterium
CCAGGGTTTCGCCGGGCAGCGCCGCCAGCTTGCGCAGGCTTTCGAACATCTCGGCCGCGGTGCCTTCCAGCAGGCGGCCGCAGCCCAGGCTGAACAGCGTGTCGCCGCACAGCAGCACCCGGGCGGTGGGGAAATGGAAGGCGATGTGCCCGCGGGTATGGCCCGGGGTGTCGATCACCACCGCCTCGCTGCCGCCCAGCGCCACCTTGTCCCCGGCGGCCAGGGCGATATCCAGCTTCGGCAGCCGGCGCGCATCGGCGGCGGCGCCGACCAGCTTGGCGCCGTACTTGGCCCGCAATTCCTCGGCCCCGGCGATGTGGTCGCCGTGGTGATGGGTCAGCAGCACCAGGTCCAGCCGGCCCCCCCCGGCCTCGATGGCGGCGATGGCGGGGCCGGCCTCGCCGGGGTCGCAGATCGCCACCGCGCCAGTGGCAGCGTCCTTCAGCAACCACAGGTAGTTGTCCGAAAGACACGCAACCGCTTCCACCGATAGGGCCATGCCTGAATTCTCCCGCTGCTGGGGGCGATGATAGCGAAATGCGCCGGGGGCATCCAACACGCCGATTCCGCCCCTATATTCCCTGCATGAGCCATGAGGTCCACGGCCTGGGTGCCTTCTACTCCTCCCCCGCGGGGCAGGTTGCCGCGCGCCTGCTGCGGCGGCGGCTGCGCGTGCTGTGGCCCAACGCCCGGGGCCAGGCGGTGCTGGGGCTGGGCTATGCCAGCCCGTACCTGCGGCTGTGGCGAGAGGAAGCGGCGCGCTGCGTCTGCCTGGTGCCCAGCCACCTGCGGCCCTGGCGCTGGCCGCGCCACGCCCCCAGCCGCACCGCCATTGCCGAGGAAGACGCCCTGCCCTTCCCCGACCTGTCCTTCGACCGGGTGCTGCTGGTGCACGGCCTGGAAGCGGCCGAGAACGCCCGCCGCCTGCTGCGCGAAGCCTGGCGGGTGCTGAAGGATGACGGCCTGCTGCTGGTGGTGGTGCCGAATCGGCTGGGGCTGTGGGCGCTGCGGGAGACCACGCCCTTCGGCCATGGCCAGCCCTATTCCATCGGCCAGTTGGAGGCGCTGCTGCGGCGGCAGATGTTCCGGGTGGAACGGCGGGACGCCGCGCTGTTCGTCCCACCCTTCCGCAACCGCCTGCTGCTGCGCGGCGCCAGCGCCTGGGAACGCGCCGGCCAGGTGCTGTCCCCGCGGCTGGGCGGCCTGACCCTGGTGGAGGCGCGCAAGGACATGTTCGCCGGCCTGCCGGTGGAAGCGGCACGCAGCAGCGGCCGGCGCCGCGTGGTGGTGGCCGAGGAAGGCATCTGACCGCAGCCGGCCTTCCAGGCACGGCACTTGCTTCCACCAGGCCAACCAAGTTCGAGGTTGGACCATGTCGCTTTCCCGCCGTGCCCTGCTGGGCGCTTCCGGCTTCGCCGCCCTGCCTGCCGATTGGGCAATCCCGCCGGCTTCCGCGCAAACCGAGCGCGTGCTGCGCTACGGCATCTCCATGGCCGACATTCCGCAGACCACCGGCCAGCCGGACCGCGGCGCCGGCGCCTACCAGTTCACCGGCTACACCCTGTACGACCCGCTGGTGGCCTGGGAGATGGACGTGGCCAACCGCCCGGGCAAGCTGGTGCCCGGCCTGGCCACCCGCTGGGAGACCAACCCGGCCGACCGCAAGAAGTGGATCTTCCACCTGCGCGAGGGGGTGAAGTTCCACGACGGCAGCGCCTTCGACGCCGACGCGGTGGTGTGGAATTTCGACAAGGTGCTGAACCCGCAGGCGCCGCATTTCGACCAGCGCCAGGCCGCCCAGGTGCGCCCGCGCCTGCCCAGCGTGGCCAGCTGGCGCAAGCTGGACACGCTGACGGTGGAGGTGACCACCAAGGCGGTGGACAGCATCTTCCCGTACCAGATGCTGTGGTTCCTGATCTCCTCCCCGGCGCAGTACGCCAAGCTGGGCAACAGCTGGGAAAAGTTCGCCTTCGAGCCTTCCGGCACCGGCCCGTTCAAGCTGGCCCGCCTGGTGCCGCGCGCCAGCGCCGAGCTGGTGCGCAACGCCACCTACTGGGACCCGAAGCGGATGGCCAAGACCGACCGCATCGTGCTGGTCTGCGCGCCCGAAGCCACCACCCGCACCAATGCGCTGCTGACCGGCCAGGTGGACTTCATCGAGACCCCGGCGCCGGACTTCGTGCCGCGGCTGCGCCAGGCCGGCATGAAGCTGGTGGAGAACGTCACCCCGCATGTGTGGAACTACCACCTGAGCACCCTGCCCGGTTCGCCCTGGGTGGACCTGCGGCTGCGCCAGGCGGCCAACCTGGCGATCAACCGAGATGAGGTGGTGGCGTTGATGAACGGCCTGGCCAAGCCGGCGGTGGGCGTGGTGGACCCGTCCTCCCCGTGGTTCGGCAAGCCGAAATTCGAGGTGAAGTACGACCCCGACCGGGCCCGCGCGCTGGTGCAGCAGGCCGGCTTCTCCCGCGCCAATCCGCTGAAGACCAAGTTCCTGGTCGCCACCGGCGGCAGCGGGCAGATGCTGTCCATGCCGATGAACGAATACATCCAGGCCGCCTACCGCGAAGTGGGCATCGAGCTGGAGTTCCAGGCGGTGGAGCTGGAGGTGCTGTACACCTGCTGGCGCCAGGGCGCGGCGGGCGAGATTGCGCGCAGCGGCAACATCTCCGCCAACAACGTGGCCTATGTGACCAGCGACCCGCTGTATGCGCTGATCCGCTTCTTCCATTCCAACCAGGTGGCGCCCACCGGCGTGAACTGGAGCCACTACAAGGACGCGGCGGTGGATGGCTGGATCAACGAGGCGCTGGCCACCTTCGACGACGCCAAGGTGGATGAGCTGATGGCCAAGGTGCACGAGAAGGTGGTGGACGAAGCCCTGCTGGTCTTCGTGGTGCACGACACCAACCCGCACGCGCATGGCCCGAAGGTGCGCGGCTATACCCAGGCGCAGCACTGGTTCCAGGACCTGACGACGCTGAGCTGAAATTGCCTGGGGCGCGGCGGGTTTCCCCACCGCGCCCCATGTTGCCTACAGGCGGCCACCGCTCAAGCGCGGCGTCTGGTGCCGCGAACGCTCAAGCGCGTGACTTCATCCCGCGAACGCTCAAGCGCGTTCGACACACATCGCAATGCCCATGCCGCCGCCGATGCACAGCGTGGCCAGGCCGCGCTTGGCGCCGCGGCGCTGCATCTCGAACAGCAGCGTGTTCAGCACCCGCGCGCCGGAAGCCCCCACCGGGTGGCCGATGGCGATGGCGCCGCCGTTCACATTCACCTTCGCCGGGTCCCAGCCCAGGTCCTTGTTCACCGCGCAGGCCTGGGCGGCGAAGGCTTCGTTGGCTTCCACCAGGTCCAGGCTGTTCACGTCCCAGCCGGCCTTCTTCAGCGCCTTCTTCGAAGCCGGGATCGGCCCGGTGCCCATATAGGCCGGGTCCACGCCCGCCGTCGCCCAGCTGACGATCTTCGCCAGCGGCGTGATACCGCGGCGGGCGGCCTCGGCCGCGCTCATCACCACCAGCGCCGCGGCGCCGTCGTTGATGCCGCTGGCATTGCCCGCCGTCACCGTGCCGTCCTTGGCGAAGGCCGGGCGCAGCTTGCCGAGGATCTCCCTGGAGGTTTCCGGCTTCGGGTATTCGTCCTGGCTGATGACGACATCGCCCTTGCGGCCCTTCACCGTCACCGGGACGATCTCGTCCTTGAAGCGGCCGGCCTGCTGCGCCTCGCCGGCCTTGCGCTGGCTGGCGGCGGCGAACTCGTCCTGCTCGGTGCGGGTCAGCTGGTACTGGCGGGCCACGTTCTCGGCGGTGTTGCCCATGTGGTAGCCATGGAAGGCGTCCCACAGGCCGTCCTTCAGCATGGTGTCCACCAGCTCCAGGCTGCCCATCTTGGTGCCGGCGCGCAGGTTCTGCGCGTGCGGCGCCTGGGTCATGCTCTCCTGGCCACCGGCCACGATGATGTTGGCGTCGCCCAGCGCGATCTGCTGCGCCGCCAGGGCCACCGCGCGCAGGCCGGAACCGCAGAGCTGGTTGATGCCGAAGGCGGTCGCCTCATTCGGGATGCCGGCGTTGATGGCGGCCTGGCGGGCCGGGTTCTGCCCGGCGCCGGCGGTGAGGATCTGGCCCATGATGACCTCGTCCACTTCTTCCGGCTTCACCCCGGCGCGGCCCAGCGCGGCCTGAATGGCCACCGTGCCCAGCGCATGGGCCGAGAGGCTGGCGAAGGCACCATTGAAGCTGCCCACCGGCGTGCGCGCGGCGGCAGCGATGACGATATCGGTCATGACCAGGTTCTCCCGATTATTTGCTGCGGCGCAGCGTAGTCCCGCCGCGGCCACAGGAAAAGCTTAACCTGCCGGCGGCTCCGGCGCAGCCTTTCCCGGCTGCGCGACCATGCTGGTGGCTCCGGGTTCAAATGGCTGGCTCCAGGTGCCGGGCCTCGGGTGCCGGGTCCCGAGGCAAGCGAGGCCAAGCGACCAGCCCCAAGCGACCGGCGCCAAGCGGCTGGCGCCAAGGTTGCGCCCACGCCAGGGGTTCAGCGCGGCGGCAGCGGCAGCCGGGCCAGGTGGCCAAGGCCCGCCACCAGGTTGGCGCGGGCAGCGCCTTCCCAGCACAGCCGCACCCGTTCCACCCCGGCGAAGGCATCCGCCATCGTGGCGGTGTGGCTGGTCTCCAGCGCCTGTTGCCATACCGGTTCGGCCTGGCCCGGGCGGGTCAGGGTCCAGCCCACCTCCATGGTGCACCGCATGTCGAAGCCGATCACCGGGGCGTCGGCGCGGAAGATGCGCAGCGCCAGGTCGTGCCCCGCCGGGGGCGGCACCACCGCGGTGAACAACCCGGACTGGCGCAGCGCCAGCTCCGCCGCCTGCTGGAAGTGCGTGGCGGAAAGCCGGGCCTGGCCGGGGCCGCACGCCTCGCAGCCGCCGCTGGCCGCCACGCTGAGGCTGCCGGCATGGCGCACCGCCATGGCCTGCATCGGCGGCGCCATCAGCGCCGGGCGGCTTTCGCCGGGGCCACAGGCGGCCAGGGCCAGTGGCAGCGCCGCCAGCAGCCACCTCATGGCCGGGCGCCGCGGAAGATGTTGCCCAACACCTCGCGCGCCATCTCGGTGGGGGATTTGCGGGTCAGGGAGGTATGCAGCGAACTGCCCACCGCCATCGGGAAGCCGTTGCGCGCGTCCCGCACCGTGATGTCCAGCGCCAGCATGTACATGGTGATGTCCCAGGCCCAACGATCGCTGTAGGTCACCAGCGCATCCACCTCGGCCGGGCGGGCGGCCTCGGGGCCACTGCTGGCGGTGTAGCCCATGGCGCGCAGTTCATCGGCGATCAGCCGCTCGATGCCGCGATTGTCGGGGGTGAACTTCACCACATGGAAGGTGCGCAGCCGGGAAAGGTCGGCGCCGGGCGTCAGCGTGGCGCCCTCGCGGTTGACGCAGCCGGCCAGGCTGAGGGCGAGCAGGGCCAGCGCCAGCAGGCGGCGCGGCGAGGTGGCGAATGGCATGTCCGGTCGGGTCCCCCTTGGGCCGCGGCCGGGGCCGGTTCCGCACGGATGCAACCATCCGGGCGGCGCCTGCCCTACAGCTGTCGCAGCCAGTCCCGCAGCGGGCGCCACAGGGCCGCCTCGGCCCCCTGCCCCGCCACCATGCCAATGTGCCCAGCCGCGGCCCGATGCACCATGACCTGTCGCAACCCCGCCGCCAGCGCCGCGGCCGAAGCCGGCGGCACGATGCGGTCCCGCGAGGGAATGGCGCAGAAGCTGGGCATGGCCAGCGCGGCGGGGTTCACCACCTGCCCGGCCAGGCGCCAGGCACCCCGCGCCGGGGCATTGGCGCCATACCAGCCGCCCAGCACCTCCCGCGCCACCGGGGCGGCCAGGGGCACGCCGTCGTTCAGCCAATCCTCCAGCACCACGAAGCGCCGGGCCGCCGGGCTTGCCGCCGGCAGCCGGGCGAAGCGGCGAAACTTCTCGGCAACGCCAAAGGGGTCCAGCAGAGCGAACAGCATCTGCAGCGCCTCCACCGGCAGCGCCCCGGTCACCTGCATGGCGGCCTCCAGCAGCGGCAGCAGCCCGGCCAGGGCGCGGGCCTGGCCGGGGCTTTCGGCGTGGAAATCCCACGGCGTGGCCAGCAGCGCCAGCGCCCGCACCCGGTCTGGCCGGCGCTGCGCCGCGGCCAGCGCCAGCAGCCCGCCCATGCAATAGCCGGCCAGCACCACCGGGCCGGGCAGCGCCATCAGCGCGCGTTCCAGCCGGCCAGCCACATAGGCGGTCAGGTCGAAGCGGCGTTCCTCCGGCCCGGGCCAGCCCCAGTCGAGCAGCAGCGGGCGCAGGCCCTGGGCCGCCAGCCAGCGCAGCAGGGAGGCACCCTCGTCCAGGTCCAGCACCTGCGCCCGGTTGACCAGGGAAGGCACCAGCAGCAGCACCGGCCCGGAGCCGCCCGGGGCGTAGTCCAGCAGGCGGCTGCCGCCCTCGGCCCATATCACCGGCGGTTCGGGCAGCCGGCGTTCATGCGGATGGGTGCGATAGGCGGCCAGGCCGCGCAGCAGGGCACGGTCTTCCCGCAGCAGGCGCCGCAGCACGGCGGCGCGGAATTGCTCAGGCTGATGGCCGCCGGCGGCGAGGGCCGCGGCGATTCGCCCCGCTTCCTGCCGGCCGCAGCTCGACCTCGGCCAGCCGGCGTTCCAGTTCGGCCAGGCGCTGGGCCAGGCGGCCGGCGTCCTCGCGGTCGGCAGCGCCAGGGGAGGTGCCAGAGGAGGTGCCGAGGGAGGCACCAGGGGGGTCGGCTCGGCCTGGGGCAGTTGGGCCAGCGCCAGGCTGCCCCGGCTGGCCGCCAGCATGAGGTGCAGCGGCAGCGGGCGCGGGCCCCGCCTGGGCTTCGGCGCGGCGGTCATGGCCCGGCGCCGGGGAGCTGGCTGGGGAACTGGCCGAAGCTTCGGCCGGAGTTGGCGTGGTGGCCGCCGGCGCCGGCCAGGGCGCGGCGAAGGGAAAGCCCGGCAACCCGGCCGCAACCGCGCGCAGCCAGGCGTTGCCCATGGCGGCCATGCCCCCCCAGGCCTCGGCCAATTCCGGATCGGCCA
>CANBXZ010000230.1 GCA_947373495.1 Acetobacteraceae bacterium
CGTTCCGGCTCTCGCTCGGCGACGCCACCGCGCAGACCGCCACGCTGGGCGCCGATGCCAGCGCCGCCGACCTTGCCGCTGCCCTGGCCGCGCTGCCGGGTATCGGCGCCGGCAATGTGCTGGTGAGCCAGCTTGGCGCCGGGGTGTTCGAGCTCAGCTTCGTCGGCGCGCTGGCCGGCAAGGCGCTGGCCAGCGTTGTTGCCAGCCCGGTGCAGACTATCTCCCTGCTGCTGGCCGATGGCAGCGCGCCGGACATGGTGGCGCTGCGCCTGGGCAGCGACGGCACCTGGACGGTGCCGATGGACGTGAGCAACCGCAGCCAGGCGCAGATCGCCACCAACCTGGCCAGCCTGATCGGCCTGCTGCCGGGCATCGGCTTCGGTCAGGGCAATGTCGAGGTTACCGCCCGCGCCGGCTCGCCCTGGAGCTTCGACGTCGCCTTCGTCAACGCGCTGGTCGGCGCCGACCCGGGACAACTCGCGGTCGCCGCCTCCCGCACCGATGTGGTGCAGCAGGCGCGCATCCTGGTCGGCGCCGCCGGCGTCAGCGGCACGCTGGGTGGTGGCGGCGCCGGGCTGAACCTGGCCGCCGGTTCGCTGGCGCTGGTGGTGCAGGCCAATGCCGCGGGCGTGCTGGGCTACGCGCTGCAGGCGGCGGGCACCGCGACGCTCACCGGCTTCGACGGCCAGGTGAGCCTTGCGGCCGCCGCCAGCCTCGCCATCAACACGCTGGGCGAAGCCGTGGCGGTGCGGGTGCCGACCGGCATCACGACGCCGGCGATCAACCTGGCCTTCGCCGATGGCACCGACCGGCGCGAAGTGACGGTGGCCCAGGGCGATATCACCGTGGCCGGGCTGGGCACGCTCAGCGGTGCGCTGAAGCTGGTCAGCACCTCCACGCTGGTCAACGGCAACCATGTCGACGAACTGGATATCGGGCTCGATGCGGTCGGTGGCGCGCTGACGCTGGGCGGGCTGGGCGCCACGCTCAGCGATGGCCGTGGCGCGCTGCTGCTGCGGACCCAGACCAGCAGCGATGGCGTGGTGACGCGCGGCTTCGCCGTGCAGGCCGATGGCTCGGTCAGCGTGACCGGCGCCGAGGCGGTGACGCTGAGCGCGGCCGACCTGCGCATCGGCTTCAATCGCTGGGGCTCGGCGCTGACGGCGCAGGTGGCGACCGCCACCGGCACCTATGCCGTGGGGCTGGTGAATGGCGAGACCCGGCTGAGCGGGGCGATGCACGCCGAACTCGCCGGCATCCTGACGCTCGACGGCCAGCTTTCCATCGAAGGCCGCGGCAACCAGGTGGCGATGCTGGCCGATGGCAGCCAGGTGCAGGCCGACCAACTGGTGATCGCGGGCGCCCATGTCGGCGGCACGCTGGTCGCTGGCGGCAGCGGGCTGGACGTGGCGCTCGGCGACATGGACATCGCGCTGGTGCTGAGCACCGAGGCGCTGGCGGGTGGCGCCAAGGGGCGGCGCTGGGTCTCCGCGCTGGCGCAACTCGGCAGCGCCAGCATTGCCGGCTACGCGCTGGAGAACCTGCAGAGCGCGCGGTTGCAGATCAACCGGGCACTGGACGCCGCGAGCGGCGCGCTGGCCGACGCGAGCGCGGCGGTGCTCAGCTTTGCCGGCACGGCGGCGCAGACCGTGGCGCTGGATGCCACCACGTCGCTGACGCTGGCCATGGCGGGCGCCAGCTTCGACATGCCGGTCAGCGGCAGCCTGCAACTTGGCCCGGCACGGTTGGCCGGCGATTTCAACGTGGCGCTGGCCGGGGCTGCCGGCAGCCGCAGCTGGACCATCACCGCCAGCGATGCCCGCCTGGCGCTGGAAGCCGGGCCGGCCTCGGTCGGCATCACCGGCGCGGCCGGCACGCTGGTGCTGGGCGCGAATGGCGCGCGCAGTGGCAGCCTGAGCGGCGCGGCCGCCGTCTCCGGCCTTGGCGACCTGTCGCTGGGCGGCAGCTTCACCGCCAGCTTCGGCCTGGATGGCAGCATCGGCTTCAGCGGCAGCGCGGTGGCGCTGGGCATTGCTGGCTTCGGCACGCTGACCGGCGACCTCAGCGTCAGCCATGGCGCCGATGGCAGCATCCTGCTCGGTGCCACGCATGTCGGCGCCAGCTTCGGCGACCCGGCCGCCGGGCTGGGCGTCAGCAATGCCAGCCTTGGCCTCTACGTGGCGGCGACGACGGAAAGCAGTGCCGGCTACGCCCTGGTGGCGACCGGCGCCGCCAGCCTGCATGGCTTCGGCGGGGTGACGCTGGCGGCCCAGGCCACGGTGCGGGTCAACACGCTGGGCCATGCGGTGGACCAGGTGGCGCTGGGCGTGGCGATCAACTTCGCCGATGGCGCCGCGGTGCAGGAAGTCAGCATCGCCAGCGGCAGCCTGACGGTCGGTGGCATCGGCACGCTGACCGGCGCGCTGGCGGTGAAGGCGGTGACCGATGGCGCGGTCACGTCCATGCAGATCGGGGTCGATGCCGCCACCGGCACGCTGACCCTGGGTGGCCTCAGCGCCAGCCTGACCGGCGGCCGTGGCGCCGTGCTGCTGCACAAGGACGCGGCCGGCAGCGGCTATGCCGTGCAGGCGGAAGGCGCCGTCACCCTCGCGGGCGCCGATGCGGTTGGCCTCAGCCTGACCAATTTCCAGATCGCCTATAACGGGCTCGGCCAGGCGGTGGCGCCGACGCAGGTGCAGACCGGCTTGGGCAGCTACACCGTCGCCCTCTTGGCCGGCGAGCAGCGCATGCGCGGCCATGCCGACGTGACCGTGAACAACGTGCTCACGCTCAGCGGTGACGTGTTCCTGCAGAATGAAACCAACCAGGCTGTCGCCCTGGCCGGCGGCGGCAGCGCCCAGGTGGACCAGCTGCTGATCGGCGGCACCGGCCTGACCGCCAGCATCGGCGGTGGCGATGCCGCCGCGGCGCTGGTCGGCCTGGATTTGGCGCTGGTGCTGAGCACCGAGCGGCCCGGCGGCAGCGGCCGCAAATGGCTGACCGGCACCGGCAGCTTCGACGCCGGCAGCATCGCCGGTTATGCGCTGGACCAGCTGGACGGCAGCGCGCTCTCGCTGAACCGGGTCATCAGCACCGCGGGCCTGGTGGACAGCACCCAGGTGGTGGACTGGAGCGGGGCGGCCAAGGCGGTGACGCTGGCGCCGGGCCAGGTGGTGCGGCTGGACCAGGCGGTGCAGGGCTTCAGCATCGCCATCGATGGCGCGGTGCAGGTGGGCGCGGCCCGGCTGGCCGGTGCGCTGACGCTGGCCCAGGCGCCGGCCAGTGGCGGCATCGGCTGGCAGGTCACGGCCAGTGACGTGGCGGTTTCGGTGGCAAGCGGCGGCACCCGGCTGGGGCTGGAACATGGCAGCGGCACGCTGCACCTTGGGCCCAACCAGGCGCGCAGCGGCAGCATCGCCGGCGCCGCCTTCCTCAGCGGCATCGCCGGCCTGTCGCTCAGCGGCAGCCTGAGCGCGAGCTTCGATTCCAATGGCGGCATGGGCTTCGCCGGCACCGCCAGCTTGGCCGTGGCCGGTATCGGCACCCTCGGCGGCAGCTTCGACGTGGTGGGCGAAGCCGGGGCGAATGGCCGCATTCTGGTTGGCGCCAGCGGGCTGACGGCCGCGCTGGGCGGCGCCGGGGCCGGCGTGGCGCTGGCCAATGGCAGCCTGGGCCTGCTGCTGGCCCGGGACGGCGCCGGCCAGGCTGGCTATGCGCTCTACGCCGCGGGCGATGCCTCGCTGCACGGCTTCGGCACCGATGTCACGCTCAGCGCCAGCGCCGCGGTGCGCGTCAACACGCTCGGCCAGGCGGTGTCGCAGCAGATCGCCACGGGTGGCACGCCGGTCACGCTCAGCTTTGCCGATGGCACGCGGTTGAGCGAGGTTGCCGTGGACAGCGGCACGCTGGCGGTGGCCGGCATCGGCGCGGTCACCGGGCGGCTGAAGCTGGCCAGCACCACCAGCACCGAGGGCACCACCCAGGTCAGCGAGGTACGCATCGGGCTCGACAGCCTGACGGGCGCCCTGACCCTGGGGGGCGTCGGCGCCGCGCTTGCGGCCGGCGATGGCGCCGTGGTGCTGCGGCGGGAAGTCGCGGCCGGCGGCGGCGTCACCACGCGCTACGCGCTGGTGGCGGAAGGCGCGGTCGGCCTGACCGGCGTGGAAGGCGTGACGCTCGACGCACCGCATTTGCAGATCGCGGTCAATCGCTGGGGCGCGGCCTACGCGACCACGGTGCAGGGCATCGGCCGCAGCTTCGCGCTGGACCTGGTGGACAACGAGACGCGGCTGCAGGGGCAGATGCATGTCGCCGTGGCCGGCGCCATCAGCCTGGACGGCGACATCTTCCTGGAAAGCCGCACCAACCAGAATGTGGCGCTGGCGGGTGGCGGCAGCGTTGCCGTCAACCAGTTGGTCTTCGGCGGCGTCGGCGTGGCGGCCTCGCTCGGGGATGCCGGCGTCGGTGCCAGCCTCAGCGATGTCGGCATCGCCCTGGTCCTGAGCAGCGAGGCCGGCGGCAGCCGCCGCTGGCTGACCGGGCAGGGCGGCATCGGTGGCGCGACCGTGGCGGGCTATGCGCTGGAGGACCTGAACGCGGCGAAGCTGGTGCTGAACCGCACGCTGGGCGCCGGCAGCGATGTGTTCGGCGGCAGCGGCCCGGTGCTGGACTTCGCCGCGGCGCCGGTCGTGCTCGACCTGGGCGGTGGCATCAGCGCGCGGCTGGACGCCGGGGACGCGGCGTTCGAACTCGCTGTCGCTGGCGCGATGCAGTTTGGCCCGGCGGCGCTGGCGGGCGACTTCACCGTGGCCTTGCAGCAGGCGCCCGGCGGCGCGCGCAGCTGGCACATCACGGCCAGCGATGCGTCGGTCTCGCTCAGCGCGGGCGGGGCCCGCGTTGGCATCGACCAGATCACCGGGTCGTTGACCCTGGGCGCCAATGGCCAACGCGCCGGCCAGTTCACCGGCGTCGGCTCGGTCAGCGGCGTTGATGGGCTGAGCCTGACCCGCGGCAGCTTCACCACCAGCTTCGACAGCAGCGGCAACCTGCAACTGGCCGGCGCGGTGGACCTGACCGTGGCCGGCACCGCCACGCTGAGCGGCCAGTTCGGCGTCACCCGCAGCGTGCCGGCCAGCGTGGCGCCGGATGTGGTGACGCGCAGCGACAGCGCGGCCGGCAGCGGCAGCCTGGGCGAGGTCACCGCCGGCGGCGTGGCCACCAATACCGTGCTGCAACTGGACGCGATCAGCGCCGATGGCACGCGCTTCCGCGAGGGCAGCTACGGCTTCAGCTACAACGGTGCCAACGCCACGGTCAGCACGCTGGACGCGAATGGCGCGCCAGTAGGCGACGCGGCCCTGGCCACCCGGCTGCAGGCCGGGCTGCAACTGCTGTTCGGCACCGGCAATGTGCTCGTCAGCGGCAGCCGGGCGGCCGGCTTCGTCATCGGCTTCACCGGGGCGCTGGCTGGGCAGGCGGTCACTGGCCTGGCCATGACGCCACCGGCCGCAACCGACGGGGGCGACGGCTGGAGCCAGTCCGGTGTGGTGCGGCAGGCGGCGGCGGGCTTCGGCGCCACGCACCTGCTGGCCACCTACCCGGCCGGCGAGGTCGGCAGCTTCACGCTGGCCTTCGACTACCAGGCGCGGACCAACACCAGGCTGCTGCTGGCCGCCGCTGGCCCGGGCGGCACCTTCCGCGAAGGCATCTGGGGCTTCACCCGTGGCGGCACCACCACCAATGCCAGTTCGCTGGACGCCGCCGGCGCGGCGCTGAGCGATGCCGCCTTCGCCGCCAACATCACCGCCGCGCTGGCCGCGCTGTACGGCGCCGGCAATGTGCAGGTGGGTGGCAGCCGCGCCGCCGGCTTCAGCATCGAGTTCATCGGCACGCTGGCCGGCACCGAGGTGGCACTGGGCGGCGCCGGCCTGGCGCTGACGCCACCGGCCGACCCTTCCGCCGGCCTGGCTCTCAGCGGCGGCACCAGCGTGGAGCGCCAGGCGGCCGCCACCGCGCTGGCCTCCAGCTACGACCTGCTGATCCAGCGGCCGGAAGGTGCCTCGCGCAACCTCAACAACTTCACCTTCAGCTTCGCCAATGGCACGCGCGACGTGCAGGTGAAGTTCGTCGACATCCAGGTGACCCAGCCGCGCCAGATCCGCGATGCGCTGGAGCAGTTGGTCGGCGTCGGCAATGTCACCGTCACCGCGCTGTCCTCGCCGATGGCGGCGCAGCAGTACCGCATCAGCTTCGCCAATGGCGTGCTGACCCAGGGCGCGCTGCAGGTGCGCAACAGCGGCCTGCCGGAGGTGACCTACACCCTCTCGCCCCGCGTGGTGGCGGGCACGCCCAGCGCCACCGGCGCGGTGCAACTGGTGCAGCGCTTCCCGGCCGCGGCCCAGGGCAGCTTCACGCTGGCGGTGACGTATGGCGGCAGCACCTACACCACCGGCGCCATCGGCCTGCAGGCCAGCGATGCCACGGTGCAGGCCGCGCTGCTGGCAGCGCAGGCCGCGGGTGGCGCCACGCTCGGCGGTGCCGGCGTTACGCTGGCGGTGGCGACCGATGCCGGGCTGAACGCCTGGCGCATCGGCTTCGGTGGTGCCGCACTGGGCCAGGTCATCCCGGCCATGTCGCGGGTGGTCACGCCGCTGCTGGCGCCGGCCGCGCAGCTCAGCCTGGTTGCTTCCGGCAGCAGCCTGGGCGCCGGCAGCTACGCCACCGCGCCGATCGACCTGCATGCCACCCCGGGCGAGGTGCAGGCCGCCATCCTGGCCGCGCTCGGCGCCACGGGCAGCAGCTTCGCCAGCACCGGCGCCAGCCTTGCCGTCACGCTCGACGGCACGCTGGGCGCGTGGCGCCTGGTGTTCGGCGGCGCGGCGGTGGGGCAGGCGGTGCCGGCGATGCAGGTCACCACCAGCATCGCCCCGGCGCCGGCGGCGACGCTCGCCACGGTCTCGGCGGGGGCCACCTCCTCCGCGGTGCAGCACCTGGCGCTGCAGCCGGGCGCCGGCAGCTTCGCGCTGGCGTTCCAGGGCCGGGTCAGCGCACCGCTGCAGGCCGAGGGCCTGACG
>CANBXZ010000231.1 GCA_947373495.1 Acetobacteraceae bacterium
TGGCCTTCACCAACGTGGCCTGCCGCCTGCTGCACCTGGAAACCGCCCAGTGCTCGGACTATGAGCATCGCAAGAAATGGGTGCCCGACTGCATCAAGCTGACCGTGGCGCAGGTCAAGAAAATCGACTGGCTGCCGCCCTCCTGCGCCTACCGGCTGCTGGCCGAGGGCGAGGCGTTGCCCTGGTGGCACCCGCTGGTCTCCGGCCGGGCCGAGACCGTGGTTGAAGCCGGCATTTCCGTGCGCGGCCGGGTGATAGCGGAACGCGAGGCCGGCGCGCTGGAAAACCACATTGTCGCCTGGCCCGGGCGCATCCCCAAGGCCGCCAGGCCCCAACAAGTTGCGAAGAAAGGACCACCCCAACCATGAAGAATGCGCTGTTCGGCGGCGTCAACGCCGCCGTGCTCACCGCCATGAAGCCGGACCTGACGCCCGACCTGGACCGGATGGCCGCGCATTGCCGCTGGCTGCTGGCCAATGGCTGCAATGGGCTGGGGTTGCTCGGCACCACCGGTGAGGCCAACAGCCTGGGCCTGCATGAGCGCAAGGCGGTGCTGGAGGGCCTGGTTGCCCGCGGCATTCCGGCCCATGTGCTGATGCCCGGCACCGGCTGTTCCAACCTGTCCGACACGGTGGAGCTGACGCAGCACGCCCGCGCCCATGGCTGCAAGGGCGTGCTGGTACTGCCGCCGTTCTACTACAAGGCGCCGTCGGATGATGGCCTGTTCGCCTACTTCTCGGAAGTCATCACCCGGATCGGCGGCGGCATTGCCATCTATCTGTACCACTTCCCGCAGCAATCCGCGGTGCCGTTCAGCCTGGACCTGATCGGCCGGCTGCTGAAGGCCTTCCCCGGCGTGGTCAAGGGCGTGAAGGACAGCAGCGGCGTTTATGAGAACATGAAGGCGATGATCGACGCCTTCGCCAAGGACGGCTTCGAGGTTTATTCGGGCAGCGATGAGTTCCTGCAACGCATCCTGGCCGATGGCGGCGCCGGCTGCATCACCGCCGCTTCCAACACCAACAGCCACTGGGGCGGCATTGTCTATGCCAAGCGCACCGGGCCGGAAGCCGATGCGGCGCAGACGGTGCTGAACGCCACCCGCAAGGCCGCCACCTCGGTGCCGCTGATCTCCGGCCTGCGCGAGATCATCGCCCGCAGCACCGGCGATGCCGGCTGGCGCACCATTCGCCCGCCGCACCTGCCGCTGACCGCCGCCGAGGGCGAGAAGATCTGGTCTGCCTACCAGGCCGCCGGTGCGCTGCCGCTGCCCGGCCTCGGCGTGGCGAAGGCAGCCGAGTGAGGGCGCGGTGACACAAGCACCCAAGGCCGGCGAGCCGCTGCGCTGCCGCGAACCCGCGGTTGCCACCCAGGTGGATGACGGCAAGGTTCGGGTGACGCGCTGGGATTTCAATCCCGGCGCGGAAACCGGCTTCCATCGCCATGGCTTCCACTACGTGGTGGTGCCGGTGACGGATGGCACGCTGCTGATCGAACTGGCCGATGGCAGCACCACCACGGCGGAGCTGAAGGTGGGCGTGCCCTACACCCGGCCGCCGGGGGTGGAGCACAACGTCATCAACGGCGGCACCGCCTTCCTCAGCTTCGTCGAGACCGAAGTGCTGGGGCTGCCGGGTTAGCGCCAAGGGCCGGCGGGATTTGCGCGCCGCAACAAGCGGCCAGGGCATGTTTCGCCCACCCGGGTGAGCGGAAAATGCTCCGGAGTGCGATCGGCGCCGCGTGAAGCGCCGATCAGGCGGCAACAGATTGAGATGTCGGGTGAGATGCCACCCCGGGCGATCACGCTCCGGCAGGCATTACCCCAGTATCCGCTTCACCGCCGAAAGCAGCGTGCGGCCCAGTTGCACCTGCTTCACGTCGTTGGTGTAGTCCCCGGTGTAGAGCCGGGCGATCAACTCCCGCCGCAGCCAGGCGTCGGCGATGAAGCGGCCGGCGATGACGCCATCCCTGCAGCGAATCACCTCGATCGGCACCACCAGCGGCGGCGCGTCCAGCACCAATTCGGCGCGGTCCCCGGCATCGGCGGGCCAGTCGCATTCAATGCGGGCGCCGGTCACCGCCATATCCGCCACGCGGCACCACATCGCCTCGCCATCGGCCAGGCGCAGCATGGCGGTTTCATCCACGCTGAAGCGTTCCTCGCGGCGCGGCCGCGGCAATTCCACGCAGGCCGCGACCACGGTGCACAGCAGCACCACGTTCAGCAGGCTCCAGGTGATGTTCAGCACATAGCCGGCGCCGCCGCGGCCATTGCCCCAGTTGCCCAGGTTCAGCAGCATGCCGCCCGCGGTCAGCGCCGCCAGCACGGCGAAGGGCGCCAGCACGCGCCACTGGATCACCACCTGGTCGGTACTGCGGCCCTTGGCGGTAACCTTGAAGGCATGCCCGAACGGTTTCACGAGGGCATGCGCCACCGAGCCCAGCACCGCGACGCTGCACAGCAACTGCGAGACATCGGTGAGGATGGGTGAGACGCGGTTGCCCGCCAGCGTGGCCATGAAGACCATGCCGGCCAGGATGCTGGGCGCCAGGTAGAACAGCAATTCCCCCGGCGTCGCGGCGAAGGTGGAAATGCCGAACCACCAGTAGATGACCGGCGCCGCCAGCGCGAACCAGCGGAACAGGAAGCTGACCGACCAATACATCACCGCGTCCCAGCAGGAGATGCGGTTGATGAGGCTGACCTTGCCGCGGCCGGCAAAGCCCCAGCGCGTGTAGATCTGCTGGATGGTGCCAAGGCACCAGCGGGCGCGCTGGCTGATGTATTCGGACAGGCCCTCGGGCGCCAGGCCCAGGGAAAGCCGCTCATTCAGGAAGATGGTGCGCCAGCCGAACTCGCCCAGCTTGAAGCTGGTCAGCATGTCCTCGGTCACCGTCTCCACCGCCATGCCGCCGGCCTGTTCCAGCGCCGCCACGCGGAACACGGCAGAGGTGCCGCAGCAGAAGGCGGCGCCCCAGGCGTCCTTGCAGGGCAGCAGCACGTTGAAGAAGAAGCGTTGCTCGTCCGGCCAGGTGCGGCTGGCCAGCAGGTTGGCCTGCACCGGGTCCGGGTTGAAGAAGTGCTGCGGCGTCTGCACGATGCCGACATCGGCGCTGTGGAACAGCGGCAAGGTGCGCTTGAGGATATTGCGGCCGGGCACGAAGTCGGCGTCGATCAGCAGCATGAATTCGGGGCGGCGGCCGATCTTCAGCGCATGCGCCAGGCCGTTGTTCACATTGCCCGCCTTGGCGTGCTTGCCCTTCACCCGGCAGACGTAGAGCGCACCGAGTTCATTGGCCAAATCCTCCACCCAGGGCCGGGCGCCGTCGTCCAGCACCCACACCCGCAGGTCGGCATGGGCGATGCGCGTGGCGCCGATGATGGTGCGCTCCAGGATCTCGGGGCCTTCGTTGTAGGTGCAGATGAAGACGTCGGTCGGGGCTTCCACCAGCGCCAGGTGGCTGAACGCATCCACTTCCGGCGAGCGGTCCAGCGTGCGGCCCATGAACACCAGCACCATGGCGCCGGAGACGGTGGCGAAGCTTTCCACCACCAGGAAGGTCCAGGCCCAGCCCTGCTGCACCGCGCCGCCCTCCGGCAGCGGCACCGACCAGCGCCAGGCCAGGTAGCGCAGCGCGAAGACCACGCCGCAGGCGCTGCCCACCACCCGCGCCAGGGGCGAGCCCACCCCCAGCAGCGCGAAGGCGGTGAGCGGAATGCCCAGTGCCAGCAGCAACGGCCCGAAGTCGTGCATCGAAAGCTCCCGTGGTCGTCATGGCCTGGAGCAAGCTGCGTCCGGCAAACCGCAGCACATGCGCCAGAAGTCATTGAATCCGGCGGCGAATGCCGGCCGCGCCGCACCGGCGGGCAGTGGAATTCGCGCCAGGACAACTGGCCGGGGCCTGCCCCGCACGGCCGCGGAAGCGGAGGCCGCCCCGCCGACGCGCAGTAACGCCGCTGGCGTCAGCGCGCCGCCAGCACGCGGCCCAGCAGGCCGCCCTCGCCGGTGGGCAGCAGCAGGCGGGCGGTACGGCCGACCGGGCAGGTGGCGCTTTCCCCCGCCGCCGGCGGCGCCAGGGCCACCCGCACCAGGGCACCGCCATGCGGCAGCCGCGCCGGCATGGCCGCCAGGTTGCGGTCCGCGTTCACCGACCCCTCGCCCAGCACCGCCTGCACCCGGCCGCTGCGTTCCCGGCTTTCACCGGCCAGGCGGAAGCGGGCGATCCCGCCCAGTTGCACCTCCGCCGCGCGGTCCTGCGGCACCGCGGCCAGCACGAAGGCGGCGGCGCAATCCATCACTTCCGCCACCGTGTCGCCGGCGGCCACGCGCTCGCCTTCCTGGGCCAGCACGCGCCAGATCATGCCGCCGCTCGGGCTGGGCAGTTCGGCCGAGCTTTGCTGCGCCGCCCGGCGTTCCTCCGCGACGAAGCGGGTTTCCGCCGCCTGGGCATCGGCGCCGAGGGAGACGATGCTGCGGTCCAACTCCGCCAGCCGCATCGTCACCTCGTCCTGCCGCTGCTGGGCGTAGTTGAAGCCGATATGGCCGCTTTCCACGAAGACCCCGCGACGGATGCCTTCCTGCTGGGTGCGCAGGGTGGCCAGGCGCTGGCGCTGCGCGTCCACCACACCGAGGGAGACATCATGGTCACCGCGGGCGGCTTCCATCTCGGCCCGGGTGCCGAAGCCGCTGGCCAGCAATTGCTGCTTGCGCCCCAGCACCTGGCGGTCTCGCAGCAGCTTGGCCTGGGCGCCGGCCAGCACGCGCCGGGCTTCCTCCTGCTGGCTGGCATACCAGGCCAGCGCCACTTCCTGGTGCACCGCGGCGCGGTTGGTCAGGTCCGCCGCCATGTGGCGGAACTCCTGCCGCGCGGCTTCGGCGGCGGCCAGTTCGGCGCGGGCGCGGTCGCGCAGGGCGCGCAGGTCCACCAGGCGCTGGGTGTCGGCGCGCTCATCCTCCACCACCGCCAGCAGGGCGCCAGCGGCCACTTCCTCGCCCGGGGCGTGGCGCACCCCGGCAACCTGGCCGGCAATGGGGCTGCGCAGCCCGACGGTATAGGCCGAGACCACGGCATGCTCGGTGCTGAGGGTGAACTGGTCGTCGAGCATGGCAGAGCCGCCGGCGCCCAGCAGCCCCAGCGCCAGGGCGATTTTCCACGGCCGGCGGCTGCCACCGCCCTGGCCCGGGTCGCGCTGGATGACCCGGCGCAGCTTGCCGGGCAGGCCGGCGGCCACCCCGGTGTCGCTGCCCGGCATGGCCCGGGCCATGGACCTTGCGCCCAGCGGGCCCATGCCGCCACCGCCACCCGCCCCGCCACCCGGGGTTCCACCGATTTCCACCACCGCACACCCCAACCCAACGCCTGGGGCTGATATCGCCAGGAAAACACTTAATCCCCGGTGTAGCGGCGGCGGCATCCCGCCCTTCCTGGCCCCGGAGGCGAAACAACGGCTGTCAAGCCGTTGCTGCCGAGGCCGGCGGCGCGGCATTCTGCCGGCCATGCATACCGATTCCGAAACCATCGCGCTCGCCCTGCCCGGTGCCGCCCTGGGCGACGCACCGGGCCAGGCGCAGGTGCGCTGGCGGCATTCCCTCCGTGCCCGGCGGGTAAGCCTGCGGATCGACGCCCGTTCCGGTGCCGTGGTGGTCACGCTGCCGCCGCGCGCCGGGCGCCGGCAAGGCATGGCGTTGCTGACCACCCATGCCGCCTGGGTGACGGAACGCCTGGCCGCGCTGGCCCCGCATATTCCGCTGGCGGCCGGCGCGGCGCTGCCGCTGGGTGGGGAGCCGCACCTGATCCACCACGCGCCAGGTGGCGCCGCGGACGGCGCCAAGGGCAGCGCCTGGCTGGAAGCCGGCGGCATTCAGGTGACGGGCGCGGCCGAAGCCCTGGCCCGCCATGTGGGCGACCTGCTGAAGGCCGAGGCCCGCCGCCGCATCACCCTGCTGGTGCGCGCCCATGCCGCGCGGCTGGGGGTGAAGCCGCACGGCCTGCGCCTGAAGGACACCCGTACCCGCTGGGGCAGTTGCGCACCGGATGGCACGCTGGCGTTTTCCTGGCGGCTGGTGATGGCCCCCGACTGGGTGCTGGGCTACGTCGTGGCGCATGAAGTGGCGCATCTGCGGGAGATGAACCATTCGCCCCGCTTCTGGGCCCTGGTGGCGCAGTTGACCCCGCATCGGGACAGCGCCCTGGCCTGGCTGAAGGCCAATGGCCCCGGCCTGCTGCGGGTGGGCTGAACCATGTTCGGCGCTGGCTGAAGCGCCGTTCAGCTTCCGGCTTGTTGTTCCGCCGCGTGCTTCACGCCTTTCGGTGCGCGCACCTCAGGCGACCACGGCCTAGCCGCGCGTCACCAGCATCAGCAGCATGAACAGCACCAGCGTCACGCCCTGCATCAGCACGCGATAGCGCATCAGCCGGTTGCTGCGGCCGCCGCCGCCGTCCTTGCCTACGCCCAGCACGCCGGCGAACATGGTGCCCAGGGTGGCCAGCATCGACAGCACCACCAGAATGGTCAGGAATGTCTTCATCGCGGTGATGTGGCCCATATGGAGGGAATGGCAACCAACCAACCAGGCCGGACAGCCGGAAATCCCCGGGGTACCGGCGCTGGCGCACGTTTGGCCCAAGGTCGGCCCAAGGTTGGCCCAAGGTTGACCCAGCATGAACGGCCGGCGCGGCCGGCGCAATCCGCCGGGCCATCATGCTTGACCCGGGCCGGCCAATGCTGTCCTGAACGCCGTATGAGGCCACCCCTGATGCCACTGCTGCTCGCCCTGCTGACCCTGCTGGGCGCCCTGCTGGCCCCGCCGGTCGCGGCCCAAGCCCCTGGTGGCCAAGCCCCTGCGCCCCAGGCCGCTGCCGGCCGCGCCCCGGCGTTGGCGCCCGGCATACCCTCCCCGGCCGCGCTGGAACAACTGGCCGAGGTGCTGCGCGACCCGGCCCGCCGCGCCGAGTTGCTGCGCCTGGTGGAGGCGCGGGCCAGCACCGGCCGCGCCCGGGCGCCGGCCAGCGGCCGGGCTCCGGCCGCCCGGGGCACCCCCGGCCCG
>CANBXZ010000232.1 GCA_947373495.1 Acetobacteraceae bacterium
CGCCGATCTCGGCGACCATTTCCTGCCGGTGCGGCAGGCCGGGGTAGCTCAACAGGCCGGCGGCCACTTCGGCGCGGCTCAGCCCCAGCGCCAGGGCGGCGGCGCTGGCGGCGGCGGCGTTCTGCGCATTGTGGGTGCCGGGCAGGGCACGCGCCGCGCCCAGGTCGGCGATGACCCCGGTGGCGTCGCGCAGCAGCGCGCCCTCGGCCCAGATGCCGCCCGGCTGCGGCGCCAGGGCGGAAATCGGCAGCCGCCGCGCCGCCACCGGAATGGCCCGGGTCAGCGCGTCATCCTGGCCGAGGATGGCCAGGTCGGCCGGCTGCTGGCGGTCGAACACATGCGCCTTGGCGGCGGCGTAGCCGGCCATGTCGCCATGGCGGTCGATGTGGTCGGGGCTGAGGTTCAGCAGCACCGCGATGTCGAACCGGGTGGTGGCCAGCCGTTCCAGCGAATAGGAGGACATTTCCAGCACATAGATGCCGGCATCCCCCAGCAGCGGCATGGCCAGCGCGGCCGGGCCCAGGTTGCCGCCGGCCACCGCCTGCCGCCCGGCCGCAACCAGCATATGGGCCAGCAGCGCGGTGGTGGTGGACTTGCCATTGGTGCCGGTGATGCCGACGAAGCGCGCCTGGCTGCCGGTGGCCCGCACCGCGCGGTACAGGTATTCCACGTCGCACAGAATGGGCTTGCCGGCCGCCCGTGCCGCCGCCGCCGCCGGATGCACCCGCGGCAGCAGGTGCGGAATCCCCGGCGAGAGCAGCAACGCGTCGAACGCGAAGGCCTCGGCCGGGTTGGCCACGCGCAGGCCGGCCGCCGCGGCGGCCTCGCGCCCGGCGGCCTTGTCGTCCCAGCAGGTGACGCTGGCGCCCCATTCGGCCAGCCGCGTGGCCGCCGGCAGCCCGGCCTTGCCCAGCCCAACCAGGGCCACATGCTCCCCGGTGAAGGGGGCAAAGCCTGTGGCGGCGTGCGCCGGTGGCGCCAGGGGGGCGGCAGGGCTCATCGGATCTTCAGCGTGCTCAGGCCGACCAGCGCCAGCACCATGGCGATGATCCAGAAGCGGATCACGATGGTGGGCTCGGCCCAGCCCTTCTTTTCAAAGTGATGGTGCAGCGGCGCCATCAGGAACACCCGGCGCCCGGTGCGCTTGTACCAGAACACCTGGATGATGACGGAAACCGTCTCCACCACGAACAGCCCGCCGACGATGGCCAGCACCAGTTCATGCTTGGTGGCCACCGCCACCGCGCCCAGCGCGCCGCCCAATGCCAGCGAGCCGGTATCGCCCATGAATACCGCCGCCGGCGGGGCGTTGAACCACAGGAAGCCCAGGCCGGCGCCGATCAGCGCGGCGCAGAACACCGCCAGTTCGTTCGCCCCCGGCACGTGCTGCAATTGCAGGTAGCCGGCGAAGATGCTGTTGCCGACCAGGTAGGCGATCAGCACGAAGACGCCGGCGGCGATCATCACCGGCACCACCGCCAGGCCGTCCAGCCCGTCGGTCAGGTTCACCGCGTTGCTGGCGCCCATCATCACGAACATGCCGATGACGGGGAACAGGTAGCCGAAGTTCAGCAGCGCGTCCTTGAACACCGGCAGCGCCAGCCGCGTGTCCAGCCCGCGCGGCAGCAGCCAGACGATCCACACCGCCACCACCAGGCCCAGGCCAGCCTGGACCGCCAGCTTCATCCGGCCGGAAACGCCCTTGGTGTTGCGCTTGGTCACCTTCAGCCAGTCGTCCGCGAAGCCCAGCAGGCCATAGCCCACGGTCAGCACCAGCACCGCCCACACCAGGCCACTGCGCAAATCCACCCACAGCAGGGTGGAGGCGACCAGCGCCAGCAGGATCAGCACGCCGCCCATGGTGGGCGTGCCCTTCTTTTCGATCAGGTGACGTTCCGGGCCGTCGGCGCGAATCGGCTGGCCGCCCTTCTGGAAGGTGCGGAGGAAGCGAATGACGGTAGGACCCAGCGCCAGCGACAGCACCAGTGCGGTCAGGCAGGCCGCGCCGGCCCGGAAGGTGGTGTAGCGAATCAGGTTGAACAGCGAAAAGCTGTCCGCCAGGGGCGCGAAGATGTTGAAAATCAAGGGTTGGTCTCCGTCAGCGCCCGGATGATCACGGCCATGCGGCTGCCGAGGGAGCCCTTCACCAGCACCGCATCACCAGGACGCAGCGCCGCTTTGACGAGGGGCGCGAGGCTTGTCGAGTCCGCTGCCAGCGCGCCTTGCTTATCCACAGGCAGCGCGGCGTAGAGATGCTGCATTTCCGGCCCGCAACAGAACACCAGGTCGGCGGCGGCGATGGCATCCGCCGCCAGCCCGCGATGCAGCCCGGCCGAGTACGCGCCCAACTCCCGCATATCCCCCAGCACCGCCAGGCGGCGGCGGGCCGGGCGCAGCGCCAGGTTGCGCAGCGCCGCGCGCATGGCGGGCGGCTGGCCATTGTAGCTGTCGTCCAGCAGCAGCGCCTCGCCACCCGGCACCGCAATGGTCTGCGCCGCGCCGCGCCCGGCGCCCGGGGCATAGCCGGCCAGCGCCGGGGCGGCCCGGGCGACATCGCCGCCCAGCGCCGCCACCACGGCCAGCGCGCAGGCGGCGTTGTCGGCGTGGTGCAGCCCCACGGCGGGCATGGTCAGGGCAATGCGCTGGCCCAGCACGTCCACCTCGATGCGGGTGCCGTCCGGCCCGGTGGCGGCCTGTAGCAGGCGCACCTCGGCCGCGGCATGGCGGCCGAAGCCGAGCACCCGGCCAACCCCGGCCGCGACGGCAGCGGCGGCCAGGCGCGCGTAGCTGGCATTGTCCCGCGGCAGCACCGCGATGCCGCCCGGCAGCAGCCCGGTGACGATGCTGGCCTTCTCATCCGCAATCGCCGCGACGCTGCCGAGATGGCCGACATGCGCTTCCCCCACCATGGTGATGGCGGCGACATGCGGCCGGGCCAGGGCGGCGAGCGGGGCGATTTCCCCCGGGTTGTTCATGCCGATCTCGATGGCGGCCCAGGCGGTCTCCCGCGGCATCCGCGCCAGGGTCAGCGGCACGCCCCAGTGGTTGTTGTAGCTGGCCACCGGCACATGCACCGGCCCCAGCGCGCCGAGCAGCAGGCGCAGCATTTCCTTGGTGCCGGTCTTGCCGACACTGCCGGTGATGGCGGCCACCCGGGCCTTGCTGCGGGCCCGCCCGGCGGCGCCCAGCGCGGTCAGCCCGGCCAGCGTATCGGCCACGTGCAGCAGCGGGGCGTGCAGCGGGGCGGCGCCTGGCACGGCGTGGTCCACCATGGCGGCGGCGGCGCCGGCGGCCAGTGCGGCGGGCACGAACTCATGCCCGTCCCGCGCATCCCGCAGCGCAATGAACAGGTCCCCGGGCTGCATCGCCCGGCTGTCGATGGCGATACCGGACACCGCCACTTCAACCGCCAGCGTGCCGGCGGTGGCGGCGCGCAACTCGGCGCTGGTCCACAGGGCGGTCATGCGGGCACCAACTCCCGCACCACGGCAACGTCGTCGAACGGGTAGGTCACGCCGGCGATGGTCTGGCCGCTCTCATGCCCCTTGCCGGCCACCGCCAGCACGTCGCCGGGGCCCAGTTCGGCCAGGGCGCGGGCGATGGCGGCCCGGCGTTCCCCGGCATCCACCCCGCCGGGGCAGGCGGCCAGCACGGCGGCGCGGATGGCGGCGGGGTTTTCGCTGCGCGGGTTGTCGTCGGTCACGAAGCAGCGGTCGGCCAGCGCGGCGCAGGCGGCGCCCATCATCGGCCGCTTGCCCGGGTCGCGGTCGCCACCGGCGCCGAACACCGCCAGCAGCCGGCCGGTGGCATGCGGGCGCAACGAAGTCAGCAGGGTGCCGAGCCCGTCCGGGGTATGGGCGTAGTCGACATAGACGGCGGCGCCGTTCGGCAGCGTGGCGGCCAACTCCAGCCGGCCACGCACCGGCTGCAGGCGCGGCAGCAGCGCCAGGCCCTGCGCCGCCGGCATGCCGCAGCCCATGGCCAGCGCCAGCGCCAGCAGGGCGTTGTCGGCCTGGAAGCGGCCAACCAGGGGCAGGTGCACCTGGTGCGGCACGCCCAGCACCTCAAGCGTCAGATCCTGGCCGTCCGGCCGGGGGTGCTGGCGCAGCAGGCGCAGGGTCTCCCCGGCCGCCCCCACCGTCAGCAGCCGCGGCCGGCAGCGCAGCGCCGCCAGGGTTTCCGCTTCCATGTCCGCATTCGCCACCGCCACCGCGCCCGGTGGCAGCAGCGCGGTGAACAGGCGCAGCTTGGCGGCGCGATAGCCGGCCATGTCGCCATGATAGTCCAGGTGGTCGCGCGTCAGGTTGGTGAAGCCGGCGGCGGCGAGCGCCACGCCGTCCAGCCGGTGCTGGTCCAGGCCGTGGCTGCTGGCTTCCATGGCCACATGCGTCACGCCGCCGCGGGCCAGGGCGGCCAGGGTGGTGTGCAGCGCCACCGGGTCCGGCGTGGTCAGGGAAGGGCCGGGCGGCAGGCCCGGCGCCACCACGCCCAGCGTGCCGATGCTGGCGGCGCCGTGGCCGGCCAGCGCCCAGAGCTGGCGCAGGAAGTCCACCACGCTGGTCTTGCCGTTGGTGCCGGTAACCGCCACCACGCAACCGGGTTGCGGCCCGGCCAGCGCGGCGGCCGCCAGGGCCAGGGCGCGGCGCGGCTCGGCCGCCCACAGCAGCGGGCGGGGCGGCACCCCGGCCGGCCAGGCGGTGCCCTCGGGCGCCAGAATGGCGGCGGCGCCGGCGGCCACGGCGGCGGGGATGAAGCCACGGCCATCGGCCCGGCTGCCGGGCAGGGCCGCAAACAGCAAGCCGGGCGTCACCGCCCGGCTGTCGGCCGTTACCCCAAGCACCTCGGTGTCCACCAGGGCCGAGGCGTCCGGGGGGCGGGCGCCCATCGCGCGCAGGAGGTCAACGAGGCGCAACCGGAGCCTCCGGCGCGGCCACCATGCGCAGGTTGGTCGCGGCATCGGTGCGGCGGAGGATGCTCGGGGGCGGCATCGTGGGGGCAGGCGCCGGCGCCGGGCGCGGCGCGGCGGCCTGGGCCGGGCGCATGGCCGGGGTGATGTTGCCGCGGGCGGCGCCGCCGATCGCCATGGTCTGCTGGATCTGTGCCGCGCGCTCAACCTCCGGCACCAGGCCCAGCACCGGGGCGACGCGGGTGATGACATCATGCGCCGCCGGGGCTGCCACCCAACCGGCGGTGGCGTAGCCGTGGCTGTTCGCGTTCGGGCTGGGTTCGTCCACCATCACGTACAGCGCGTAGCGCGGCGCGTTCATCGGGAAGGCGCCGACGAAGGCGGCGATGCGCTTGTTTTCCAGGTAGCCGCCGCGCGGCCCGGTCTTCTGCGCCGTGCCGGTCTTGCCGCCGACGAAGAAGCCCGGCACCTCGGCCGACTTGCCGCTGCCATCGGTCACCACCAGGCGCATCAGCCGGCGCATGGCGTCCGAGTTGCGCTCGCTGATCACGCGGGTGCCGGGGCGGGCTTCCCCGGCCGGCTGGGCCACGATGGTGGGCTGGCGCAGCACGCCGCCATTGGCCAGGGCGGAGACCGCGGTGATGACATGCAGCGGCGTCACCGCGATGCCATGGCCGAAGGCGATGGTCATGGTGTTGATGTCGCGCCAGTGGTTCGCCCCTGGCGCCGCCGGGGTGCGGCGGCCGGGCAGTTCCACATCCAGGCGGGAGAGCATGCCCATGCGGGACATGAACTCGCGGTGGCGCTGCGGGCCGACGCCCATGGCCATGTGCGCGGCGCCCAGGTTGGACGAGTATTGCAGCACTTCCGGGAAGCTCAGCACCCGGTTCTTGCCCTTGTAGTCGCTGATGGTGAAGCGGCCGTAGCGGATGGGGTGTGCCGCGTCGAAGCTGCTGCCCAGGTTGGCGGTGCCGTATTCCAGCGCCATGGCGGCGGTGAGCAGCTTGAAGGTGCTGCCCGGTTCGTACACGCCGTTGATGACGCGGTTGTAGCGTTCGCAGCGGTTGGAGGTGCGGTTGCGCTCCTCGTATTCGGCGCCGCACATCCGCGCGCTCATCGGGTCGTTGCCGTCGTAGTCCGGCAGGCTGACCATGCCGAGCACCTCGGCGGTGTTGATGTCCATCAGCACGCCGGCGCCGCCGATGCCGGCGAAGTCCGTGATGGCGCGGCTGACCGCGTCCCGCAGCGCCAACTGCACGCGGATGTCGATGGAGAGCCGCAGGGTCTGGCGGTCTACCCGCAGCTGCCGGTCGAAGGTCAGCTCGGCGCCGGCCACGCCGCGGTTTTCCAGGTCGATCACCTGGCCCAGCACATGCACCGCGCTGCGGCCCTGGGGGTAGATGCGGCGTTCGGTGTTGCGGAACTCGATCCCGAAGGCGCCGGCATTGATGACACGCTGGTGTTCCTGCGGCGTCACATCGTGCCGCACGTAGACGAAGCGGGCCTTTTCCTCGGTGCCGGGGGTCAGATGCGGGCTCAGCCGCTCCACCAGCGCGTCGCGGTTCATGTCCGGGAACACCGTGCGCAGCAGGTCGGCCACGCGCTCGGCATTGGCGCGGGAGCCGATGGCCTCCGGGTCCGCGGTCAGCGCGGTGCCGGGCAGGCTGGCGGCCAGGGTTTCGCCATTGCGGTCCAGGATGCGGGCACGGGTCACCGCGGTTTCGTTCACCGGCGGCAGCCGCACCGCCTGGCGCGGGCGCGGCAGGGCGGGGTCGAGCACGGTGGCGCGCAGCAACTGCCCCCCCACGGCGGCGAACAGCCCGCAGAAGCCGATGGCGGCCAGCAGCAACCGGCCGCGGCTGACTTCCGCCTGATGCCGGCGGGCCAGGTCGGGGGCCGAGTTCACCCGTTCCAGCGCGCGGCCCGGGGTGCGCGGGGCGGCGCCCACGGTGCGGCCCAGCGGTTGCGAATCCGGCGCCGGGGGCGGCCGGTCCGGCATGAAGGGCGCGTCGCTCATCGCCCGTAGCCGCCGGGCCCGTAGCCGCCGGCCGTGTTGGCGTTGGCGGCGCCGAACGGTACCGGCGGCGCCAGCATCGGCGCCCCCAGGCCACCCAGCATGGACCGAGCCGG
>CANBXZ010000233.1 GCA_947373495.1 Acetobacteraceae bacterium
CCCGGCTGGACCCGCTGCGCGTCCGCGCCAATGTCCATCTCAGCGGCGGCGCGCCCTGGGCCGAGTTCGACCTGGTGGGGCAGGAAATCCGCCTCGGCGGCGCCCGGCTGCGGGTGTTCAAGCGCATCGTCCGCTGCCCCGCCACCCAGGTGAACCCAATGACGGCGCAGCGCGACGCCGACCCGCCGGCCTGGCTGCGCCAGCACTTCGGCCATGCCGACCTGGGGGTTTATGCCGAGGTGCTGGAACCCGGCCGCGTCGCCCCGGGCGACGCGCTGGTGCCGGTGCAGGGCAGCCTGCTGAGCCAGGCCGCCCTGCGATGACCCCGGGGGAGGCGGCCCTGCCCTATTCCGCCGGGCTGGGCGCCAGGTAGATCTCCCCGCCATTGGCGCGGAAGGTGTCGCTCATCCGCTGCATGCCCTCGGCGGCCTCGCGAACCTCCTGGCTGATCTTCATGCTGCAGAATTTCGGCCCGCACATGGAACAGAAATGCGCCAGCTTGGCGCCCTCGGCCGGCAGGGTCTGGTCGTGGAACGCCGCGGCCGTCTCGGGGTCCAGGCTCAGGTTGAACTGGTCGCGCCAACGGAATTCGAAGCGGGCGCGGGAAAGCGCGTCGTCGCGTTCCTGCGCCGCCGGCATGCCCTTGGCCAGGTCGGCGGCATGGGCGGCGATCTTGTAGGTGATGACCCCCACCTTCACGTCGTCCCGGTCCGGCAGGCCCAGATGTTCCTTCGGCGTCACGTAGCAGAGCATGGCGCAGCCGAACCAGCCGATCATCGCCGCACCGATGCCGCTGGTGATGTGGTCGTAGCCCGGGGCAATGTCGGTGGTCAGCGGGCCCAGGGTGTAGAACGGCGCCTCGCCGCATTCGCGCAGCTGCTTGTCCATGTTCAGCTTGATCTTGTGCATGGGTACGTGCCCTGGCCCTTCGATCATGGTCTGCACGTCGTGCTTCCAGGCGATCTTGGTCAGTTCGCCCAGCGTCTCCAGCTCGCCGAACTGCGCGGCGTCGTTGGCATCGGCGATGCTGCCGGGGCGCAGGCCGTCACCCAGGCTGAAGGCGACGTCATACGCCTGCATGATCTCGCAGATGTCTTCGAAGTGGGTGTAGAGGAAATTCTCCTGGTGATGCGCCAGGCACCACTTGGCCATGATGCTGCCGCCGCGGGAGACGATGCCCGTCACGCGCTTCGCCGTCAGCGGAATGTACTTCAGCCGCACCCCGGCATGGATGGTGAAGTAGTCCACCCCCTGCTCGGCCTGTTCGATCAAGGTGTCGCGGAAGATCTCCCAGGTCAGGTCCTCGGCCTTGCCGTTCACCTTCTCCAGTGCCTGGTAGATCGGCACCGTGCCGATCGGCACCGGGCTGTTGCGGATGATCCATTCCCGCGTGGTGTGGATGTTCCGCCCGGTGGACAGGTCCATCACCGTGTCGGCGCCCCAGCGGATGGCCCAGACCAGCTTGTCCACTTCCTCGGCCACGCCGGAGGTGACGGCGGAATTGCCGATATTGGCGTTGATCTTGACCAGGAAGTTGCGGCCGATCGCCATCGGCTCGGATTCAGGGTGGTTGATGTTGTTCGGAATGATGGCGCGACCGCGGGCAATCTCGTCGCGGACGAATTCGGGGGTGCAGATCTCCGGGATGCTGGCGCCGAAATCCTCGCCATCCCGCGCCTTGGCCAGGGCTTCGGCCCGGCCCAGGTTTTCGCGGATGGCAACGTATTCCATTTCCTGGGTGATGATGCCGGCGCGGGCATAGGCCAACTGGGTCACGCAGCGCCCGGCCTTGGCCCGCAGCGGCTGGCGATGCGCCCGGTCGAACACCGGCACCTTGCTGGCCTCGCCGGGCTTCAGGCCGTTATCCTCCGGCTGCACGTCGCGGCCGGCATAGGCTTCAACATCGCCGCGGCGTTCCACCCAGCCTTGGCGCAGCGGCGCCAGCCCGGTGCGGATGTCCACCCGCACATCCGGGTCGGTATAGGGGCCGGAGGGGTCGTAGACCCGCACCGGCGGCTCGGTGCAGCCCTCGCTCAGCGCAATCTCGCGCATCGCCACCCGGATGGCGGGGTGGTGCTTGCCGGCGATATGGACCTTGCGGGAAGCCGGCAGCGGGCCGGTGGTGACCTGCGGCAGGTCGGGGGTAATGGCATCTGGCACGTGGATCTCCCTTTGCATTCGAGAGATCCGGCGACGAACTGACGAGGGGCGGGCTTGATGCGACGCCCGGCCGCCTGCCCTTTCCTATCCCTACGCCGGCATGACCCGGATCAGGTTCACAGGGTCACCGCAGCGATAGCGGTATCTCAGCCCCTGCCGGGGCTCCCCTTGGAAACAAGCCGAGTGTGCTGCCCGTGTGGGAAGCTTGTCAAACCCGGGGCCGGAGCAGGGCCGTTACCGGCCAGGCCGCTCCCTGCCCTTCGAGCCATCCGCCCCAGGCGGCCTGGCCTCAATCCCGCTCGCGATTGTCGCGGTCGCGGCTGTCCCGCTCGCGGCTGTCGCGGTCCCGGTCGCGGGGTTCGCGGTCGCGCGGCTCCCGCGGTTCGGCCTGGATCTGCTGCACCTCGGCCTCCAGCTCGGCTTCCAGGTTGTTGCTGACCTGGGCGCCGAAATCCGGCTGGTCCATGCCACCGGTATCCTGGCCGCCCTGCTGCTCATTGCCCTGTTCGGGGCCCTGGTAGCGGCCGCGCTGCTGGCCCTGCTGCTGCGGGGCGGGCTGCTGCGCCTGGTTCATGGCGTTCAGGATACGGAAATAGTGTTCCGCGTGCTGGAAATAGCCCTCGGCCATCACCCGGTCGCCGCCGCTGGTCGCGTCGCGGCCCAGTTGCAGATACTTCTCGAACAGCTGTTGGGCGGTGCCGCGCAGCCGCATGTCCGGACCCGTCGAGTCGAAGACATGGTTGCGGTTCATCGGCTGGTGGCCACCGCCGCCGCCGCCGCTGCCGGCGTTACGGAAGTGACCCCCGCCGCCGCCGCCGCCTCCGCCGCCCCCACCGCCGTGCCGGTTCTGGCCGCGGCCGCGCATGCGCTTCATGTTCATCTGTGTCGTGTCTGCCGTCTCGCAGCTGAACCGCGCCTTGCACCTGGCACCTGCCGCCATCCCGGTGATGGTCCGGGAAGGTCTGCTCGGGCGGTCTCATACTGTCGTTGCATTACGGTGGGGTGCCGAAACCTCGGCCGGGCCACCAAGCCTCCGGGCGGTTGAACCGCCAGGAACCTCCGTGAGCCTAGCCCCCCGCATCGCCGGCGCCAAACAGTATTTTCGTGCGCCGGGGGGCTTCAGGCCGAAACAACCAGCGCGCGCGGAATGCCCGCCAGGTCGGCCCGGCAGCCCGGCACGCCCAGCCCGGCGGCGCGGGCCAGCCCGCTCACCGCCGCGGCCTGGCCGGCGCCCAACTCCAGCACCGCCCGGCCGCCCGGCGCCAACAGTCGCGGCAGGTCGGCGATGATGGCGCGGTAGGCGTCCAGCCCGTCGGCGCCGCCATCCAGCGCGCTGGCCGGCTCGTGCAGCGCCACATCCGGCATCAGCCCGGGGATCGCCGCCGCCTCGATATAGGGCGGGTTGGACAGCACCAGGTCGAATCGGGCGTTCAGCGGCGCCGCCCAGTCGGCGGCCAGGAAGTGGGCGCGGCCAGCCAGCCCCAGCGCCCGGGCATTGCCCGCGGCCAGCGCGGCGGCGGCGGCGCTGCGGTCCAGCCCCAGGCCGCTGGCGTTGGGATATTCGGCAAGCACCGCCAGCAGCAGGCAGCCGGTGCCGGTGCCCAAATCCAGCACCCGCAACGGCGCGGCGCGGTCCGGCCAGGCTTCCAGCACCGCCTCCACCAGGGTTTCGCTGTCGGCACGCGGGATCAGCGTGGCCGGCGAAACCGCGAAGCGCAGCGACCAGAACTCCTGCTCCCCGAGCAGATAGGCCACCGGTTCATGCCGCACCCGGCGCTGCACCAGCGCGGCGAATCGCCGGGCCTGGTCCAGCGCCACCGCCGCGCGCGGGTCGCGCAGCAAATCCTCGCTACGGCAGCCCAGCACATGGCCCAGCAGCAGCCGCGCCTCCAGGCGGGGGCCCTCGATCGCCGCCGCGCGGAGCAGTTGCCCGCCCCGGCACAGCAGGAAGCCCACGGTCCCGGCCGGCTCGGCGCAGCCCTCGCCGCTCACGCGGGCGGCCCGGGCCGGTGGCGGGCCGGGCTCAATCCACCTCCGCCGCCAGCCGGGCGGCTTCATCCTCGGCGGTCAGCGCGTCGATCACGTCGTCGAACTCGCCCAGCATCACCCGGTCGATCTTGTGCAGCGTCAGGCCGATGCGATGGTCGGTGACCCGGCCCTGCGGGAAGTTGTAGGTGCGGATGCGTTCGCTGCGGTCCCCGGTGCCCACCTGGCCGCGGCGGTCCGCGGCGCGGGCATTGGCCAGGCTGAGGCGCTGGGCCTCGTAGATGCGGCTGCGCAGCACCTTCATCGCCTTGGCGCGGTTCTTGTGCTGGCTGCGCTCCTCCTGCATCGCCACCACGGTACCGGTGGGCAGGTGGGTGATGCGCACGGCGCTGTCGGTCTTGTTCACGTGCTGGCCGCCGGCGCCGCTGGCGCGGTAGGTGTCGATCCGCAGGTCGCCCTCGTTGATCTGCACGTCCACCTCCTCGGCTTCCGGCATCACCGCCACCGTCACGGTGGAGGTATGGATGCGGCCCTGGGTTTCGGTGGCCGGCACCCGCTGCACACGGTGCACGCCGCTTTCGAACTTCAGCTTGGCGAAGACACCGCGGCCGGCAATCTCCGCCACCGCGCCCTTCACCCCGCCCAGCTCGCTTTCGTCATAGTCCATCACCTCGAACTTCCAGCGCTGGCCCTCGGCGAACTTCTGGTAGGCGCGGAACAGCTCGGCGGCGAACAGCCCGGCCTCGTCACCGCCGGCGGCGGGGCGGATTTCCAGGATGGCGTTGCGTTCGTCCGCGCTGTCCTTGGGCAGCAGCATCAGCCGCACGTCGCGTTCCAGCTGCGGCAGGGCTTCCTTCAGGGATTGCAGCTCGGCCTCGGCCAGCTCCTTCATCTCCGGGTCGGCCAGCATGGCCTGGGCCTCGTCCCGGGCATGCTCGGCCGCGCGCAGAGCCTGCACCTTCTCCACCAGCGGCTCCAACTCGCTGAGCTCGCGCGACAGGGCGCCGAACTGGCTGCCATCGGCGGTGGAGAGCTGGTGGCGAACCTCGTCCGCCCGGGTCAGCACACGGTCGAGCTTGTCGGCGAGGCTCATGCTGGCTCAGCCACGCGCCGGGGCGGCAACCCGGGCCACCACCTCGGCCAGGGTCAGGCTTTCCTGCGTGCCGGCGTCCAGGTTGCGCAACTGCACCATGCCCTTGGCGATCTCGTCCTCGCCCAGGATCAGCGCGGCGCGGGCGGACTGCTTGTTGGCGCGTTCCATCCGGCGCTTCAGGTTGCCCTTGTAGCCGATCTCCGCCACCACGCCGGCGCGACGCAGGCGCTGCAACAGGTCCAGCGCCGGGCCTTCCGCCGCCTCCCCCACCGGGATGATCGCCACCGGGCGCGCCGCCGCCGGGGTGCTGCCGGCCACTTCCAGCAACAGGCCCAGCCGTTCCACGCCCGCGGCCCAGCCGACGGAAGGCGTCGGCGGCCCGCCCATTTCCTCCACCAGGCCGTCGTAGCGGCCCCCGGCCATCACGGTGCCCTGGGCGCCGAGCTTTTCGGTCACGAACTCGAAGGCGGTGTGGCTGTAGTAGTCCAGCCCGCGGACAATGCGCGGGTTGACGCGATAGGGCACGCCGAAGCGGTCCAGGTGGCGCTTCACCCCCTCGAAGAAGGCGGCGGCTTCCGGCGTCAGGTAGGCGAAGATGGTCGGCGCGCCCTCGATCAAGGCGCGGTCGCCCTTGTCCTTGCTGTCCAGGATGCGCAGCGGGTTCTTTTCCAGCCGCACCTTGCTGTCGGCGCTCAGGCTCTCGGCGTGCTGCTGGAAATAGGCCACCAGCGCGGCGCGATAGGCGTCCCGGCTCGGCCCGTCGCCCAGGGTGTTGATCTCCAGCACCGTGCCGTCGTCGATGCCGAGTTCCTGCTGGATGTGCCAGCCGGCGGCGATCGCCTCGGCATCGGCCAGCGGTTCGGCGGCGCCGAGGATTTCCAGCCCGATCTGGTGGAACTGGCGGTAGCGGCCCTTCTGCGGCCGCTCATAGCGGAACATCGGCCCGGCATAGAACACCTTGCGCGGCAGCCCGCCCTGGGTCAGCCCGTTGGAGACCAGGGCGCGGCAGACACCGGCGGTGTTTTCCGGCCGCAGCGTCACGCTCTCGCCGCCACGATCCTCGAAGGTATACATTTCCTTCGTCACCACGTCCGAGGTATCGCCCAGGCTGCGGGCGAAGACGCGGGTGTCCTCGAAGATCGGGGTCACCCATTCCTCGAAGCCATACAGCGTGGCGATCCGGCGGGCGGTCTCCACCACCTGGTGGTGGCGGCGAAACTCCTCGCCGATGAGGTCATGGGTGCCGCGGGCGGGCTGAAGCTGGGTGGGGGCCATGCCGGCGGGGTAGCGCGCGGCGGCCCGCCCGGCAAGGGTTCAGCGCAACGCCAGCGTCAGGCCGAGCATCAGCGCCAGTTGCAGGCTGAGCATCACGGTCAGCCGGCGCAGCACCGCCTGGTGCCGCACGGGGTCGAACGCCTCCGGCCCGCGCAGGTCCTGCACCAGCAGGGCGGAGGCGCCAAAGCCGTTCATGGCGCGGCGGCGAGCGCCAGCCTGGCCTTCTCGGCGGCCTTGTCGGCCTCCATTTCGGCCGCCTTCTTTTCCACCAGGCCCACCAGGTGGTCCACCATGGCGTCCTCGTCGATCGTGTGGTCGGTCTTGCCGGCGGCGTAGATCATGTGCCGCCCGGCGCCACCGCCGGTCAGGCCGATATCGGTCATCAGCGCCTCGCCCGGGCCATTCACCACGCAACCGATGATGGAAAGGCTGATCGGGGTTTCGATATGCGCCAGCCGATCCTCCAGCTTGGCCACCGTTGCGATGACATTGAAGCCCTGCCGGG
>CANBXZ010000234.1 GCA_947373495.1 Acetobacteraceae bacterium
GGCGCTGGGCGGTGAGTACGGCGGCGCGGCCACCTATGTGGCGGAACACGCCCCGCATGGTCGCCGCGGCTTCTACACCAGCTGGATCCAGACCACGGCCACCGCCGGCCTGTTCATGTCCCTGCTGGTCATCCTGTTCACCCAGCAGATGCTGGGCGCGGCGGCCTTCGCCGACTGGGGCTGGCGCATTCCGTTCGTGGTCTCGATCTTCCTGCTCGGCATTTCCCTGTGGATCCGCCTGCAGCTGAACGAGAGCCCGGCCTTCGCCAAGATGAAGGCGGAGGGCACCCACTCCAAGGCGCCGATCACCGAGGCGTTCTTCGTCTGGAAGAACGGCAAGGTGGCGCTGTTCGCCCTGCTCGGCCTCACCGCCGGCCAGGCCGTGGTGTGGTATTCCGGCCAGTTCTACGCGCTGTTCTTCCTCGGCAACGTGCTGAAGGTGGACGGCTACACCGCCAACCTGCTGGTGGCCTGGTCGCTGCTGTTCGGCACCGGCTTCTTCGTGGTGTTCGGCTGGCTGTCGGACAAGATCGGCCGCAAGCCCATCATCCTCGGCGGCTGCCTGATCGCGGCGCTGACCTACTTCCCGCTGTTCAACTGGATGGCCGCGACCGCCAACCCCTCGCTGTACGAAGCGCAGCAGCGGGTTCAGGTCGTGGTGGCCGCCGACCCGGCGACCTGCTCCTTCCAGTTCAACCCGACCGGCACCTCCAGCTTCACCACCACCTGCGACATCGCCAAGGCGGCGCTGGCCCGGGCCTCGGTGCGCTACACCAATGAGCCGGCGGCGGCCGGTGCCCCCACCGTGGTGCGCGTGGGTGCCACCAGCATCGCTTCCGGCGCCACCTTCGCGCCGCAGCTGACCGCGGCGCTGACCGCGGCGGGCTACCCGGCGGCGGCCAACCCGTCGGTGGCGAAGATGACCTCGCCCTTCGACATCTTCCGCGGCCAGATCGCCACGCTGATCATGATCCTGTTCATCCTGGTGCTCTACGTCACCATGGTCTACGGGCCGATCGCCGCGGCGCTGGTGGAACTGTTCCCCACCCGCATCCGCTACACCTCCATGTCGCTGCCCTACCACATTGGCAATGGCTGGTTCGGCGGCCTGCTGCCGGCCACCGCCTTCGCCATGAACGCGGCCAGCGGCGACCCCTTCTATGGCCTCTGGTACCCGATCGCGATCGCCGTCGGCACCTTCGTCATCGGCACCATCTTCATCCCCGAGACCAAGGACCGCGACATCTTCGCGGATGACGGCAACCGCTGAACCGGGCTTCCCGGCCAACCGGAACGGCGCCGGGGAGTTTTCTCCCCGGCGCCATTTTTTTGCCCACGCCGTGCCCACCCCGCCTCCTCGCAAGGACGCCAATAAATGACAGCCACCCCGCAAGCCGGCGGCTACGACGCCAGCTACGCCGCCTGGCAGCACAACCCGGCCAGCTACTGGGCCGCGGCCGCCCAGGGCATCGACTGGACCGTGCCCCCCACCGCCAGCTTCGCCGCCGACCAGGGGGTATATGGCCGCTGGTTCCCGGGCAGCGAGCTGAACACCTGCCACAACGCGGTGGACCGCCATGTGCTGGCCGGCCGCGGCGACCAGGCCGCCATCATCTGGGACAGCCCGATGACCGGCCGGGTGGAGACCACGACCTACGCCCAATTGCAGCACCGCGTGGCCCACCTGGCCGGCGCCATGGCGGCGCGCGGCGTGGCCCGTGGCGACCGCGTCATCATCTACATGCCCATGGTCGCCGAAGCCGCCATCGGCATGCTGGCCTGCGCCCGGCTGGGCGCGGTGCATTCCGTGGTGTTCGGCGGTTTCGCCGCGGCCGAGCTGGCGGCGCGCATCACCGATGCCGAACCGAAGCTGATCCTCTGCGCCTCCTGCGGCCTGGAGCCCGGGCGCACCGTGGCCTACAAGCCGTTGCTCGACACCGCGATGGACCTTTCCCCGCACAAGCCCGCCAGCGTGCTGGTGCTGCAGCGCGAAGCCCTGCTGGCCGCGCTGAAGCCGGGCCGGGACGAGGACTGGCTGGCCGCCGAGGCCGCCGCCACGCCGCACCCCTGCGTGCCGGTGGCGGGCACCGACCCGCTTTATATTTTGTACACCAGCGGCACCACGGGCAAGCCCAAGGGCGTGCTGCGCGACAATGCCGGCCACGCCGTGGCGCTGCACAACAGCATGCGGATGATCTACGGCTGCGAGGCCGGGGATGTGTTCTGGGCCGCCAGCGATGTCGGCTGGGTGGTGGGGCACAGCTACATCGTCTATGCGCCGCTGCTGGCCGGCTGCACCACGGTGCTGTTCGAGGGCAAGCCGGTGGGCACGCCGGACGCCGGCACCTTCTGGCGGGTCTGCGCCCAGCATGGGGTGAAGGTGCTGTTCACCGCCCCCACCGCGATCCGCGCGATCAAGAAGGAGGACCCGGAAGGCGCGCTGCTGGCGCAGTACGACCTGAGCAAGCTGGAGGCACTGTTCCTGGCCGGCGAACGCTGCGACCCGCCGACCCAGGTGTGGGTGCACGAGTTGCTCGGCAAGCCGGTGGTGGACCATTGGTGGCAGACCGAGACCGGCTGGGCCATCACCGCCGGCTTCCGCGGGCTGGGCCTGTTCGAGATGCGCCCCGGCAGCGGCGGCAAGGCCAGCCCGGGCTACGACGTGCAGGCGCTGGACGAGGCCGGGCAGCCGGTGCCACGCGGCCAGATCGGCAGCCTGGCGGTGAAGCTGCCGCTGCCGCCCAGTTGCCTGCCGACGCTGTACAAGGCCGACGACCGCTTCCGCGAAAGCTACCTGGAAACCTTCCCCGGCTACTACAACACCGGCGACGCCGGCATGGTGGACGAGCAAGGCTATGTCTGGGTGATGAGCCGCACCGACGACATCATCAATGTCGCCGGCCACCGCCTGAGCACGGGCGCGATGGAGGAAGTGCTGGCCGGCCACCCGGATGTGGCCGAATGCGCCGTGGTCGGCATCAAGGACAGCCTGAAGGGCCAGGTGCCGCTGGGCATGGTGGTGCTGAAGGCCGGTGTGACCCGGGACGAGGCCGATATCGCCCGCGACCTGGTGCGCCTGGTGCGGGAGAAGATCGGCCCGGTGGCCGCCTTCAAGGACGCCATGGTGGTCAGCCGGCTGCCGAAGACCCGCAGCGGCAAGATCCTGCGCGCCACGCTGCGCAAGATCGCCGATGGCGAGACCTATGCCGTGCCGCCGACCATCGACGACCCGGCCATTCTGGGGGAGATGGAAGGCACGCTGAAGGCGCTGATGCGCTGAGCGCCAATTGAAAACGGCCGGCCCCTTGCGGGTGCCGGCCGTTGTTGCCGCCGCCGGAGCGGTGGTTCAGGTGTGCAGCACCCAGTCCGCCCGCATGTCGATGGTACCGGCCGAGCCCTGGCCGATGATGGCGGTGCCGTTCATCTCCCAGACCCAGACGTTGCCGTCGGTGTTGATGAACAGGATGTCGGCGAAGCCATCGCCGTTGTAGTCGTTGACCTGGCTGATGGTCCAGGACGCGTCCAGGTTGTCCACGAAGTCCAACGAGGCGATGTTGCCGGTGCCAACGCCGGCGACATTGCGGCCGGTGGTGGCGATCATCACGCTGCCATCGGCGGCACGCCCGACCAGGTCCGCGGTGCCGTCGCCATTGAAGTCGCCGACGCCCTGCACCTTGAAGGCGGCATCCAGGCTGACGCTCTTCACCGTCTTGGCGTGGCCGTTCATGAACCAGAACTGCACCTGGTTCGCCGCCTCGTCGTACCAGACCACATCCATCTTGGCGTCGCCGTTCACGTCGCCATAGCCCAGCACGGAGAAGCTGGAGGTGCCGCCGCCATCCAGCGGCACATCGGCCGGCTTGTTGCCGACCACGCCCTGGTCGATGATGGCGTTGCCGTTCATCGACCACTCATAGACCGAGCCATCGGAGCCCTGCCACAGGATGTCGGCATGGCCATCGCCGTCGAAGTCGCGCACGCCCAGGCCGGCCCAGGTGACGCCATTGGCCAGCGGGGAAGCGGCCGGCAGGTAGACCGGCACGCCGGCGCTGGTGATGTTGCCCTGCTCCTGAATGTCGGAGCCATTCATGAACCAGTACCAGACTTCACCGCTGGTGACGTTGTGCCACACCACATCGGCACGGCCGTCGCCATTCAGGTCGCCCAGGCCAACGGCATGCCAGCTCGGGTCGATCACGCCGAGGGCGCCGGTATAGCCGTCGCTGCTGGTGCCGTGGTTGTTCCACACCCAGACATCGCCCGCGGCCGCCTGCCAGAAGGTGGCGGAACGCCCGACGCCATACAGGTCGTCCTGCACCGAGAAGCCCAGCGAGACCGTGGTGTCGCTGAACTTCAGCGCCTCCATGTGGGTCAGCGTGATGGTCTGCGCGCCCTTGTGGGCGGTGCCGCTGCCGTCGTGGTTGTTGATGATCGACCAGCTCGCCCGGGTGCCGGACAGCTCGGTGACGTCGAAGCCATTGCCGCCATCCAGCGTCTCGTTGCCGGTGGTGGCCGGGATGAAGACGTCGTTGCCGTCGCTGCCGATGATGGTCTTCGGCGCCAGGCCGACCAGGGTGTCGTGCCCGCCATTGATCTTGCCGGTCACCGAACCCAGCGTCAGGTCGATGACCAGCGGGCTGTCGGTGCCGGCATAGCTCAGCGTGCCCTTGCCGTTCAGGTCGTAGGTGTCGTTGCCGCCGCTGCCCAGCAGGGTGAAGCCGGTGGCGGTGGAGGCGGTGAAGGTGTCGCCGATGCGGCTACCGATGAAGTTCTCGATGCTGGTGAAGGTACCGCTGATGCCGGTGGCGGTGCGGTTGTCCAGGTTCACATGGGCCGCGCCGGCCACGAAGCGGAAGTCCAGCGTGTCGCTGCCGCCGGCGCCGTCGATCGAGACCACCGGCCGGCCGTCGCTGACCAGGAAGGTGTCGGCCGCGGCCGAGCCGACCAGGTTCTCGAAGTTGCTGAAGGAGCCGACGCCATTGGCCGAGCCGGTGCCGATATTCACCGTGGCGCCGCCGGCCACGTGCTCGAAGTTCAGCGTATCGATGCCGGCGCCGGCATCGACCGAACCGATGGCGTTGTCGTCGTCGACGAAGAACGAATCGTTGTGGGTGGTCAGGACCAGGCTGCCCGGCAGGCTCGCCAGCCCGTCCGAGGCGCCGCCGGCCTTGCCGTTCACCACGGCGCCGGCAACGTCCATGTCGAACAACAGGCCGGTGGCATAGTCGGCGTAGGTCAGCGTGCCCTGGCCATCCAGCGCGTAGGTGTCGTTGCCTTCGCTCGCCAGGATGGTGAAGACGGTGACGCCGAGGCCGGCCGCGGCGGTGAAGGTGTCGTCGCTGGCCGAGCCCTCGAAGCCCTCGAAGTTCTGGAAGTGGGCAACGCCGTCACCGCTGGCGTTCTGCAGCGAAATGGTGGCGCCGCCGGAGAAGTAGCTCCAGCTCAGCAAGTCACCCAGGCTGCTCTGGTTGCCACCATCGACCGAGGCGATGGTGTTGACGCTGTCGAGGTAGACCACGTCGTCATACGCGGTGGCCACCAGCGTGCCGGGCAGCGAGGCCAGGGAATCGGTGGCGCCCCCGACCTTGCCGCTGACGAACAGGCCGTTGAAGTCGAAGACCAGGCCATTGGCGTAGTAGCCGTAGGTCAGCGTGCCCTGGCCATCCAGCGCGTAGGTGTCGTTGCCCTCGGTCGCCACGATGGTGAAGGTGGTGACGCCCAGGCCGGCGGCGGCGGAGAAGGTGTCGTCGCTGTCCGAGCCCTGGAACAGCTCGAAGTTGGAGAAGTGGGCGATGCCGTCGCCGCTGGCATTCTGCAGCGAAATCGTGGCGCCGCCGGCGAAGTTCGTCCAGCTCAGCATGTCGCCGAGGCCGACGTTGCCGCCGCCATCGGCCGCATTGATGACGTTGACGCTGTCGACCGCCAGGCTGTCGTCGAAGTTGGTCAGCACCAGCGTGCCGGGCAGCGAGGTCAGGACGTCCTGGTGGCCGCCAACCTTGCCGCCGACATACATGCCGTTCAGGTCGAAGGTCAGGCTGGTGGAATAGCCGGCGTAGCTGAGGGTGCTCAGCCCGTTCATCACATAGGTGTCGTCGCCCTCGCTGGCGAGCACGGTGAAGCCGGAGGCGGTGACGTTGAAGGTGTCGTCAACGGCGGCGCCCTTGACGATGTAGATGTTCTTCAGCGTGTAGGTCGTTGCGCCCGCGCCGCCGACCAGGCCGGTTTCCTCGGCACCGTTCAGGGCATGCAGGCTGAAGGTCAGGCTCGACAGCAGGCTGAAGTCGGCGACGACACTCGTATACAATAGCGCACCGCGAGCGTCGTAGATCGAATAGCTGTCGCTGGCGCTCAGCACTTCACCATTGAACGAAGCGGTCTTGATCGTCGCCATGGGGATCGGCCTCCAGAAGGGGGGTCGTAGGGCAAGCGGCACCCGCTATCCCCGACGAACTTGGCAACGGTTAATAGTGTGTTTGCAACCACAGGTGAAGCGTTCGGGCCGTCTCATTTTGTATTTACGATTGAGTGATTAATAGGCCGCAACACGGCGAAAGCCTTGGCCTGCCGCGCCCCCTGCCCCATTAGTCCAGCTTATCAGCGCCTTATGCATTTCAGCCTGCCAGCGATGGTGCCGGCATTGAACCGCCGGCCCGTGGCGACACCACCGAGATCACAGCTTCGCGAAGTATGGTGCAGCGCACGCAACAAGCGGAGATCCGCGCCCAGCAAGGGTTTGCGCTCCGATGCCCTGTGTAATGAGTTGTCACCAAGACGGCGTTTGCGTTGACCGCTCTTCAACCAATGGTTAAACGATCCCTAACACCGAGCGGCTTCTTGCCCCGGGATCGAGGAGTTCCCCCCGATGGCAACCTTGTCTGGCGGCGTATACACTGGCAGCGACACCGACACCGGCGCCAACGATGGCGGCGTTCACGACAGCACCCTGGACTTCTCCGGCACCAGCGGCGGCCACCAGTTGGTCGGCAGC
>CANBXZ010000235.1 GCA_947373495.1 Acetobacteraceae bacterium
CGCTGGCCAGCCTGCGCGCCCTTGCCAACCTGCTGCCCGCCCCGCAGGGCCAGGAGGCACCCTTGGCCGTGCTGGCCCGGATGCTGCAGGCGCTGCCGGCGCCGGAACAGGCCAATGCCCTGGTGCGGGCGCTGCTGCGCCGCCCCGCCCTGATCGCGCTGCTGGCCGAGGAGAGCACCCGCCGCGCGGTGCTGCATGGCAGCGCCAGCCCGCTGGCGGCGCTGGAGATGCTGGCACGCGAAACCCCGGCCTGGGACCTGCCTGGCCTGATGGGTGACGCGCGGCAGGTGCTGGAGGGCCAGGTCTCGCCTTGGTTGCTGTGGCGGAAATACACCCTGGCCGGTGGCCTGCTGGTGGCGCTGGGCGGCCTGGCGCTGCTGCTGGCCATGCGGCTGTTGCGGCCGGTGTTCTGGCTGCTGCGGTTGGTGCTGCCGCGCCGCCGCGCGCATTGAGCCCGGCATGCTCAGGCGTTCGCTGTTGGCGCTGCCGTTTCGCCTGCCTGCCGCCCAGGCGGTGCCGCTGGTTGAACCCAGCCTGCGCATTCCGCCCCCCGCGGTGGCGCTGACGCTGGACCTCTGCCCTGGCGGCTTCGATGAGAGGCTGTGCCGCGGCCTGGTGGAAGCCGGCATCCGCGCCACCTGGTTCCTGACCGGGGACTGGCTGCGCCGCAACCCGGCCGGGCTGGCGCTGCTGTTGCGGCATCGCGACCTGTTCGCCTTCGCCAACCATGGCGAGCATCACCTGCTGGCCGCCCCTGGCGCCGGCACGTTGTTTGGCCAGCGCGCGGTGGCGGATGTGGCGGCGCTGCGGGCGGAGGTATTGAACGGCGCCGCGCTGGTGGAGGATTGCACCGGCACGCTGCCGCGCTGGTATCGCGGCGCCACCGGCTTCTACAGCCGGGAGGCACTGGCGCTGATCCCCAGCCTGGGCTGCGCGGTGGCCGGGTTTTCGCTGAACGCCGATGCCGGGGCCAGCCTGCCCGCCGCCGCGGTGGCGGCCCGGGTGGCGGCGGCCCGGCCCGGCGACGTGCTGATCGCGCATGGTAACCAGCCGCGCCGGCCGGCAGCGGAAGGGCTGCTGGCCGGGCTGCGGCAGTTGCAGCACCAGGGCATGCCCTTCGCCTGGCTGGAATAGCCCCGCACCGTCACCGGCGCGGCGGTCTCACTCCCCGGCAGCGGCCAGGATGCGGTCCATCGCTTCCTCGCGCCCCAGCGCGAACAGCACGGCGTCGATCGGCGGCGATTGCAGGCTGCCGGTCAACGCCGCGCGCAGCGGCTGGGCCACGGTGCCCAGCTTCACCTGCTTCACCTCGGCATAGTCGCGCAGCCAGTGCTCCAGGTCGCTGCGTTCCCACGGCGCGTCCTGCAGGAACACCGCCAGGTCCTTCAGCCGCTCCTTCGCCTCGGGCGTCAGTGCGGCGGCGGCCTTGGCGTCCATCGGCACCGGGCCTTCATGCACCGCGAAGGCGGCGCTGCCGGTCAGTTCCTCCACCGTCTTGGCGCGTTCCTTCAGTGCCGGCATCAGCATCTCCACCCGGCGGGCGCCGTCGGTGCCGAACAGCACGCCGCGCTTGGCCAGGCGGCGCAGCACTTCCTCGGCCAGCCGGGCGTCGTCGGCGGCGCGCAGGTATACGCCGTTCAGATGCGTCAGCTTGGCGTAGTCCATGCGGGACGCAGCGCGGCCGACGCCATCCAGGTCGAACAACTGCATGGCCTTGTCGCGCGGGATGACCTCCTCGTCGCCATGGCCCCAGCCCAGGCGCATCAGGTAGTTGCAGACCGCTTCGGGCAGGAAGCCCTGCTCGCGGAATTCCAGCGCGCCCACCGCGCCGTGGCGCTTGGACAGCTTGGCGCCGTCGGCGCCGTGGATCAGCGGGATATGGGCGAATTTGGGCCGGTGCCAGCCCATGGCGTCATAGACCATGCACTGGCGGAAGGTGTTGGTCAGGTGATCGTCGCCGCGGATCACGTGGGTGATCGCCATGTCGTGGTCGTCCACCACCACCGCATGCAGGTAGGTGGGGGTGCCGTCGCTGCGCAGGATGATCATGTCATCCAATTCGGCATGGGCCACGCGCACCTCGCCCTGCACCAGGTCGGCCACCAGCATCTCGCCGCCCTGGGGGGCGCGGATGCGGATGACCGGGGCGATGTCCGGCGCCTGTGCCGGGTCCATGCCGATCCAGCGGCTGCCATCATACTTGAACGGGCGCTTGCTGGCCTCGGCCGCGGCGCGCATCGCCGCCAGTTCCTCCTGGGTGTCATAGGCCAGGTAGGCGCGGCCGGCCGCCAGCAGTTCGCGCGCCACCTCGGCATGGCGGGCTTCCCGCTGGCTTTGGAACACCGGCGCTTCATCCGGGGAAAGCCCGAGCCAGGCCAGGCTTTCGATGATCTGCTCGACCGCTTCCTGGGTGCTGCGCTGCTTGTCGGTATCCTCGATGCGCAGCAGGTACTGCCCGCCATGGCGGCGGGCGAACAGGTAGTTGAACAGCGCGGTGCGCGCGCCGCCAATGTGCAGGTAGCCGGTCGGGGAGGGGGCGAAGCGGGTACGGACGGACATGATCGCTGATCCAAGGCCAAAGGGCGCGTGCTGGCGGCGGTCTAGCCCGGAACGCGGCGCGGCGGAATGCGTCGCCGCAAGCCGTGCGCTCCCCAGGGGCGTGGTTGCGCTTTTATTCCGCAACATTGCGCGTCATGGTTGTTGTGATGTCAGCCACGGCGACTTTGGCGCGATGGCGGGCGATTCGTTTCCCGCCCTGGAATGGCGTGGCCTGGGGGGCCGCGGCCGTGGGGCTGGGCGGCTGGCTGGAACAGCGCCTGCTGGCGGAACGCGGCCGGCTGGCACTGTGGCTGCCGGTGGCGCTGGGCTGCGGCGTGCTGCTGTATTTCGCCCTGCCCTGGGAACCGCCGGCCGCCTGGGGCTGGGCCGCGCTGCCCGGGCCGGTGCTGGCCTGGTGGGCCGGGCGGCGGCATCCGCATTTGGGCTGGGCGGCGGGGTTGCTGGCGGCGGTGGCGCTGGGGCTGGCGCTGGCCTGCGCCCAGGCGGCGCGGCAACCGCCGGCGCTGGAGCCACCCCGCACCGCCACCTTGCTGCACGGCCGCGTGGCCCAGGTGGAGGCTCTGCCGGAGGGCCTGCGCCTGACCCTTGAAGCCGCTCGCTTCGGCGAGGGAGCAGCGCAATCGCGCCGGGTGCGGGTGCGGCTGAAGCCCGAGGACCCGGCGCGGCCCCAGGTGGGCGACGCGGTAGTGGTGCGCGCCCTGGTGCGGCCACCGGCGCCGCCGGCCTATCCCGGGGCATGGGATTTCCAGCGCGCGGCGTGGTTTTCCGGCCTGGGCGGCAGCGGCTTCGCGCTTGGGCCGGCGCAGGTGGAGGTAGCCCCGGCCGGGCCGCCGCTGCTGGCCGGGCTGCGCGCGGGTATCGAGGCGCGGGTCGCCGTCACCATGCCGCCGGGTGCCGGCGCGGTGGCGGTGGCGCTGCTGACCGGCGGGCAGAGCGCCATTCCCGCCGCCGACCTGGCGGCGATGCGCGATTCCGGGCTGGCGCACCTGCTTTCGGTTTCCGGGCTGCACATCGCCATCGTGATGGGCCTGGCCTTCGCGGTGGCGCGGCTGGGCTTCGCGCTGCTGCCCTGGGTGGCGCTGCGGCTACCTGGCAAGCTGCTGGCGGGGGTGGTGGCGTTGGCGGTGGGGTGTTTCTACATGCTGCTTACCGGTGCCCCGGTGCCGATGCAGCGCAGCTTCGGCATGGCGGCGCTGACCACGCTGGCACTGCTGACCGGGCGTCGCGCCATTACCCTGCGCGGCTGGGCGCTGGCGGCCGCGGTGGTGATGCTGATCCAGCCGGAAGCCATCATCGGCCCCAGCTTCCAGATGAGCTTCGCCGCCGTACTGGCGCTGATCAGCGGTTGGGAATGGCTGCGGCCGCGGTTGAACGCGATGGCGCCGGAACATGGCTGGCGCCGACGGTTGGCGCTGGCGGTGTTTGGGCTGCTGGCCACCAGCCTGCTGGCCGGGGCCGCCACCACGCCCTTCGGCCTGTACCATTTCGGCCGGCTGCAATTGTACGGCGTGGCGGCCAATGCGGTGGCGGTGCCCTTGACCTCCGCCCTGGTGATGCCGGCCGGCATGGCGGCGGTGGCGCTGATGCCCTTTGGCCTGGAAGCCCTGGCGCTGGCGCCGATGCAATGGGGGGTGGAGGCGACGCTATGGGTGGCGCGGTTCGTCGCCGCCTGGCCGGGCGCCGCGGTGGTGGCGCGGCCGCTGCCGGGCTGGGGGCTGGGCCTGGTCAGCTTCGGCATGCTGTGGCTGTGCCTGTGGCAAGGGCCCTGGCGCCGCTGGGGGCTGCCCCTGTTGGCTGTTGGGCTGCTCAGTGGCCCGCTGGCGCGGCCGCCTGACCTGCTGATCTCCGGCGATGCCCGGCTGATCGCGCTCCACACCAATGAGGGCGTGGTCTGGCAACGCCTGGCCGGCGCCAATGGGCTGACGCGGGAGATGTGGCTGCGGCTGTGGGCGGCGGGGCAGGGCCAGGCGTTGCCGCGAGAGGGTGCCCTGGCCGGTACCACCTGCCTGCCCGGCCATTGCGTGCTGCGGGCCGTGCCGGAGGTGGTGCTGCTGCGCGGCGACGCGCCGGGGGCGGCGTGTGGCCGGGCGGCGCTGGTGATCTCGGCCGAGCCGGTGCGCGGGCGCTGCCGCGCCCGGGTGGTGGACCGCTTCAGCGTCTGGCGGGACGGCGCCCATGCGGTGTGGCTGCACCCGGCCGGGGTGGAAGTGGTGAGCGACCGGGCGTTTCGCGGCGCCCGCCCCTGGGTGCCGCCGCCGCCACGGCCGCGTGGCGCCACCGAACCGCTGGCCCCCGTGGAATAGGGGGGGCTTCAGTACTTGCGCAGCAGCCCGATCAGGCGGCCCTGCACCTTCACCCGGTCCGGCCCGAAGATGCGGGTTTCGTAGCGTTGGTTGGCGGGTTCCAGCGCGATGGAATTGCCGCGCCGGCGCAGCCGCTTCAGCGTCACCTCGTTCTCGTCGATCAGGGCCACCACGATGGCGCCGTTCTCGGCGGTGTCGCCGCGGCGGATCAGCACCGTGTCGCCATCCAGGATGCCGGCTTCCTCCATGGAATCGCCGGCCACTTCCAGGGCGTAGTGGTCGCCGGCGCCGAGCAGCGCGGTGGGCACCTCCACGCTGGCGCCGCTGTCGCGCATGGCCTCGATCGGCAGGCCGGCGGCGATGCGGCCGTACAGCGGCAGGTTGACCGCGGTGGCTTCATTGGTGGGCTTGGGCACGCCCTGCATGTTGGCGGCAAAGTTGCCGCGGATGACGTTGGGGGAAAAGCCGGCATCCTTGGCCGACGCAGCGGCGGCGGTGGCGGCGCTGCGGCGCGGTGCCAGGTTCTCCGGCAGGCGAATCACCTCCAGCGCCCGGGCCCGATGGGCGCGCCGCTTCAGGAAGCCGCGTTCCTCCAGCGCCGTGATCAGCCGGTGAATGCCGGACTTCGACTTCAGCGCCAGGGCCTCCTTCATCTCCTCGAAGGAGGGGGAGAAGCCGGTCTCCCGCAGGTGCTTGTCGATGAAGATCAGCAGTTCGTGCTGCTTGCGGGTGAGCATAGCCGGTCCTCCGACCCCGCGCCGCCACAGGCAACACCGCCCTGGCGAACAAACCGGGAATCACAGGGATGTTCTATGTAGGTTCTCGAATCGCGTCAACGGAATTGTGGATAACTACGCGCTGGCGGCGCGCTGCCGGGCATGGCTTCCCGCCGTGGTTGCGGGCGGTGAACCGCGGGAGGGGAGGGGCCTAAAGCCCCAACTGGCCGAGCGGAATCACGTCCACCATCTCGCCCACAGCCACGGCCGGGGCATGGGCGGCGCGCAGCACCAGGGCGTCGGCGCGGGCCATGGTCTTCAGCATGGAGGAATCCTGCGCCGCGAAGGGCACCGCCACCAGCACGCCGTCGCGGGTTTCCAGCGTGGCGCGCAGATGGTCGAAGCGCTGGTCGTTGGCCGCCATGGCCGCGCCGGCCCGTACCTTGATGGTGGGCGGTGGCCCGGCCCGCCCGCCGGCCAGCTTTTCCAGCGCCGGCAGCAGGAACTGCACGCCGCAGACCAGGGCGGAAACCGGGTTGCCCGGCAGCCCCAGCACCGGGGTTTGCCCCAGGCTGCCCCAGATCAGCGGCTTGCCCGGCCGCATGGCGATTTTCCAGAAATCCAGCGCGAAGCCCTGCGGCCCCAGCGCGGCCTGCACCAGGTCGTGCTCGCCCACGCTGGCGCCGCCGGTCGTCACCAGCATGTCGCAGGCGCGGGCGGCCTGGGCGGCTTCGGCGATGGCTTGGCTGTCGTCAGGCGCAATCGGCAGCACCAGCGGGTCGCCGCCGCCGGCGCGCACCAGCGCGGCCAGGGCATGGGCGTTGGAACTGACGATGCCGCCGGGGGGAATCGGCTCGCCAGGCAGGGCGATCTCGTCCCCGGTGGCCAAAATGCCGATGCGCGGCTGGCGATGCACCGCCAGCCAGGGGTGGTTGGCCGCCGCCGCCAGGCCGATATCGCGTGCGGTCAGCCGGCGCCCGGCGGGCAGCAGTGCCTCGCCCTCGGCGAAGTCCAGGCCGCGCGGGCGAATCCAGCGGCCCTGGCGCACCGCCTCGTTCACCGTGATGTCCGCACCCTGCGCGGTGGCGTCTTCCTGCAACAGCACGCCATCGGCGCCGGCCGGCATGAAGCCGCCGGTGAAGATCCGCACCGTCTCGCCCGCACCCACCGTGCCTTCCCAGGGGTGCCCGGCCGGGGAGGTGCCGACCAGCTTCAGCACCGCGCCCAGCGTGGCATCGGCGGCGCGCACCGCGTAGCCATCCATGGCGGAGACGTCGGCCGGCGGCTGGGTAACGCGGGAGAGCACCGGGCGGGCCAGCACCCGGCCCCAGGCCTGGGGCAGCGGCACGGTTTCCGCCGGGGTGGGGGAAAGGGCGGCCAGGATCCGGTCG
>CANBXZ010000236.1 GCA_947373495.1 Acetobacteraceae bacterium
CGGAGCCGACCCAGTCCCGCGCCCCGGCCGAGGGCGCGGACCGCTGGCGAGCATGCGGCACGCGCTGCGGGCTGAACGAGTATTGGGGAGAGAGAGACATGGATCTCCGTTGGACTGACGAGGAAAAGGCCTTCCGCGAGGAAGTCCGCACGTTCATCAACACCAACCTGCCGGCGGCAACGCGCGAGCGCATGAAGATGGGCAAGTCGCCCACCAAGGCGCAGGTGGTGGAGTGGCAGCAGATTCTGAACAAGCGCGGCTGGGCCGCCCCGGAATGGCCGCAGGAAGCCGGCGGCCCGGGCTGGACCACGGCGCAGCGCTACATCTTCCGCGAGGAACTGATGCTGGCCCCGGCGCCGTCGCCGCTGGGCTTCAACATCAACATGTGCGGGCCGGTCATCATCGCCTTCGGCAACGCGGCGCAGAAGGAACGCTTCCTGCCGCGGATGCTGAACCTGGACGATTGGTGGTGCCAGGGCTTCAGCGAGCCGGGTGCCGGTTCCGACCTGGCCGGGCTGAAGACCCGCGCGGTGCGGGAAGGCGACCACTACATCGTCAATGGCCAGAAGACCTGGACCACGCTGGCGCAGCACGCCGACTGGATCTTCCTGCTGGTGCGCACCGACCCGACGGCGAAGAAGCAGGAAGGCATCAGCTTCCTGCTGTGCGACATGAAGACGCCGGGGATCACCGTGCGCCCGATCATCACGATCGAGGGCGGGCACGAGGTGAACGAGGTGTTCTTCGACGACGTGAAGGTGCCGGCGGAAAACCTGGTGGGCACGGAGAACCGTGGCTGGGATTGCGCCAAGTACCTGCTGGGCAATGAGCGTTTCGGCCAGGCCCGCGTCGGCGCCAGCCGCGAGCGCATCGCCCGGCTGAAGAAGATCGCGGCCGAGACCTACGACAACGGCAAGCCGCTGACGCAGGACCCCGACTTCATGCGTCGCGTCACCGAGATCGAGGTGGAGTTGCAGGCGCTGGAGATGACGGTGATGCGCGTGATCGCCACCGCCATGAAGAACCCCGGCAGCAACAAGCCGGACCCGACCACCTCGGTGCTGAAGATCAAGGGCACCGAGATTCAGCAGGGCGTTTCGGAACTGCTGATGAAGGCCGCCGGCCCCTATGCCTGGGTGGATGGCGACCCGGAAGCGGAAGGCGCGGACGAGAACATGGACGTGGCGCCGGATTGGGCGCTGGGCCTGGCCGGGATCTATTTCAACTGGCGCAAGCAGTCCATCTACGGTGGGTCGAACGAGATCCAGCGCAACATCATGGCCAAAGCGTTTCTGGGGCTCTGAAGAACCATGGATTTCGATCTCTCCGAAGACCAGCGCCTGCTGCAGGACAGCGTTTCGCGCCTGCTTGGCGACAAGTACGGCTTTGAGAACCGCAAGGCCTACCTGAAGTCCGCCCAGGGCTGGAGCACCGAGATGTGGTCCGCCTATGCGGAACTCGGCCTGCTGGGCCTGCCCTTCGCCGAGGCCGAGGGCGGCTTTGGCGGCGGCGCGGAGGAGACCATGCTGGTCTCCGAGCAGATGGGCCGGCACATCACGCTGGAGCCTTGGTTCACCACGGTGGTGGTGGGCGGCGGCTTCCTGCGCCATGGCGCCAGCGCGGCGCAGCGCGCGGCGATTGTGCCGAAGGTGGCGGAAGGCAAGCTGAAGCTGGCCTTCGCGCAAACCGAAACGCAGTCCCGCTACGACCTGTTCGATGTCGCCTCCACCGCGAAGCGGGACGGGGCGGGCTGGGTGCTGAACGGCGCCAAGGGCATGGTCATCCATGGCGACAGCGCCGACACCTTCGTGGTCACCGCCCGCACCGCTGGCGGCCAGCGCGACCACAACGGCATCGGCGTGTTCCTGGTGGACGCCAAGGCGGCCGGCGTGACGGTGAAGGGCTTCCGCACGGTGGACGGCCAGCGCGCCGCGCAGGTGGCGTTCAGCAACGTGAAGCTGGGCGCCGATGCGGTGCTGGGCGACGCCGAGGGCGGCCTGGCGCTGGTGGACCGCGTGGTGGACGAAGCCATCGCCGCGCTGGCGGCCGAAGCCGTGGGCGCGATGGAAGCCGCCCACCTGATGACGCTGGACTACCTGAAGACGCGCCAGCAGTTCGGCCGCACCATCGGCACCTTCCAGGCGTTGCAGCACCGCAGCGCCGACATGATGGTGGCGCTGGAACAGGCCCGCAGCATGGCCTTCTTCGGCACGATGTCGGCGCAGGACAGCGACGCCGCTGCCCGGCGCAAGAACATGGCGGCGGTGAAGGTGCAGATCGGCCGTTCCTCGCGCTTCGTCGGCCAGCAGACCGTGCAGTTGCACGGCGGCATCGCGATGACGATGGAATATGCCGCCGGCCACTACTTCAAGCGGCTGACCGCGAATGACGGCGCCTTCGGCGATGCCGACTACTGGGTGCGCGTGCTGGCCGAAGCCGGTGGCCTGGTGGCGGCGGCCTGATCGGTCGGGGCCCTGGCAACAGGGCCCCACCTGCCGCCGGTGCGGACAACCGGGCGGCTTTTTGCCCCGCGGCGCCGCCTTATGCGGCGGTGCAGCGAAATTCGTTTGCAAGGCAATGCCCCATGCGGTTCGATGCGCGCCCTGTTCAGCGCGCATCGAGGGCAAGGTTATGGTCGGCATTGGATTCGGGCGGCGGTCCGTTCTGGGCGGCGTCGCGGCGCTGGCGGCACCTAAGGTGGGGCGAGCCCAGGCCGAGGCGCTGAAGATCGGCGAGATCAACAGCTACACCGCGCAGCCGGCCTTCCTGCAGCCCTATCGCCAGGCCTGGACCCTGGCGGTGGAGCAGGTGAACGCCGCCGGTGGCATTCATGGCCGCCCGCTGCAGACCGTGCACCGCGACGACGCCGGCAAGCCGGAGGATGCCGTTCGCCATGCCGGTGAACTCATCAACAGCGAAAAGGTGGTGCTGCTGGCCGGCGGCTTCCTGTCCAATGTCGGGCTGGCGCTGGGTGACTTCGCGTTGCAGAACAAGCGCCTGTTCGTGGCCAGCGAGCCGCTGACGGATGCCATCGTCTGGTCCAAGGGCAACCGCTACACCTTCCGGCTGCGCGCCAGCACCTACATGCAATGCGCCATGCTGGTGGAGGAAGCGGCCAAGCTGCCGGCCAAGAAGTGGGCGCTGGTGGCGCCGAACTACGAATACGGCCAGTCCGCGGTGCGCTGGTTCAAGGAATTGCTGAAGGCCGCCAAGCCGGATGTGGAGTTCGTGGCCGAGCAATTCCCGGCGCTGGGCCGGATCGACGCTGGCGCCACGGTGCAGGCGCTGGCCGCTTCCAGCCCGGAAGCCATCTTCAACGTCACCTTCGGCGCCGACCTGACCAACTTCGTGCGCCAGGGCGCCACGCGCGGCCTGTTCGAACGCCGCGCCGTCGTCTCCCTGCTGACCGGAGAGCCGGAATACCTCGACCCGCTGGGCGACGAGGCGCCGGAAGGCTGGATCGTCACCGGCTACCCGTGGGACCAGATCAATACCCCGGCGCATACCCTGTTCCGGGACGCCTATCGTCGCCGCTTCAACGACTATCCGCGCCTGGGCAGCGTGGTGGGCTACGACACGGTGCAGGCCATTGCCGCGCTGCTGCGCAAGGCCAACACCACGGAGACCGAGAAGCTGGTGGACGCGATGAAGGGGCTGAACTTCGGCAGCGTCTTCGGCGATGTCAGCTTCCGCGCCCAGGACCACCAGTCCACCATGGGTGCCTTCGTGGGCAAGACCGTGCTGCGCAATGGCCGTGGCACCATGGTGGACTGGCGCTACGCCGATGGCGCCAAGTACCTGCCCAGCGACGCCGTGGTGCAGACCCTGCGACCCGCCGGCTGAACCTGACCGCCGGCTGAAGTCCCCCGATGGAAAACCTGCTGCTGCAGGCACTGAATGGCCTGGCCAGCGCTTCCTCGCTGTTCCTGGTGGCTTCGGGGCTGACAGTCATCTTCGGCGTCACCCGCATCGTCAACTTCGCGCATGGGTCGCTGTACATGCTGGGGGCCTACCTGGCCTTCAGCATCGTCACCCATCTGCCGCGCGGCCATGCCGGCTTCTGGGGCGGTGTGCTGCTGGCGGCGCTGGCGGTGGGTGCCATCGGCGCGCTGCTGGAACTGGTGCTGCTGCGCCGCATCTATCGCGCGCCTGAACTGTTCCAACTGCTGGCCACCTTCGGCGTGGTGCTGGTGGTGCAGGACCTGGCGCTGCTGAGTTGGGGCGCGCAGGACCTGCTGGGCCCGCGGGCGCCGGGCCTGCGTGGCAGCGTGGAACTGCTGGGGCTGCGCTTTCCGCTGTATGAGCTGGTGCTGATCGGCATCGGCCCGCTGGTGCTGGGCCTGCTGCTGCTGCTGTTCAAGTGCACCCGCTGGGGCACGCTGGTGCGCGCGGCAACGCAGGACCGCGAGATGGTGGGCGCGCTGGGGGTGAACCAGCGCTGGCTGTTCACCAGCGTGTTCTTCCTGGGCAGCCTGCTGGCCGGGCTGGGCGGGGCGCTGCAATTGCCGCGGGAAAGCGTGAACCTGCACATGGACCTGGCCATCATCACCGAGACCTTCGTGGTGGTGGTGGTGGGTGGCCTGGGCAGCCTGCCGGGCGCGGCGCTGGCGGCGCTGCTGATCGGCGAGTTGCACGCCTTCGGCATTCTGATCTTCCCCAAGATCACCCTGGTGCTGGTATTCCTGGTCATGGCGGTGGTGCTGGTCATTCGCCCGCGCGGCCTGTTCGGCAAGGCCCAGGTGGCGCAGGCCGCGGTGGCCAGCGTGGCGGAACCGGTGCTGATGCGGGCGCCGAAGCAGTTGAAATGGCTTGGCCTGGCGGCGCTGCTGGGGGCGGCGGTGGCCCCGGCCTACCTGGCCGGCGACTATGCGCTGATCGTGCTGACGGACATGGCGATCGCGGTGCTGTTCGCCGCCAGCCTGCACTTCATCATGGGCCCGGGCGGCATGGCCAGCTTCGGCCACGCCGCCTATTTCGGAATTGGTGCCTATGGCGCGGCGCTGCTGGCCAAGTGGTTCGCGGCGCCCATGGTGCCGGCGCTGCTGGCCGCGCCGCTTTGCGCTGGGCTGGCCGGGGCGTTGTTCGGGTTTTTCTGCGTGCGGCTTTCCGGCGTCTATTCCGCCATGCTCACCCTGGCCTTCGCGCAGATCGCCTGGAGCATCGCCTTCCAATGGGTGGAGTTGACCGGCGGCGACAACGGCATCCTGGGCGTCTGGCCCGACGCCTGGGCCACCAAGCTGCATTACTATTGGCTGACGCTGGGGCTGAGCGCGGCCGGCACATTGCTGTTGCGGCGCATGGCCATGTCGCCCTTCGGCTATGCCTTGCGGGCGCAGCGGGACAACGCCTTGCGGGCCGAGGCCATCGGCATCGGCGGCTTTGAATTCCGCTGGGTGGCCTTCGTGCTGGCCGCCGCCTTCGCCGGGGTGGCGGGCGGGCTGTTCGCCTTCGCCAAGGGCAGCGTCTTCCCCACCGCGCTGGACATTCCGCGCAGCGTGGATGCGCTGCTGATGGTGCTGCTGGGTGGGGTGCAGACCCTGGCCGGGCCGATATTGGGCGCGCTGGCCTTCACCGGCCTGCACGAGCAGTTGGTGCGCGCCACGGACTACTGGCGCCTGGTGCTGGGCGGGGTGATCCTGCTGCTGGTGCTGGCCTTCCCGCAGGGGCTGGCCGGCGCGGTGCGGCAGTGGTGGGAAAGCAAGGGGCGGGCTTGATGAAGCGCTACACCCTTGAAGCCGAGGGGCTGGAAAAGTCCTTCGGCGGCGTGCGCGCGGTGCAGGGCGTCAGCTTCGGGTTGCTGCCGGGCGAGATGCTGGCGCTGATCGGCCCCAATGGCGCCGGCAAGTCCACCTGTTTCAACCTGCTGAACGGCCACCTGAAGCCGGACCAGGGCCGGGTGAAGCTGCTGGGCCATGACATCACCGGGCTGGCGCCGCGCAAGGTGTGGCGCCGCGGCGTGGGCCGCACCTTCCAGATCACCGCCACCTTCGGTTCCATGACGGTGCGGGAGAATGTGCAACTGGCGCTGATGTCCCATCGGCATGAACTGGCACGGCTCTGGACCCCGGCGTGGCGGCTGCGCGGTGGCCAGGCGGATACGCTGCTGGAACGCGTCGGCCTGGCCGACCAGGTGGCGCGGCCGTGCAGCGTGCTGGCCTATGGCGACCTGAAGCGGGTGGAACTGGCCATCGCCCTGGCCAACAACCCGCGCCTGCTGCTGATGGATGAACCCACCGCCGGCATGGCGCCGCAGGAACGCGTCGGCCTGATGGCGCTGGTGGCGGAGATCGCCCGCGAACGCGGCATGTCGGTGCTGTTCACCGAGCACGACATGGACGTGGTGTTCGGCCATGCCGACCGGGTGCTGGTGCTGGACCGCGGCCGCCTGATCGCCGAGGGCAATGCCGAGGAGGTGCGCAACAACCCGCTGGTGCAGGAGGTCTACCTGGGCAGCGGCTTCGAGGAGGCGGTCGCCGCATGCTGAGCGTCGCCGGGCTTTCCGCGCATTATGGCCGGGCGCATATCCTGGACGAGGTTGGCTTCCAGGTGCCGGCCGGGCAGGTGGTGGTATTGCTGGGCCGCAATGGCGCCGGCAAATCCACCACGCTGAAGGCGATCATGGGGCTGGTGCGGCCCAGTGCCGGGCAGGTGCTGCTGGCCGGGCAGGATATCGCCGGGCGGGAAGCCTACCAGATCGCGCGGCTGGGCCTGGGCTACGTGCCGGAGGAACGCCGCATCTTCAGCGAGTTGACGGTGCGGGAAAACCTGTCCGTGGGCCGCAAGGCCGCCACCGCCGGGCTGCAACCCTGGACCGAGGCGCGGCTGTACCAGCTGTTCCCCAGCCTGGGCGGCATGCAGGACCGG
>CANBXZ010000237.1 GCA_947373495.1 Acetobacteraceae bacterium
AGGGGGGGGACAGAGACCGGATGCCAGATCCGTCAAGCATCATGGATGCGATCCGGCCCGCATCGTCGCCCCCGGCCGGCGACAGGCAGCGCCCCGCCCATCCGCGCCCATCGCAAGCCCACGGCGCCACAACCAAGGAAATGCACGCATGACTGGACACGTCGCGATCGTCACCGGCGGGCTGCGGGGCCTGGGCAAGGCCATGGCGCTGGGCCTGCTGCGCGCCGGGCACCAGGTGGTGGCGGTGGGCCACATCGCCGAGGACATTCCCGACATGCTGCGCGATGCCGGCGAGCACGCCGGCGGGCTGCACTGCCTGGCGCTGGACCTGCGCCAGCCCGCGGCCTGCGACCAGGTGGTGGCGGCAACCCAGGCGCGGTTCGGTGGCCTCGACATCCTGGTGAACAATGCCGGCCTGACCTTCACCTATACCGACCCGGACCGCTTCATCAACGGCCCGAAGAAGTTCTACGAGCTGAGCGACGAGGTCATCCAGAACACCATGGACACCAACTACATGGTGGCGGACCAACTCGGCCGGCGCGTCGCGCCCCTGATGCTGAAGCGGGGCTGGGGGCGGATCATCAACGTCACCACCAAGCTGTCCACCATGAACATGCTGGGCGCCATTCCCTACGGCTCCTCCAAGGCGGCGCTGGAAATGGCGACCGAGGTCTGGGCCAAGGAGTTGGCCGGCACCGGCGTGACGGTGAACATCGTCAACCCCGGCGCCGGCGCCAATACCCCCGGCATGGCGCAGGAGATGCGGGACTGGTCGGCGCGCGGCGAGAAGCCGAAGCTGGTGGAGCCGGACGACATGGTGGCGCCGCTGCTGTTCGTGGTTTCGGCCGAAGCCGACAAGGTGAATGGCTACCGGTTCGACGCCAACACCTGGGTGGCCACCATCCCGCCCGCCGCCAGCGCCATGCGCACCGGCCGCAAGGCGGGGTTCGAGCTGTATCCGATCAGCGACTGCTTCGCCTGATGCCGGCGCACCACTTCCAGCACTTCCTGCTGCAGACCACGGATATGTCCGCCACCGTCGCCTGGTGGGAGAACGTGATGGGCATGGCGCAGGGGCCGCACCCGGATTTCGGCTTTCCGGTGGTGTGGCTGTACCTTGAGGGCAAGGACGTGCTGCACATCACCCCCGGCGCGGGCCAGTTCTCGGCCAACCGGGAAGCCTACCTGAAGCCCGAGAGCGAAGCCGTGCGTGGCACCGGCGTGCTGGACCACGTGGCGTACGCCGCCACCGACCTGCCGGGCATGCTGGCGCGGCTGCGGGCGCATGGCGTGGCCCATACCGCGCGGCAATCCCATGACGGCGGGCTGTTCCAGGTGTTCATGCTGGACCCCAACGGCGTGCGGGTGGAACTGAACTTCCCCGGTGAGGAAGCCACGCGGCACGGCATCACGCCCGAGCTGCGGGCGAGCGACCTGCCGACAGAATAGACCAAGGAGAGACCGATGGACTGGAACCCGAAGCCGCTGAACCCGGCTGATGTCACCGTGCACCGCCGCGGCAAGGGCGCGCCCCTGGTGCTGGTCCACTGCCTGGGCATGGACTGGCACTTCTGGGACGTGCTGGAGCCGCTGTGCGACAGCTTCGAGCTGATCGCCTACAGCCTGCCTGGCCACCACGACACCAAGCTGCCGGCCGGCCAGTACGGCGCCGAGGAGCTGACCGTGCAGTTGAAGGCGCTGCTGGACCGCGAAGGCATCACGAAGGCCAGCTTCGCCGGCATTTCCATGGGTGGCTCCATGGTGCAGCACTTCGCCGGCACCCACCCGGAGATGGTGGACAAGGCGCTGCTGTGCGACTGCACCCCGCGCTACAACGACGAAAGCCGCGCCAACTGGCCGGTGCGCGCCGCGGCCGCGCGCAAGAACGGCGTCGCCAGCCTGATCCCGACGCTGGAGAAGGTGTTCTTCACCCCCGCCTCGTTGGCCGAGAACGGCCCGAACGTGCAGTACGTGAAGAACACCTGGGCCGCCTGCAGCAACGAAGGCTACGCCCTGGCCTGCGAGATGCTGGGCATGGTGGACGCGCGCGAGCAGGCCAAGCGGATGACGATGCCGACGCTCATCATGCTGGGCAGCAACGAAGGCCAGCCCTTCAAGGACGCCGCGGTGTGGATGGGGGAGAACATCCCCGGCTGCAAGGGCACCGTGGTGGTGCCGGAAGCGGGCCATGCCTCGGTGCGGGAACGGCCGGAATTCGCGGTGCAGACCTTCCGCGACTTCCTGAGCTAGCCTTTGCGCGGCAACCCGGCAGAATGGGGCCAACCCCTTTCTGCCGGAGCTTGCCTGCATGACCCATTTCGGCCGCGCCACCCCTGTTGCCGGGGTTGAAGCCGCGCAGATCGCCAGCGCCAAGGCGCTGCTGCCGGGTGGCGCACTGGGTGGCAATGCGCTGCCGGAGGAAGCCCGCCTGGTGGTGAGCCACGGTGCCGGCGGCCGGTTCTGGGATACCTCGGGCAATGTCTACATCGACTACGCGCTGGGCAGCGGTGCCATGCTGCTGGGCCATGCCCACCCGGCCATTCACCAGGCGGTGGCGGCGCAGGCGCTGCGCGGGGTGCATTTCTTCAACTACCTGAACGAAACCGCGCTGACGCTGGTGGAACGCCTGGCGCGCATCATCCCCTGCGCCGAACGCATCCGCCTGACCACCACGGGCAGCGAGACCACCTTCCACGCCATCCGCCTGGCCCGCGCCTTCACCGGCAAGCCCAAGCTGCTGAAGTTCGAGGGCGGCTACCACGGCACGCATGACTACGCGCAACTGGCCACCGCGCCGAAGCAGGTGGGCAACGACTACGCGCCGATTCCAGACAGTGCCGGCATTCCCGACGTGGTCGCCGAACTGATGCTGGTGGCGCCCTACAACGACCTGGACGCCGCCCGCCGCATCATCGAGGCGCACAAGCATGAACTGGCGGCGGTGATCGTGGAGCCGATCCAGCGGATCATCTCCCCGGCGCCGGGCTTCCTGGAAGGGCTGCGGGAGATCACCCGCGCAGCCGGCGTGGTGCTGATCTTCGACGAGGTGGTGACCGGCTTCCGCCATGGGCTGGCCGGCATGCAGGGCCGCACCGGCGTGACGCCGGACCTCGGCTGCTTCGCCAAGGTCATTGGCGGCGGGCTGCCGCTGGCCTTCGTGGCCGGGCGCGCCGACATCATGGACCAGGCCGACCCGGGCCAGAAGGGCAGCGCCGGCTATGTGTACCAGAACGGCACCCTGCAGGGCTTTCCGCTGGGCTGCGCCGCGGCGCTGGCCACGCTGGACGTGCTGGAGCAGCCCGGCTTCTACGAAACCCTGGAAGCCCGCGCCGAAACGCTGAAGCAGGGCATGCAGCAGGTGCTGGACCGGCACGACATGGCCACGCTGGTGATCGGGCAGGGGGCGATGTGGAACTTCCACTGCGCCAGCCGTGCCCCGCGCAACTACCGCGACATCCTGGCCAGCAACACCGGCCTGCAGGGCGCCATCGACCGCGGCCTGCTGGCCCGCGGCATCTTCCTGGTGCCCGGCACGCGGCGCTTCGTCTGTTCCGCCCATACCGATGAGGATTTCGCCGCCACCATCGCGGCGCTCGATGAGGTCTGCCGCGGGCTCAAGGCCTGAGCAGCGCCGGGTCGTTGGCGCGGACCTCGTGCTGGAAGGTCACGCGGAACCGGCGCGACCGCCACAGCAGCCACCAGGGCAGGGCGGAAAGCAGGGCGCTGGTGGCCAACTCCTCCAGCATGCTGCCGCCTTCCACGCCGAAGCTGGGCGGCAGCGGGCCCCATTGCCGCAGCAGCAGCTCCGCCGCCACGTCCAGCGCCATGGCCAGCAGGCTGAGTTCCACCCAGGCGCGCAGGAAGTGGGGCGCCAGGCGAAACCACAGCACGGCGCCGACGATCCAGATGGCGCTGCCCAGCACCAGCAGCGCCACCACCACCAGCCCGGCCGGCAGCAGCGCCGGCGGCAGCGCGGCGGCCTTCAGCGCGAAGACCAGCGTCATCACCGGGCCGGAGAGTGCGACCAGGGCGGTGAGCACCGAAACCGGGCGCAGCCAGCCATGCAGCCCGTACAGCGGGTGGCGTTCCGCCTGCGCGGCCGAAACCGGCACCCATGACTGTCGTTGCATTCCATGCCTCCCGCGGCCAGGGGGCAGCCTAGTGCCTGATCGCCTGAGGCGGAATCGCCGAACGGCGTGAATCAGGCGCTCGCACCAGCTGATCGCCTGAGGCGGAATCGCCGAACGGCGTGAATCAGTCACTCGCACCAGCTGAAGGCAGCCATGCGGGCTGCCAACTGGACAGCGGCGTCGCCCGGGGCGACCTTGCCATCAAAGACCGAGGATGCTCCATGCAACGCCGTCGCCTGCTGGCCGCCCTGGCCGCGCTGCCCGCTACCGCCCAAGCCCAGACCTCGGCGCCAGCCGCAGCGTTTCCGGCGCGGCCGATTCGCATCATCGTGCCCTTCGCCCCGGGCGGTTCGGGCGACATCACCGCGCGGCTGCTGGCGCAGCACCTGGAAAAGGCCACCGGCCACGCCGCGGTGGCCGACAACCGCCCGGGCGCCAATGGCATCATCGGCACCATGGCGGTGAAGACCGCGGCGCCGGACGGCTACACCACGCTGCTGGCCACCACCAGCACCCACAACGCCAACCCCTACCTGGTGAAGGACCTGCCCTATGATGCCGGGCGCGACTTCGCCGTGGTCAGTTCCTTCGGCTCGGCCGGGGGCTATGTGCTGGTGCCCACGGCATCCCCCTGGCGCAGCGTGCAGGACCTGGTGGCGGCGGCCAGGGCGGCGCCGGGGCAGGTGTTCTTCGGCCATTTCAACGCCACCAGCCAGGTGCCGGGCCTGCTGCTGAACGCCATGGCCGGGGTGCAGATGCAGGCGGTGCCGTACCGCACCATCGGCGCCGCCTTCTCGGACCTGCTGGGCGGCCGGCTGCATGTGATCTTCGTGGACCCGGCGGCGGCCGATGCCTTCCTGAAGGCCGGGCAGGTGCGGGCCATCGCCCATACCCGGGCCGGGGTCTGGGCGGCGCGGCCGGGGGTGCCCTCGGTTGAAAGCGTCTATCCTGGCTTTGTCTTCAGCGGCTTCCTCGGGCTGGCGGTGCCGGCCGCCACGCCGCTGCCGGTGCAGCAGCGCCTGAACGAGCTGTGCAACGACGCGCTGATGAGCGAGCCGATGAACGCCCGGCTGAAGGAGTTCGGCTTTTCACCCGAACGCATGAGCCTGGCGGCCTGCGCCGAGCTGATGCGGGTGGAGCGTGAACGCTGGCAGCGGGTAACGCAGATCGCCGGTATCGTGCCGGAATAGGCGGCTGCCCCGGCGGCGCGCCGGGATCATTCGGCGCAGCCCCCCCCCTGGCGCCGCCCCCCTGTCGCCGCCGCCCGGCTGCGCCGCAACCAAGCGCCGCGAAGGCGGGCGCCCGGCGCCGGGCATCAGTCGAAGCTGGGCACGCCCAGTTCCGCATTGTGCTGGCCAATGCCCGGGGCGCGGCTGCGCGCGGTGGGGCGGGCGCCGTCCAGGCTGATCGGCAGGCCCACCAGCTTCAGCCCCAGGCCGGGCGGTTCCTGGAAAATGCCCATCGCCTCGGTCTGCGGCTCGGCCGCCACGCCGCGCAGGTCGTTGATCGGCGAGCAGGGAATGTCCAGCGCCTCCAGCCGGCGCACCCATTCGGCGGTGGAGCAGGTGGCGATCACCTCGGCCAGCGCCGGGATCAGCGTGGGCTTGGCCTCATAGCGGTCGGCGTTGGTGGGGTATTGCTGCGCCCATTCCGGGTGGCCCAGTTCCTTCACCAGCTTGGCGAACAGCCGGTCATTCGCCGCGGCGATGACGATCTCGCCGTCCAGCGTGTCGAAGGCCTGGAACACCACCACGCGCGGGTTGCCGGTGCGGTGGCGCTCGGCCTGCTTGCCGGTTTTGTTGAAGCCGGCGAAGTGCACGGTCAGCCAGCCCATCGCGGTCTCGAACAGGCTGGCATCCACGGTGGCGCCCTCGCCGGTCTGCGCCCGGCGGTACAGCGCGGCCAGGCAACCCAGCGCGGCCCATACCCCGGTGCCGAGGTCCAGCACCTGGGCGCCGAAGCGGGACGGCTTTTCCCCGGCGGCGCCATTGACGCTGAACATGCCGGCAAACGCCTGGATCACCGGCTCATAGCCCGGGTTCAGCTTCATCGGCCCCTTGGCGCCGAAGGCCCACAACGAGCAGTAGATCAGCTTCGGGTACTTCGCCCGCATCACCTCGGCCGAAAGCCCCATCTTCTCCATCACGCCGGGGCGCAGGTTCTGCACCAGCACGTCGTATTCGCCGATGTGTTCGCGCAGCCAGTCCAGCGCCTTGGGGTTCTTCAGGTCCAGGGCGATGCTCTGCTTGCCGCGGTTCATGGTCTGGAAGGTGCAGGCGGCGCCGTCGTGGAAGGGCGGGCCCCAGCCGCGGGCATCGTCGCCTTCGGGGCGTTCGACCTTCACCACCTCGGCACCCAGCGTGCCCAGGATTTCGCTGGCGAAGGGGCCCGCCAGGTTCTGGCCAAGTTCAATCACGCGGATTCCGGCAAGCGGCAGCATCGGGGTCGTTTCCAGTCTCGGTTTGGCGCCAGCTTCGCCGCAGCGGCGGGGTCGCGCAAGCTTGTCCGCCGCCGGGTGCGCGGCTAGGCTTGGCCGGCGACAAGAAGGGGATGGAACGTGCGGAACGGCAGGCGCCAATTGCTGGCAGCCGCGGCCAGCCTGGCTGCGCCGGGCGTGCGCGCGCAGGGGCGCTTCCCCGACAAGCCGCTGCGCATGATCGTGCCCTATACCGCCGGCGGTTCCACTGACGCGCAGATGCGCGCGATGT
>CANBXZ010000238.1 GCA_947373495.1 Acetobacteraceae bacterium
CGCCGCCGCTGCCGCCGCCGGTGCAGGCGCCGGGCCCGCTGTTGCCGCCACGGCCGGGGCTGCCGGTGGCGCTGCACCCGCCGCCGCCGGTGCCGACACCCGCGGTTGAGGCGGTGCCACCCGCGGTGGCGCTGCCGCCCGTGGCGGCGAAGGTGGTTCCGCTGCCGCCCGTGCCGGCGCTGCCGCTGCCGGCCTGGGCGTTCACCGCCGCGGCGCTGCCACCGCCGCCGGTGGCCGCCGAGACCACGCCGCCCTGGCCGCCGCCACCGCCGCCGCCGAACATCAGGCTGCCGAAGGAGGAGATGCCGCCGGCGCCGCCGGCAGGTACCCCGGAAGTGCCACCGCTACCGCCCGCGCCCACGGTAACCGCCACCGTGGTGGCAAGGTCGGCCGCGGCGAACTCGGCGACGCCGAAGCCGGCACCGCCGCCGCCACCGCCGCCGGAGCCGCCGCTGGAGGCCGCATAGCTGCCGCCGAAGCCGCCACCGCCGCCGCCGCCGCACACCAGCACCCGCACCCGCGTGCTGGTGGCCTTGCGGGTCCAGGTGCCGTTGCCGGTGAAGACCGTGGCGGTGGGCTGCACCGCCGCCTGGCCGCCCGGCAGGGCCAGCGTGCCGGTCATGGTGTCGCCATCCAGCCGGACGAACTGCCGCCAGGTGCCCGGGCTGCCGCCGGCGATGCAATGGTCGAAGCGGCCGAGGTCGGTATTCCAGCCCAGCATGCCCACGACCGCCGGCGAGGGCCGGCCCGCATTGGCCCAACTCGGCAGGGTCAAGCTGCCGGTGAAGGCCGGGCTGGCCAGCGGCGCGGCGTAGCCCCGGGCCCAGGCGGTGGTGGCCAGCGCGGTGGAATTATCCGCCCCCGGCGGGGTGACGCCGCGCACCAGCCCGCTGCCCTGGGCCGCCAGTTGCAGGTCCGCATTCGTGGCGCTGCCGGCGCCATAGACCTGCGCCGCGGTGCTGCCGGTGCCGGCGCGCACGCCCACATAGTTCACCGGGTTGGCGCCGCTTGCCTCCACCTTCAGCGCCAGGCCGCCATTGCTGCTGGCCTGGATGCCGCCGTTGCCCTTGTCGGCCAGCAGCAGCGCCACGTTGGCGTCGGCGCCCTGGGCCTGGATGCTGGCGCCGCCGCCCGTGGCCGCGCCGCTGATCAGCACGCGGTTGCCGGTGGCGGCGGGGGTGGCGATCTCCAGCGCATGCGCCGCCGGGGCCGCACCCAGGGTGAGGGTGCCGGCGCTGGTGGCGCGCATCACCTCCACCCCGCCGGCCGCGGCGGCCAGGGTGTTGCTGCTGGGCAGGACCAGCCCGGTATTGGTGCTGCCCACCGCCAGGCCGGGCCGGGCCGCGCTGCCTGGCGGCGTGCCGGTGGCCAGCACGCCGTTGCTGCTGCCGTTCTGCAGCGGCCCGGTCACACCTTCCAGCAGGGCCGGGCTGCCCAGGTACACCGCATTGGCCGGGTTGCCACCGCTGTCCACCAGGTGGATGGCGGCCGAGCCATTGGCCTGGCTGTTGAAGTTCACGCAGCGCAGCGCGAACACATCCAGCCGGTTGCCGTATTGCTCAACCCGGATGGCGTTGTCCTGCACCAGGTCGCAGCGCAGGTTGCCCACCTGCAGGCGGCAGTTCGGCGCCGTGATGCGAATGCCGGTGGCCCCGGCCAGCGGGGTGCCGGCGGAACCGAAGGCCTGGCCCTGGGTGGTGAGGCTGTCGATCAACCCATCGGTGCCGGCGCCTTCCACCAGCACGCCGTACTGGACGAAATCCGCATAGGCCTGGCCGATGTAGAACTTGGTGGTCACGCCCTGGGTGCCGCCGGAAAAGCGGAACATGCTGCGGGCACCGAAGACGAAGGCCTGGTCGATGAAGGCGCCGTCGGAACGGCGGAACAGCATGGCGTCGCAGTTGGCCTGGGCATAGGCCATGACGAAGCTGTTGCTGGTGCTGAACGGCCAGAAGTGGATGCTGCGCAGCCGTGGCACGTCGAAGCAGTCGTCGATCTCGACGCCGGTGGTGAAGACCTGGCCACGCAGGCGGTGAATGTCCAGCCGGCCGGAGTTGTCGCAGTAGATGCCCTTGTTGATCGAGCACAGGAAGACATTGTGGATGTCGACCCCGCCCAGGCAGTCCTGGATGCGCACAAGGTAGTCGTAGTTGGTGGGCGCCCAGCTGGCGTTCTGGGTGGCGGTATGCGCCTGGAAGAAGGCGATGTCGGCAATGCCGCCGCCGCGCGCCGCGGTGCCGGTGAAGGTGAGGGGGGTGAAGCCGGTGGTGTCCACCTTCAGCCAGGTGCCGTTGCCCGGGCTGGGGCCTTCCACGAAGCCCTGGCCCTGCAACTTCACCGCCACGCTGCCGATGCTGATGGCGGAGGCGAGGCGATAGGTCTTTGCCGCGAACAGCAGCGTGCCGCCGCCCTTGCTGGCCAGGTCGTTGATCGCGGCCTGGATGGCGGGCGCGTCGTTGGTGGTGCCGTCGCCCTTGGCGCCGTAGTCGCGCACATGGGCGCCGCGGCCGTCCAGCACCGCGCCGCGCAACTGCGCCATGGTGGCCTTGCGGGTGATGAGGCTGGCGCCGCTGGTCTGCACCAGGGGGGAGAGGTCGGTATCGGCAGGCGTCGAGGCCGCCGGGAGTTCGCTGATGCGGGCGTCGGGCATGGGGCTCCGTTCCGGGCGAAACGCAAAAGGCCGGCGCGGACTGGGTCCGGCCGGCCTCAAGGAAGGGTGGCGAGGGGAGGAGGGCGCTGCCGGCGTTCGCCGTGAGGGCGAACGCCGTGGGTCAGGGGCGGCTCAGGACTGCTTCAGCCCGCTGCCGGTTTGCAGCAGCAGGTGGGTGTCATCCTCGCGCAGCAGGAACTCCAGGTCCGCCCCGACCCCGAAGGTGAAGGAGGTGGCGACCAGGCTGGGCACGTCCGCGTCCTGCGCGCGGATGCGGTAGGTGCTGCCCTGCGGCGGCGCGGCCAGGATGGCGCTGGCCACCCCACCCACCACTGGGGCGGTGATGGCCGGCGGCACCAGCGTGCCGGCGGTGTCGTAGATGCCGAACACCACGGTGTTCACCGCCCCGGTCACCTGCGCCGACACCGGGATGGAACTGCCCACCACGATGCCCGCGGCCAGCGGCGCCATGACGATGGTGCGCACGATGGCGGAGATGGATTGGTTGACGGTGAAGCTGAACAGCGCGTTGCGCACCGTGGCCAGCGCGCCCACCACGCCGTCCAGCGTGACGCCGGTGCCCAGCACCGAGCCGGAGCGGATGGGCAGCAGCGCCATGGAATCCGCGGTTTGCAGCAGCATCAGGTCGCCGGCGCGCAGCCGGGCGGCGACGGTGGCGAAGTAGCCGGCGCCGGAGACGGCGCTGCGCGTATCGGTGGTGACGTAGTGCCACATGGTGAAGCCGTTGCTTTCGATCAGCGCGGCGAAGGTGGCGGTGGAGAAGGCCATGGGCGTGCCTCGGCGTTGCGGCGCGCCAGGGGGGGCGCGACGTGGGGGAGGGGGAGCGCGGAACGCGCGGCGCCGCACCGCCCTGGGGAAGGGCGGCGCGGGCTGGCGCGGAGCTTGGCAGGGGAGGCCAAATGGGCGTGGATCGCCCGTTGATGATGCCGAAGTAACAGACCATTTTCCTATCTTCAAGGGAAAACTAGCCTATTTCCTGTTCGCCTGAGATGGCACGCCTGAACGGGGTGAAGCCAGCTTTCGGCTGGAACAGCCGCCGCGCGCGCATGGCGGCCCGAAACCGTCAGGGCCTGGTCGCGCCGGGCCCGATCCGGTGCGCCCGCACAACGGCCCGGCGCGATTTCCGGCAGCCAATGCGGGCAAAAAATGCTTTAGGCTGCGGCTCCGCCTGTGATGGAACCGGTGATGCGCCGCCTGCTGCCGCTGCTGTTCGCCCTGCTGTTGTCCCCCCTCCTGTCGCCTTGCGTGGCTGGCGCCCAGCCGGTGCTGAACGTGTACAACTGGAGCGACTATATCGACCCGCAGGCGTTGCGGCGCTTCCAGCAGGAAACCGGCATCCGCGTGCGCTACGACGTGTACGACAGCCTGGAGGCGTTGGAAGCCAAGCTTTCCGCCGGGCGTTCCGGCTACGACATCGTGGTGCCTTCCAGTGAGCCGACCTTTGCCCGCCTGGTGCGCGCCGGGGCGCTGCGGCCGCTGGATGCGGCGCGGATTCCCAACCTGCGCCACCTGGATGCCGGGCTGATGCAGCGGGTGGCGGGGGTGGACCCGGGCAACCGCCACGGCGCCATCTACCTGTGGGGCACGGTGGGGCTGGGGGTACGGCAGGACCGGGTGCGCGCCCTGGCGCCCGATGCCCCGGTGGACAGCCTGGACCTGCTGCTGAAGCCGGAGAACGCACGGCGCCTGGCCCGCTGCGGCCTGGCGGTGATGGACAGCGCGACCGACGTGCTGCCCACCGTGCTGCGCTGGCTGGGCCGCGACCCCAACAGCAACGAGGCCGAGGACCTGCGCGCCGCCGAGCAGGCGCTGCTGGCGCTGCGCCCGCACCTGCGCGCCATTCCGGCTTCCGGCGCCCTGATCGACATGCTGGCCACCGGTGAGATCTGCGCCGCGCTGACCTATTCCGGCGATGTCATCCAGGCCGGCGCCCGCGCCCGCAACGGTGTGGTGCTGCACTACGCCCTGCCGGCGGCCGGCGCGCATCTCTCCTTCGACATGCTGGCGATACCGGCCGACGCGCCCAACCCGGACGCGGCGCATGCCTTCATTGATTTCCTGCTGCGGCCGGAGGTGATGGCCGGTATCACCAGCACCGTGCGCTACCCCAACGCCGTGCCGGCTTCGCGCGCGCTGGTGGTGCCCGCGGTGCGGGACGACCCGAATGTCTACCCCACCGAGGCGATGCTGGCCGACGCCTTCATCCCGGGCACCCCGACCGCGGCGGCCGAGCGGCTGCGCAATCGGCTCTGGAGCCGCTTCAAGGCCGGGCGCTGAGGGTGCTGCTTTCGGTTGAGGCGGTCACCCGGCGTTTCGGCGCCACCGTGGCGCTGGACCAGTTGTCGCTGGCGGTGGCGGCGGGGGAGTTCGTCGCGCTGCTGGGGGGCTCGGGGTCGGGCAAGTCCACGCTGCTGCGGCTGGTGGCGGGGTTCGAGGTGCCGGATGCCGGGCGCATCCTGCTGGGCGGGGTGGACCAGGCCGGGGTGCCGCCACCGGCCCGGCCCTGCGCCATGGTGTTCCAGAATTACGCGCTGTTCCCGCATCTCAACGTGTTCGACAACGTGGCCTATGGGCTGCGGCGGGAAGCCGTGCCGCGGCCGGAGATGGCCGCCCGGGTGGGCCAGGCCCTGGCCATGGTGGGGCTGGAGGCGCTGGCGGCGCGCCGGCCGCACCAGCTTTCCGGCGGCCAGCGGCAGCGCGTGGCGCTGGTGCGGGCGCTGGTGAAGCGGCCGCCGCTGCTGCTGCTGGACGAACCGCTGGGTGCGCTGGACGCCGGGCTGCGCGAACATACCGGCCAGGAGTTGCGGGCCCTGCAACGCGCCACCGGGGCCGCCTTCATCATGGTGACGCACGACCAGGCGGAGGCCCTGGCGCTGGCCGACCGGGTGGCGGTGCTGGAAGCCGGGCGGCTGGTGCAGTGCGCGCCGCCGCAGGAGCTGTATCATCGCCCGGCCACCCGCTTCGTCGCCGGCTTCCTGGGGGGGGCCAATGTGCTGGAGGGCACGCTGGGCGCGGATGGCCTGGTGCACTGCCCGGGCGCCGCCTGCGCGCTGCGCCTGGCGGCACCGCTGCCGCTGCCGGTGGGGGCGCGGGTGAGCCTGGCGCTGCGGGCCGAACGGATCAGCCTGCGTGGCGAGGGCGAGATGCCGGCCGACAACGCCGCCACCGGGGTGCTGCGCCAGGCGGTGTTCCAGGGCGCCGGCTGGCTGTGCAGTGTGGCGCTGGCCGGCGGCCAGAGCCTGCGGGTGCAGGTGCCGGCACAGCAACCGCTGCCGCCGCTGGGCGTGCCGGTGCTGCTGCAATGGCCGGCCGACGCCACTGTGCCGCTGGCTGACTGAAGCCATGGTCGCTCGCCTGCTTGCCGCCTTGCAACGCGCCGCGGGCGCCTGGCTGCGGCTGGTGCCGTTTTCCTGGCTGTTGGTGTTCGTGGCGGCGCCCTGCGCCATGCTGCTGGCCATTGCCTGCGCCGAGGTCGCCGAGGGCACGCCGCCCTTCACCTGGCCGCTGGGCGCCGCGGGGTGGCGCGGCAGCCTCGGGGCCTGGGAGACGTTGACGGCGGACGACTTCTACCTGGCCGCCCTGCTGCGCAGCCTGTGGGTGGCGGGGCTGACCGGGGGGCTGTGCCTGCTGCTGGCCTTCCCGATGGCGCTGGCGTTGGCCCGTGCTCCGGCGCGCCGGCAGCCGGCGTTGGTGATGGCGGTGCTGTTGCCGTTCTGGACCGGCTTCCTGCTGCGCATGGCGGCGTGGATTGGCCTGCTGCGGGACCAGGGCTGGTTGAACGGCGTGCTGCTGGCGCTGGGCGTGGTGCAGGAACCCTTGCTGCTGCTGAACACCGGCCTGGCCCTGCTGCTGGGCATGGTGCATGCCTACCTGCCCTTCGCGGTGCTGCCGCTGTACGCCACCCTGCTGCGGCAGGACCCGGCGCTGGCGGAAGCCGCGGCGGACCTGGGCGCCGGGCGCTTCACCGTGTTCCGTACCCTCACCCTGCCGCTGGCGGCGCCGGGCGCGGCCGCGGCCTTCCTGCTGGTGTTCATCCCGGCTGCCGGGGAATACGTGGTGCCGGAAATGCTGGGCCCGGCCGGCGCCCCGCTGCTGGGCCGCGCGCTGTGGGACACCTTCTTCAA
>CANBXZ010000239.1 GCA_947373495.1 Acetobacteraceae bacterium
TGGAGGGCTTCCTGCAAGCCACCTGGTACGCCATCGGCTTCCCCGCCGGCACCGACGCCGCCATTCTGTGGCGCCTGCAGGCCGAGGTGCAGCGCGCGTTGCAGAAGCCCACGCTGCGCGCCCGGCTGGACAGCCTGGGCCTGACCCCCATCGGCAGCACGCCCGAAGCCGCCGCCGCCCTGGTGCAGGGCGAGATCGAACGCGCCCGCCGGCTGGTGATGGCCGCCAATATTCCGCAACAGTAGTCTGGAGCAAGACCCATGCAGATCGCCACCCCGCCTGACCGCGAAGCCCCGGCCGAACACCCGATCGAGGCGAATTTCCGCCGCCGCTGGAGCCCGCGCAGCTTCGCCGCCACCCCGGTGACCGGCGCCGCGCTGGCCAGCCTGCTGGAAGCCGCGCGCTGGTCGGCCAGCTGCTTCAACGCCCAGCCCTGGCACTTCGTGGTGCTGCGCAAGCAGGAAGACGCCGCCGGCTTCGACAAGTTGTTCGGCTGCCTGTCCGCCAACAACCAGGCCTGGGCCGGCAACGCCCCGGTGCTGATGCTGGCCGTGGCCCGCACCACCTTCGCCGCCGATGGCAGCCCCAACCGCTATTGCTGGTACGACACCGGCGCCGCCGTGGCCAACATGGCCGCCCAGGCCGGCCCGCTGGGCCTGCAGGTGCACAGCATGGCCGGCTTCGACGCCGCCAAGGCGCGCGACGCCTTCGCCATTCCGGCAGGCTTCGACCCGGTGTGCGCCCTGGCCATTGGCCACCCCGGCCCGGCCGAGGCGCTGCCCGAGGCGCTGAAGCTGCGCGAAACCGGCCCGCGCGTGCGCCGCAAGCAGGAAGAGTTCGTGTTCTTCGGCGGCTGGCAGGGCTGAACCGGATGGACGCCGAAACCGCGGACCGCCTGGCGATCCGCGCCCTGGTGGAGAACTGGGCGGTGTGGCGGGACGCCGGCCACTGGGACCGCTTCGCCACCTGCTGGCATGAGGATGGCTACATGTGCGCCACCTGGTGCCAGGCGCCGTGGCAGGAGTTCATCAAGGCCAGCATCGCGGGCTGGGAAAAGGGCGTCAGCATCCTGCACTTCCTGGGGGGCCACAGCGCGGATGTGAACGGCAGCCGCGCCATCAGCCAGACCAAGATGACCATCAGCCAGCGCGCCGAGGTTCACGGTGTATTGGTGGACGTGGTGTGCACCGGGCGGTTCTACGACTTCCTGGAAAAGCGCAACGGCAAGTGGGGCGTGGTGCTGCGCCAGCCGATCTATGAGAAGGATCGGATGGACCCGGTAAGCCCCTCGGCGAAGCTGGAGTTGGATGCGGCGCTGCTGGAACGCTTCCCGGTGGGGTATCGCCACCTGGCCTATCTGCAGACCAATATCGGCTACGCGGTGAAAACCGACATGCCCGGCCTGCAGGGCCCCGAGGTGGCGGCGCTGTACACGCGCGGCGCCCAATGGCTGGCCGGCGGCCCGCATGGCTGAGTGAGGCGCGCGGGGGCGCGTGGCGCACAAGCCACGCGCGTCACGCCTCCGGGCCAAGACCCTGCGGCGATCGCGTGGGGTGAACAGGCCATGCGATTCACGCCTCCGGGCCAAGGCCCTGCAGCGATCGCGTAGGGTGAACAGGCCATGCGATTCACGCCTCCGGGCCAGGGCCCTGCGGCGATCGCGTGGCGGAAACTAAAAGGGCGCCACCCCTGCGGGTGGCGCCCCCTTTCGCCGGGATCAAGCGGCGATCAACCCTCGGTCGTCTCGGCGGCGGCCGGCGGGGCAGCGGCGGCTTCGGCCGCGGCGGCCTTCTTCGCGGCGCGGGTGGCAGCGGCCTTCTTCGCCGCTTCCGAACGCGCAGACGGCGCCTTCACGGCAGCGGCCTTCGGCGCGGCGGCCTTCGGCGCGGCCTTGCGGGCAACCGGCTTCTTCGCGGCGGTGGCGCGCTTGGCCGGGGCAACCTTCTTGGCGGCAACCTTGGTCGCGGCCTTCTTCGGCGCGGCCTTCTTCGCGGCAACGGCCTTCTTCGGCGCGGCCTTCTTCACCACGGCCTTCTTGGCAGCCGGCTTCTTGGTGGCGGCGGCGGCACGCTTCGGCGCGGCCTTCTTGGCGGCCGGCTTCTTCGCGGCGGCGGCGGCGCGCTTCGGCGCGGCCTTCTTGGCAGCCGGCTTGCGGCTGGTGGCGGCGGCGCGCTTCGGCGCGGCCTTCTTGGCGGCCGGCTTCTTCGCGGCAACCTTCTTCGCCGCCGGCTTCTTCGCGGCAACGGCCTTCTTCGCCGCCGGCTTGCGGGCAGCCGGCTTCTTCGTGGCGGCGGCGGTGGCGCGCGCACGGGCGGTGGCCGGCTTCTTCGCGGTGCGGCGCGTGGTGGACATCGCCATCGCCTGGGCGCGCGGCGCTTCCGGGGTTTCGATCGTGTCGTCGGTCATGCGGAATCTCCTTGGCATTGGGGCAGAGAGGTCAGCGGGGTTGGTCGTGCGAAGACGACACGGCACGGATCCCGTAGCGCGCGGTGCCGCACTGTTCGCTGTCCTGGCCTTGCGAACGGGAAGCGTCAGCGGCAGCGCCACGGCGATACGCCGCCGGCTGCCAATCCCCTGCTTCCACACAGCCGAACATCATCCGGATGCCAGACTGCGACGCGGGTTCCTGAGGCGAAATCGCCACCGCAGTCCCGTCGCGTTTGCGGTCCATGGACCGTCCTTCCCTGCTGCGGCACAGGTTGACAGCTTCAGCGAATTCCCATTCAGGCGAATCGCGTCAGCAAACGTCGTGCGCGCGAATCACGCTATCTGCACGCACGTACGGGCTGTCAACAAAATCCGCATCGACGCCGCAGAATTTTCTGCACAACACCACCGCACAACGACACGGCGCGCGCAGCATGCGCGTGCATCACCTGCATGCCGCGCACCGCACAACACACGCGCGGCATGCAAACGCGAACGGCCGCCGGATCACCCCGGCGGCCGTCACATGCAACACGATGGAATGGCAGCAGCGCATCAGCGCGCCGCCAGTTCCGGCAAGGCTGGCTTCAGCGTGCCGTCATTTCCGGCGATGCTGGCTTCAGCGTGCCGTCATTTCCGGCACGGGGCGCTGCTCCAGCCCGGTGTAGTAGCTCAACGGGCGGATCAGCCGGTTGTCGGCGCCCTGCTCGAACACATGCGCCGCCCAGCCGGTGATGCGCGACGCCACGAAGATCGGCGTGAACAGGGGGATGTCGAAGCCCATCAGGTAGTAGGCGGGCCCGGCCGGGAAATCGAGGTTCGGGTGGATGTTCTTCTCGCGCAGCATCATCGCGGCCAGCACGCGGCTGGTTTCCATCCAGCGGCGGTCGCCCACCACCTCGGCCATCTTCTCGGCGTACTTGGTCATCGTCGGCACGCGGCTGTCGCCGCTCTTGTACACCCGGTGGCCGAAGCCCATCACCAGCGCCTTGTGGTCGAAGCGGGTGGAAAGCCATTCCTCCGCCTTCTCCGGCCCGCCGACTTCCTTCAGCATGTGCATCACGGCTTCGTTGGCACCGCCATGCAGCGGGCCCTTCAGCGCGGCGATGCCGGCGGTGATGGCGCCATGGATATCGGCCATGGTGCTGGTCACGGTGCGGGCGGTGAAGGTGGAGGCGTTGAAGGTGTGCTCGGCATAAAGAATGAGCGAGACGTCGAAGCTCTTGAGGACTTCCGGCGCCGGCACCTTGTCGAAAACCAGGTTGAAGAAGTTCTCGGCGAAGCTGTGCGCCGGGTTCGGCGCCACCGGCTCCAGCCCCTTGGCGGCGCGGGCGGCGGCGGCGATGCAGGTGGGGATCTTGGCGAGCAGGCGCATGGCCTTGCGGCGCTGGGCAGCGTCCGAGGTGTCGTTCGCCTCGGGGTCTTCCAGGCCCATGAAGCTGACCGCGGTGCGGATCGCGTCCATCGGGTGGGCGTCGTGCGGGAAGGCCTTGATGACCTGGTGCAACGCCGGGCTGATCTCCCGGTTGCTGGCTTCCTCGGCCTTGAAGGCGGCCAGCTGCGCGGCGTTCGGCAGTTCGCCGTTCCACAGCAGGTAGGCGACTTCCTCGAAGCAGCACAGCTCGCACAGGTCCTGCACCGCATAGCCGCGGTAGGTCAGGCTGTTGGTCTCCGGCATCACCTTGGAGACGGCGGAGACATCGGCCAGGACGCCGACGAGGCCCTTGCGGATATCGGGTTGGTTGGAACCGCTCATGGGGTTGCTCTCCCGTTGGATATTGGCGTTGGTGCCCCGCCACGCCCCTCCCCCGCAACGCGGGGCAGGGGGTGGCGGTTGTCGGGCCTCAGAAGATGCCGGGCTTGCCTTCGGCCAGGTCGCCGGCGGGCAGCGCCACGTTCAGCACGTGCAGCTCCCCGGCCGGGATCTTCGCCAGGTCCTGCACGTCCGCCAGGAAGCGGTTGACCTCACGGGCGGTCAGGATGCCTTCCGTCAGGATGCGGAACTTGTTGATGTAGTCGGCGCGGCCGAACGGCTTGGCGCCGTTCGGGTGGGCATTGGCCACGCCCAGCTCGTCCACCAGCTTGGTGCCGTCCTTGAAGAAGATCTCCACCCGGCCACCGAAGCTCAGCTCGTTCGGGTCCTGGCTGTGGTAGCGGCGCGTCCACTCCGGGTCCTCGGTGGTCTCGATCTTGTGCCACAGCGCCACGGTGTCGCGGCGGCCGGCGCGCTTGGGCGCATAGCTGTCCACGTGGTGCCAGCGGCCGTCCTGCAGGGCGACGGCGAAGATGTACATGATGGAATGGTCCAGCGTTTCGCGGCTGGCCTTGGGGTCCATCTTCTGCGGGTCGTTGGCGCCGGTGCCGATCACGTAGTGCGTGTGGTGGCTGGTGTGGATGACGATCTTGTCGATCGCCTCCAGGTCCTTGATCTGCTCGCGCATGCGGAAGGCCAGGTCGATCAGCGCCTGGGACTGGTACTCGGCGCTGTGTTCCTTGGTGTAGCTGTCCATGATGGCGCGCTTGGCTTCGCCCGCGGCCGGCAGCGGCACATTGTAGTAGGTGGGGTCGTACACCGTGGCGCGGCCCTTGCTGTCGGCCTGCGTGCGGCCCGACAGCACCCAGGCGATGACGCTGTCCTCACCTTCATAGATCGGGCTCGGCGCACCCTCGCCGCGCATGGCGCGGTCGGCGGCCTCGATCGCCAGCTTGCCGGCATGGGCCGGGGCGAAGGCCTTCCAGCTGGAGATCTCGCCCTTGCGGGACTGGCGGAAGGAGACGCTGACATGCAGCGCCTGCTGCACCGCCTGGAAGATGGTTTCCTGCTTCAGCCCCAGCAGGGTGCCGATGCCGGCGGCCGCCGAGGGGCACAGGTGGGCGATGTGGTCCACCTTGTGCTCGTGCAGGCAGATGGCGCGCACCAGGTCGATCTGGATCTCATAGCCGGTGGCCAGGCCCCGCAGCAGGTCGCGGCCCGACTTCTCCATGGTCTGCGCCACGGCCAGCACCGGCGGGATGTTGTCGCCCGGGTGGCTGTAGTCGGCGGCCAGGAAGGTGTCGTGCATGTCCAGCTCGCGCACCGCGGTGCCGTTGGCCCAGGCGGCCCATTCCGGGCTGAAGCGCTTGCCGGTGGGCATGCCGAAGATGGTGGCGCCGCCCTTGCGCGGGTGGCCCAGCGCCATCTGGCGGGCGGAGGTGACCGGCTTGCGGTTGATGGCGGCGATGGCGACCGAGGCGTTGTCGATGATCCGGTTGATGATCATCTCCTGCACGTCCTTCTGGACGGCGACCTTGTCGGCGGCGACGCCGGCGATCTTCCACGCCAGCTGGTCCTCGCGCTTCAGCAGCGCCTTGGACGGGTGGACTTTGACGGCATGCGTTTGCATCGTGCGGCGTTCCCCAAACGGTGGTGGGATGCGATTGCGCTTTCTGTCGCCGCTGGCAAGCCCCGTCCATTCCGATTGACGCCCCTGCACAATAGGTTTTCCGTATCGCCAAGGGACTGGACCCGGGGCCTGCTCAATGGATTTCCGCATCGTCCGGCGTTTGGGCCATTTCCTCGCGGTGGTGGAGGAAGGCCATTTCGGCCGCGCCGCCGCCAAGCTGGGGCTTTCCCAGCCACCTTTGACCGCGCAAATTCAAGCACTTGAGGCCGAGTTGGGGGTGCGCCTGCTGGAACGCACCCGCCAGGGCGCCCGCCCCACGCGGGAAGGCGAGGCGCTGCTGCCCATCGTGCGCCGCCTGGCCGAGGATGCCCGCCAGGTGGAGTCGCTGGCGCGGGAGCTGCGTGCCGGCCGCCACGCGCCCATGGCGCTGGCCTGCGTCACCTCCGCCCTGTTCGACTTTTTGCCGCCGCTGGTGCGGGCGCTGCGCAGCGAACTGCCGGACGCGGCGATGGCGGTGCAGGAGATGGACACCGCCGACGCGGTGGAGGCGCTGCGCCGTGGCGAGGTGGACTTCGCCCTGGCCCGGCTGGACACCGACCGCGCGCCGCTGCGCGTGCTGCCGCTGGGCGACGAGCTGATGGTGGCGGCGCTGCCCGAAGCCCACCCGCTGGCGCAGGAGGAAGGCCCGCTGCCCTTGGAAAGCCTGGCGGAGGAAACCCTGATGACGCTGCCGCGCAGCATCAGCCCGGCCTATTTCGACCGCCTGATCACCGCCTGCCGCAGCGCCGGGTTCGAACCGCGCTCGGTGCGCGAGGTCGGCTCGGCCATGGCGCAGTTGGCCTTCGTGGCGGCGGGGCTGGGCGTGGCGCTGGTTTCCACCGGCATGGCCCGGCTGCGCCCCACCGGCGTGACCTTCCGCACCCTGGCCGACCCGGTGGGCAGCGTGCCGGTGGCGCTGGTGTGGAACGCAGACCG
>CANBXZ010000240.1 GCA_947373495.1 Acetobacteraceae bacterium
CCGGGTTCAGCGCGCTGACCACCAGCTTCACCTGGGGGTGGCGCATGGCCACTTCCAGCAGGGCACGGGCACCGCTGGGGGTGACGCTGCGTTCGCGCAGGCGCAGCTCGTCCTCGATGCGGGCCTGTTCCCCGGCCGGCAGCGGCGGCAGGCCGGCTTCGTCCAGCAGGCGGGTGACGAAGGCCTTGTGCGCCGCCGGCACCAGCGACAGCACCGATGCATTGCTGGTTTCGGCCGCCTGGTCGTACTTGCCCGGGATCAGCACGTCCACGCCATAGGGCCGGCCGGGCACGTGCTGGTCGATCCAGCGCAATTCGGCTTCCAGTTGCTCCGGCGAGAAGGTGGCGGCGCCGAACACGCCGAAGCCGCCGGCCTTGGTCACCTCCACCACCACGTCGCGGCAATGGGTGAAGGCGAAGATCGGCACGCCGAATTCCAGCCTTTCGCAGATCCTGGTGCGCATGGCGCTGCCTCCCGATGCCTTGGCCGCAGCATCAGCAGGAACCGGCCGGGCGCAAGGGGGATGTGGCCCGGCTTGCCGGCGGCGGCGGTGGCTGCTTCAACCCATGCCATGCGGGGGAGAGGCGCGTGAACGGTTTCGCGGCACAGCGGCAATTGGCCACGCCGGATGGCGCCAGCCTGGCGCTGCATCACCTGGGCGGCGCCCCGCCCGGCGCGCCGGTGCTGCTGTGGGGCCACGCCAATGGCTTCGCCGCGCAGTGCTACCTGCCGCTGCTGCACCTGCTGGCGCCGGCCTTCGACATCTGGGCCTGGGACGCGCGCGGCCAGGGCCATTCCCGGCTGCCGCCCAGCGGCGAGTTGGGGCTGGAGGCGATTGCCGCCGATGCCGCCCTGGTGCTGCACCATGTCGCCGAGGCCACCGGCCAGGTGCCGCACATCGCCAGCCATTCCTTCGCCGGGGTGGCGTTGCTGTGGGCCAGCATGCGGCACGGGCTGGCCTGGCGGAGTGCCACGCTGTTCGAACCGCCCCTGGTCACGCCCGACCACCTGGCCGAAGCCGGGGCCGCCAGCCACCACGCCGCCCGCGTGGCCGGCACGCTGCGGCGCCGCGCCAACTGGCCGGGGCCGGCCGAGTTCGCCGCCCGGCTGGCCGCAACGCCCAACTTCGCGCTGGTACCGCCGGCGGCGCTGCTGCTGCACGCCCAGGCGGTGCTGCGCCCGGCCGCGGCCGGCTTCACCCTGCGCTGCGCCCCGGAAACCGAAGCCGGCATCTATCGCACGGTATGGGATGCGCGGCCGTTCCAGGCGCTGCGGCCGCTGGGCCGGCCGATGCGCTTCGTGGCGTCGGACGCCGCACCGCCCGCCCCGGCCTCGCCCTCCCGCCTGGTGCAGCCCTTGGCCGCGCGGGCCTGTGGCGCCACATTCACCGAAATGGCCGGGTGCAGCCACCTGCTGGCGCTGGAACGCGCCGCGGACTGCGCGGCGCTGGTGCGGCAGACCGCGCTGGCCTGAAGGAGAGCAGAGCATGGCTGAACATCGGCAACTGCGCCTGGGCGCCTTCATGCGCCCGGCCAGCATCCACACCGCCGCCTGGCGCTACCCGGGCGCCATGCCGGACGCCAACTTCAACCTGGCCCACATGGTGCGTTTTGCCCAAACCCTGGAACGCGGCCGGTTCGACGCCTTCTTCATGGCCGACCACCTGGCGGTGCTGAACATGCCCATCAACGCGCTGAAGCGCAGCCATACCGTGACGAGCTTCGAGCCCTTCACCCTGCTTTCGGCGCTGGCCATGGTCACCCGGCATATCGGCCTGGTCGCCACCGCCTCCACCACCTTCGACGCGCCCTACCACATCGCCCGGCGCTTCGCCTCGCTGGACCACATCAGCGGCGGGCGGGCCGGCTGGAACATCGTCACCACCTCCAACCCCGACGCGGCGCTGAACTTCGGGCTGGAGGAGCACATGGAGCACGACGAACGCTATCGCCGCGCCCGCGAGTTCTTCGACGTGGTGACCGGGCTGTGGGACAGCTTCGCCGACGACGCCTTCCCGCGCGACGTGGCAGCCGGGCTGTACCTGGACCCGGCGCGGATGCGGCGGGTGGACCACAAGGGCGAGTTCCTGTCGGTGCGCGGGCCGCTGAACATCGCCCGCCCGGTGCAGGGCTGGCCGGTCATCGTGCAGGCCGGGGCCTCCGATGCCGGGCGGCAATTGGCGGCGGAAACCGCCGAGGCGATCTTCTGCAGCCACAACAACCTGGCCGACGCCCAGGCCTTCTACGCCGACGTGAAGGCCCGCGCCGCCGCCGCCGGCCGCAACCCGGACCACCTGAAGATCCTGCCCGGCTGCTTCGTGGTGGTGGGCGACAGCCTGGAGGACGCCCAGGCCAAGCGAGCCAGGCTGGACGGCCTGGTCCACCCGGACAGCGGCATCGCCGCGCTTTCCATCGCGCTGGGCTGCGACGCGGCCGGCTTCGCGCTGGACCAGCCGCTGCCGGCCACGTTGCCGCCGACCAACCAGTCGCTTTCAGGCCGCGAGCGGGTGCTGGGCATGGCGGCGCGGGAAAACCTGACCGTGGGGCAACTGGCGCAGCGTTTCGGCGCCCACTACGGCGGGCTTTCCATGATGGGCACGCCGGCACAGATCGCCGACCAGATGCAGGCCTGGCTGGAACAGCGCGGCTGCGACGGCTTCAACATCATGTTCCCCTACCTGCCGGAGGGGTTGGACGACTTCGTCGACCGCGTGGTGCCCGAATTGCAGCGGCGCGGCATTTTCCGCACCGAATACGAAGGCACCACCCTGCGCGAGAACCTGGGCCTGCCGCGGGTGCCGAACCGGTTCTTCGCCTGAACCCTCGGGGCCGAGGTCAGGCCGGCTCCAGCCCCTTGGCGCGCAGCAGCGCCGGGGTACAGGCGCCGGCCAGGTAGCGCAGCAGCGCCGCCCCGGCCTCGGCCCGCGGGGAGCCGGCGAACAGCGCGGCGGTGAACACCACCTCGGTGTTCAGTGCCGCCGGCAGCAGGCCGACGATATCCACGCCCGGAATCGCCATCAGCTCGCTCACCTGCTGCACCGCCAGTTCCACCTCGCCCTTGGCCAGGCGTTCGGCGGTGAAGCCATTGGGGATGATGGTGGCCTTGGCGTTGATCTCGGCGGCGATGCCGAGCCGTTCCAGCAGCCCGGCGAAGAAGATGCCGCTGGCACCGGCCTTGGAATAGGCCAGCGAGGGCGCCGCCCGCAGCGTGGCGATGCAGGCTTCAGGCGTGGAGATGTCCGGCTTCGGCGCCCCGGCCCGCACCGCCAGCCCGACATAGGACCGCGCCAGGTTCACCGCGCTGCCGGCGGCCAGGATGCCGGCGGCGGTCAGTTCCTCGATGCCCTGGCCGGTGAGGATGGCCACGTCGCCCCGCGCCCCGGCCTTGATGCGGGCCAGGATCGCGGCCGTGGGGTCGAATTCGGTGGTGCTGGCGTGGCCGGCGGCCTCATGCGCGGGCATCACCTGCTGCATCACGCCCAGCACACCCAGGGTGGACATGATGTGAAGTGGCTGGGTCATGCGGCGTCTCCGGTTCGTTGCCGCCAGACTAGCGTCTGATCGTCGCCGGTGGAATCACCGGCGGCGTGAATCAGCCGCTCGAACAACAGCCTGATCGCCCGCGACGGAATCGCCGAAAAGCCGGCGCGGGAGGGTTGCGGGCGAAAACCGCCGCGCGCCACGCGGTTGACGAAGCCTCGAAGCAGGCCGATTTTCCGCGCCAGACAGAAACCTGGGTGAACGCCATGGCCATTTCCGAAGAACACCGCATGCTGCAGGACCTGGTGGCGAAATTCGTCGATCGGGACCTGATGCCGCTGGAAGCCGCGGTGCTGAAGCGCGAAGCCAATGGCGGCAAGCTGGGCCTGAGCGACGCGGAAAAGGCCCCGGTGCTGGCCAAGTGCAAGGAACTGGGCCTGTGGGGCCTGGACAGCCCGGAGGAGTTCGGCGGCGCCAACCTGCCGGTGGAAGCCCTGGCCCTGGTGCATGAGGAAATGGGCCGCACCGCGGTGCCCTTCATCTTCCCGCCGGACAGCCCGAACCTGCACATGATGATGCAGGTGGCCAGCCCCTGGCAGCGCGAACGCTACCTGGAGCCCTATGCCCGCGGCGAGATGACCAGCTGCATCGCCATTTCCGAACCCGGCGCCGGTGGCGACCCGGCCGGCATGACCACCCGCGCGGTGCAGGATGGCGATGACTGGGTCATCAACGGCCGCAAGATCTGGGTCTCCAACGTCCCGGCCTGCGACTTCATCATCCTCATGGCCCGCACCGGCGAGGGCAAGCGCCAGGAAGGCGTCACCGCCTTCATCGTGGACAAGGGCACCCCTGGCTTCATCATCGAGCGCGAGATCGCCATGATCGGCGGCCGCCGCACCTACGAACTGGTGTTCGAGGATTGCCGCGTGCCGGCCCGCCAGGTGCTGGGCACGCTGGGCCAGGGCTACACCCCGATGCAGTTGCGCCTGAACGTGCGCCGCATTGAGATGGCGGCCAAGCTCATCGGCATGTCCCGCCGCGCCATGAGCATGATGATCGAACACGTGAAGCAGCGCGTGACCTTCGGCCAGAAGCTGGCGGACCGCCAGGCCATCCAGTGGTGGATCGCCGATGGCGCCATGAAGATCCACGCCTGCCGGCTGATGACCCACACCGCCGCCCGCACCCTTGATGCCGGCGGCGACGTGCGCGGCGAGGCCAGCATGATCAAGGTGTTCAGCACCGAGATGGCCACCGAGATCCTGGACAACGCCATGCAGGCCTTCGGCGCCATGGGCATGACCAAGGAGTTGCCGTTGCAGGTGATGGCGGCGCAGGTCCGCGTGATGCGGATCTACGAAGGCCCCACCGAGGTGCACCGCATGTCGCTGGCCCGCCGGGTGCTGAAGGAAGGCATCTAGCCTGCGTGACCCACCCCGGCCGGCCGCCAGGTCAGGCCGGGGTGAACAGGTTGCGGCCTGCCTGCTGGCGCACCTGGCCGGGCGCGGCCAGCAGGTCCTCGGCTTCCAGCCGCGCCAGGGTGGCGGCATCGGCCGGGGTATTGGCGATGAAGCGTTCGCCGCTGGCCACCAGCCGGCCCAGCACGATGCCGCGTTCCGGTCCCTGGCGGCCATTCACCACCGTATAGCTCTCCACCAGGGCGGCGCCCTGCGGCGCCTCGGCCTGCGGCACCAGTGGCTGGGCATCAACCGCGCGCTGCACCCTGGCGCTGTCCGCCTCCACCCAGCCGGCGCGCGGCGGCGTGGCGGCGTAGAGCCCGGCGGCGTGCTTGGTCAGCAGCCCGCCATTCGCCGTCACCAGCCCGAAGCGCCCCGGCAGCCGGCGCAGGCGGCGCACCATCTCGGCAATGGCGTGGGTGACGTAGTTGTTGCCCGGCCCGCCGAAGAACGGCAGCCCGCCGGTCACGGTCAGCCCGCGCGGGTCCTCGGCCGCCAGGCCGATCTCGTCGCAGGCCACCTGCACGGCGGAGGGGAAGCAGCTGTAGATGTCGAAGGCCGCCACATCGGCCAGCCCGGCCCCTGCCGCCGCCAGGGTTTCCCGCACCACGCCCCGAATCGCCGCGGAGCGATGCAGTTCAGCGCGTTCGCTGACGAACCATTGGTCGTGCGCCTGGGCGCTGGCGTGCAGGTACACACGCTGGCCGGCCGGCACGCCCAGCGCATCCGCCCGGGCCTGGGAACACACCAGCAGCGCCGCCGCCTGGTCCACGTACATGTTGGCGGTCATCAGCTTGGTATAGGGGAAGCCCACCGTCGGGTTGGCCGGGGTCACGGCGGTGATCTCCCCGGCGCTGAAGCCGCCGCGCCGGGTGGCCAGCGGATTGTCCCGCGCCACCGCGGCGAAGCCGGCGAACAGCCGGCCCAGGGCGGCCCGGCGCTCGGCCGGGCTTTGGCCACGGGCAGCGCGGATGGCCTGTTCGAACAGCGCATACATGGCAATGGCGGAACGGGCGCCGTGGGCTTCCTCGGCGGCGGTGAACAGCCGCACCGCGCCGCCCAGTTCCTCCGGCGGCCGGGGCGCCGGCTCGCTCCAGTCCAGCGCCAGCCCGGCGCGCCGGGCGGCCAGCTCGGTGCGCAGCGCCTCGGCGCCCACGATCAGCGCCTCCTCGCTCTCCCCGGCGGCGATGCGGCCACAGGCCCGGGCCAGCATGGTCTGCGGCGTGTCGCCGCCCTGCGGCGGGTAGAGCAATTCGCGCGGCGTTGCCCCCAGCCGCCGCGCCACCGACCAGGGCGGGTTGCTCATGGTGCCGAAGGGGGACCGCATGGCCGGCGAGGTATCCGAGAACAGCCGGATCACCACCACGCTGTCCAGCGCCCGCAACAGCGCCGCCCCGGCACCACTGTCGGCGGCGGCGGCATGGGCGGCGGCCAGCATCAGGCCGCAGGGCGAAAGCGCCGTCTCGGGCGGGGTGGTGGTATCGGTGACCTGGCCAACGCCAACGATCACCGGCAGGCGGTTCGGGTCCATCGGCGCCTATTGCCGTTCCAGCCCGGCGCGGGCAACCACCTCGCTCCAGCGGGCCACATCGGCGGCCACGCGGTCGCGGAAGCTGGCCGGGGTGGTGAAGCGCACCTCGCTGCCCAGCCCCGCCAGGCGCTGCGCCGCGTCGCCCTCGCGCAGCACCGCGCCACATTCGGCGTTGATCCGCGCCACCAGTTCCGGCGCCATGCCGGGCGGCCCGGCCAGGCCAACCCAGGAGACCGCCTCATACCCGGCCAGCCCGGCCTCGCGCAGCGTCGGCACCGCGGGCAGCGGGGCGTAGCGACC
>CANBXZ010000241.1 GCA_947373495.1 Acetobacteraceae bacterium
CTGGCCCGGGGCGAAGTCGCCCTGCACCACCCATTCACGCACATAGCTGGGGCCGGTGGCGGTTTCCTGCTCGGTGCCGACGTAGGACTTGGTCAGCTTGGCCACGATGGGGTTGATGTCGAGCGTGCTGGTGGTGCCGGCCAGCGGCGCGTCGCAGCAGGGGTTGTCGAACGGGTCGGAGCCGTAGGCGAAGCCGCCGGTGGCCGTCACGCCCAGCAGGGTGTTGACGTCCGCCTTGTTGGAAACGCCCAGCTTCAGGGCGATATCGGCCGGGGTCTGGTCCGTGGTGAAACTGCCGAAGGGCAGGCGCAGCACCAGCAGGGTCTGGCCGGGCGTGCCGCTCAGCACCAGCGGCATCGCCGTGGCGTCATCCAGGAAGGGGTGGACCGCGTGGCCGCTGGCGTCGAACTCGATCAGCCAATGTTCCAGGTCGGCGCCCAGGTAGGTGGCGGAGATGAAGGTAACGCCGTCATTCACCGGGCTGTTGCCGGCGCCGCTGCCGTCCGCGCCGTTGGTGGGCAGGATGACGTTGATATAAGGCGCATAGCCCACATCGGTCCCGCTGGCGGTGTTGTCGAAGCGAAGGGTCAGGTCGGCGGTGTTGCCGATGAACACCTCGTCGGTGGCGCCGTTCAGGAAGGTCACGGTGGGCTGGGCGGTCATTTTCCCTCGTCCTTTGGCTGTGCTCGCCTTTTGGTTGTGTCCAACCGGGGCAAGGTCTGTCTCGAAATATGTGACACGCACCAAAACCGATGCGGACCCGTGTCGCAACAGATTTTTTAGACTGTTAAGACAATTTTTTTGAGACAGATGCGGCCATTACGTAACGTATTTGGGAAAAATGGGCATTTTCAAGGAGATAAATCTCAAATTATGAGACCAACGCCTTCCGCATGGAGCAGGTGAATTCTGCTGTCGCCGCGGTGGAAATACCCGCTATGCGCGAATTCAGGGCATGTCGGCCCGGGGCGGCGGCCCGGTCCGGGGCGGGGGCAAGGCAATGGGGCGGCCCGGCTTGACGCCCGTGGCACTTGCCGGTTGCCTGCCGCCATCGCCCGCGAAGCCGGCACATGGCCCCAAGGGGCCCGGAGGAGACCGCATGCCTGACACCGCCGCCACCCGAGTAGGGGGCAACGCCACCGTTGCGCTGCGCCTGGCGGAAGCCTTTGCCCGCCACGGCGTGACGCTGACCTTCGGCCAAAGCCTGCCCAGCGCCTTCCACCTGGCCTGCCCGCATGTCGGGATCGACCAGAAGGTGTACCGGCAGGAAAACGCCGGCGGCGCCATGGCCGACGGCTATGCCCGGATCAGCCGCAAGGTGGGCGTGGTCACGGCGCAGAACGGCCCCGCGGCTACCTTATTGGTGGCGCCGCTGGCGGAGGCGCTGAAGGCCAGCGTGCCGATCATCGCCCTGGTGCAGGAGGTGACGCGCGACGCCACCGACCGCAACGCCTTCCAGGAACTGGACCATTTCGGCCTGTTCGCCCCGGTGGCGAAGTGGGTGAAGCGGGTGGACCGCGCCGACCGGCTGGAAGACTACGTGGACATGGCCTTCACCGCCGCCACCAGTGGCCGCCCCGGCCCGGCGGTGCTGCTGGTGCCGGCCGACCTGCTGCTGGACCAGGCGCTGCCGACCGGGCCGCGCGCCATGTCGCTGGGCATGGTGCCGCTGGATCGCACCCTGGCCGACCCGGCGCGCATTGCCGAAGCCGCCGCGCTGCTGGCCAAGGCCAAGCGCCCGCTGGTCATCGCCGGCGGTGGCATCCACCTCTCGGATGCCGCGGCCGAACTGGCGGCATTGCAGGAAGCCGCGCACCTGCCGGTGGGCACCACCGTCATGGGCAAGGGCAGCGTGGATGAGATGCACCCGCTCAGCCTGGGCGTGGTGGGCTATGTGATGGGTCCGGGCGCGCGCAGCCAGGCGCTGCGGCCCATGGTGGAGCAGGCCGATGTCATCCTGCTGATCGGCAGCCGCACCAACCAGAACGGCACCGACAGCTGGAAGCTGTATCCGAGGGACGCGACCTTCATCCACCTGGACGCCGACCCGATGGAGATTGGCCGCAACTACGAGGCCCTGCGCCTGCTGGGCGATGCCAAGCTGACCCTGGCGGCGCTGACAGAGGCGATGCGGGGCCAGGACCTGGCGGCCCGCGCCGCCGCCCGCCCCGGCGTGGCAGCCGCCATCGCCAAGGCGCATGCGGAGTACGCCCGCACCACCGCCGCCATCACCACGCGCGACAGCAGCCCGGTGCGGCCGGAACGCCTGATGGCGGAACTGAACAAGCTGCTGCGGCCCACCGACATCGTGGTGGCGGATGCCAGCTATTCCAGCATCTGGATCGCCAATGGCCTGACCGCGCGCCTGGGCCAGCGCTTCCTGACGCCGCGCGGCATCGCCGGGCTGGGCTGGGGCCTGCCGATGGCGATCGGCGCGCAGATCGCGGCGCCGGAAGCGCGGGTGTGGTGCCTGTGCGGCGATGGCGGCTTCGGCCATAGCTGGGCCGAACTGGAAACCCTGCGCCGGCTGCAACTGCCCATCGTCACCATGGTGTTGAACAACGGCATCCTGGGCTACCAGAAGCACGCCGAGGAGGTGAAGTTCGGCGAGCACACCAAGGCGGTACATTTCGCCGAAACCGACCATGCCATGATCGCCCGTGGCTGCGGCGTGGAGGGCTGGACCCTGCGCAGCGGCGACGAGGTCAGCGCCACGCTGCAGAAGGCCGCCGCCGCCAAGGTGCCGGTACTGCTGGACGTGCTGACCGACCCGGCCGCCCATCCACCGATCTCGGTCTTCGCCGGCCACTACCCGGAGCCGTTCTGATGCAGGCGCTGCGCAAGACCACCGCCGGCTTCGGCCTGGTGCTGGAGGAGATCCCCGAAGCCTTCCCGCCGGGGCCCGGCGAGGTGGTGGTGCAGGTGGAGGCCGCGGGCATCTGCGGCAGCGACGTGCACGCCTATGAATGGTCCGGCGGCTATGAGTTCATGGTGCCGCATCTGCCGCTGGCGATGGGGCATGAGTTTGCCGGGAAGATCCTGCGCAACGGCACCGGTGCGGGCTGGGAGATCGGCCAGCGCGTCGCGGTGATCCCCTTCGTGGCCTGTGGCCGCTGCGCCAATTGTCGCAGCGACAACAGCCGCAACTGCCTGGACCGTTCGGGCATCGGGCTGACGCGGGATGGCGGTTTTGCCCGCACCGTCCGCCTTCCGGCGCGCTGCTGCGTGGCGGTGCCGGACGGCGTGGATGCCGAGTTGGGCGCCCTGGCGGAACCGCTGGGCGTCGGGTTGCAGGCGGTGCTGACCACGGAAGTGGGGGTGGGGGATACGGTGCTGGTGCTCGGCCCCGGCACCATCGGCCAGGCCATTGCGCTGGCGGCGCGCCAGGCCGGTGCTACGCGGGTGCTGGTCTCCGGCCGGGCCGACGCGCCACGCTTCGACGTGCTGCGGCAGTTGGGCTTCACCGAGTTGATCGACGTGGCGGAGGCACCGCTGCGGGACCAGGTGCTGGCCGCCACCGGTGGCCGCGCGGTTGATGTGGTGCTGGAGGCCACCGGCGTGCCGGCCAGCATCAATGAAGGGCTTGGCGTGCTGAAGAAGGGTGGGGTGTTCGGCGTGGTCGGCATCCACGCCGGCGCGTTGACCCTGCCATTGACCGAGTTCGTCCGCATGCGCTGGCAGTTGCGCGCCAGCCACGGCGCCGAACGCGGCACCTGGGACAAGGTGATGGCGATGCTGGCCGCCAATCCGGAGGGCTTCCGGCCGATGATCACGCATCGCCTGCCGCTGGAACGCGGTATCGAGGGGTTTGAACTGGCGCGGCAGCGCGCTGCCAGCAAGGTGATGTTGACGCCATGAACAGCGACCGCGTGGCCCTGGTGACCGGCGCCGCCCAGGGTATCGGTGCCGGGGTGGCGAAACGCCTGGCGGAAGCCGGCCATCCCGTGGTGCTGGCCGATATCGGCCCCGGCGTGGAGGCGACCGCCGCCGCCCTTGCCGCCGCGGGCCTCAACGTGCGCGCCCTTCGGCTGGATGTGGCGGACGAGGTCCAGGTGGCCAGCCTGCCGCGGTTGCTGGGCGACTGGTGGCCGCAGCTGGCGGTGCTGGTGAACAATGCCGGCATCTCGCCCAAGGTGAACAACAGGCCGCGCAAGATCGCCGAGATGCCGGTGGCCGAATGGCGCCGGGTGCTGGAGGTGAACCTGACCGGCGCCTTCCTGGTTTCCCAGGCGTGCATGGTGCCGATGCGGGCGCGTGGCTGGGGCCGCATCGTCAACATGACCAGCCAGGCGGCGCGGGCGAAGAGCCAGTTGGCCGGCGCCCACTACGCCGCCAGCAAGACCGGGCTGATGGGCTTCACCCGTTCCCTGGCGGTGGAGTTGGGGCCGCATGGCATCACCTGCAACGCCATCGCCCCGGGGCGGATCGACACCCCGATGGCGCAGGGTTCCAGCGACGCCGCCAATGCCGCCTTCATCGCCCAGGTGCCGCTGGGCCGGGTGGGCACGCCGCTGGACGTGGCCGAGGTGGTGGCCTTCCTGGCCAGCGATGCCGCGGGCTACGTGACCGGCGCGACGATCGACGTGGGCGGCGGCAGCTTCATGCCGTAGGCGTGGCTGTGGAACTGCCTCACGCCAGGGGCGTGGCTTTGGAATTGCCTCACGCCAAAGGCGTGGCTTTGGAATTGCATCGGGAAGAGATGATGAACCAGTACGAGATGAAGGGCCGCGTCGCGGTCATCACCGGCGGTGCGCGCGGCATTGGCCTGGCGGTGGCGGAACGCTGCGTCGCCAGCGGCGCCAAGGTGGCGATATGGGACGTGGACCTGGCGGAAGCCCAGGCCCAGGCCGCGCGCCTGGGCGGCTTTGCCGCCAAGGTCGACGTGACCAGCGAAGCCGAGATCAACGCCGCCCTGGCCGGCACCGAGGCCGCGCTGGGCCCGGTGGACCTGCTGGTGGCCAATGCCGGCATCACCGGCCCGAATGCGTTGGTGGAGAACTACCCGGTGGATGCCTGGCGCCAGGTCATCGACATCGACCTGAACGGCGTCTTCCTGTGCAACCGCGCCGTGGTGCCGGGCATGCGGGCGCGCGACTATGGCCGCATCGTCAACATCGCCAGCGTGGCGGGCAAGGAAGGCAACCCCAACGCCGCGGCCTATTCGGCGGCCAAGGCGGGCGTCATCGGCCTGACCAAGTCGCTGGGCAAGGAGTTGGCCGGCACCGGCATTCGGGTGAACGCGGTAACCCCGGCGGCGGCGAAGACCGACATCTTCAAGCAGATGACGGAAGCGCAGATCGCCTACATGCTCTCCAAGATCCCGATGAACCGCTTCGTGCAGGTGGAGGAGATCGCCGCCCTGGTCTGCTGGCTGCTGACCGAGGAGTGTTCCTTCTCCACCGGCGCGGTGTTCGACGTGACCGGCGGGCGCAGTACCTACTGATGCCGGGCGGGCGGTTGCAGCACCTGCCATTGCCGCTGTTCGCCGCGCCGCTGGGCCTGGGCGGGCTGGGCATGGCGTGGCGGGAAGCGGCGCGCGGCCTGGGCGCCCCGGGCTGGGTGGGGGAGGGGCTGTTGCTGCTGGCTTCCCTGCTGTGGTTGCTGCTGGTGGGGCTGCACCTGGCCCGCGCGCTGCGCCACCCGCAGGCGTTGCGGGCGGACCTGAACCATCCGGTCCGGGCCGCCTTCGCCGGGGCGGTGACGATCGGGGTGATGATCGTGGCCGGCGCGCTGACGCCCTATGCGCCGGGGTTGGCGGCGGATATCTGGCTGGTGGGCGTGGTTGGGCACCTGGGCATGGCGGTGTGGACCGTGCGCGGCCTGCTGGGCGCGCCGCGCCAGGCGGCGGTGCTGACCCCACCGCTGCTGATCCCGCTGGTGGGCAATATCCTGGCGCCGGTGATCGGCGTGCCGCTGGGCTTTCCGGTGTTGAACTGGATGCTGTTCGGCATTGGCGCCTCGCTGTGGTTCATGCTGCAGCCGCTGCTGCTGAACCGCCTGATCCTCGGCCCGCCATTGCCGGGCCCGCTGCGGCCGACGCTGGTGATCTTCCTGGCGCCGCCGGCGGTGGGGGCGCTGGCCCTGGCGGCGCTGACCGGCGGCTTCGGCCCGGCGCCGCTGGCCTGCCTGGGGCTGGCGCTGCTGGTGGTGGCGGTGATGCTGACCCTGGTGGGGGAATTCGCCCGCACCGCCTTCGCCATGAGCTGGTGGGGCTGGACCTTCCCCAGCGCCGCCTTCGCCATTGCCGTGCAGGTGGCGGCGCGCAGCTATCCGGCGCCGTGGCAGGCGCCGCTGCTCTGGCTGGTGCTGCTGGCGGCCAGTGGCATCGTGGCGCTGGTGTGCGTGGCCACGCTGCGGCACCTGGTCAGCGGCCGGCTGTTGCAGCCGGAAGGCTAGAGCCTGGCCGCCCTTGGCCAGGGCGGGTTGCCCGGGCAGGCACGGCGCGGCGGGGTTTTCGCCGGCCGCCGCGAACCGCCCTGGTATCACCCGGGTACTACGCCGGCAGCAGCGCCTCGGCTTCCGCCCAGGCGCGGCGCACCACCTCGGCGGCGGGTTCCACCCGGGCCATGGCGGCGCCCTGGCCGGCCCAGGTCTGCATCCGTGTGCCATCATGCGCCGCTGCTGCCGCGTCGCGCACCGTGGCCATCAGCGCGCGCTGCACCGGGTAGGGGGCGGGCTTCACCGTGCCGGCGAAGGCTTCCGTCACCTGGTTGCGCACGCCACGGCCCAGCCGGCCGCTGAAGGCGC
>CANBXZ010000242.1 GCA_947373495.1 Acetobacteraceae bacterium
AATTGCCGGGCCTCGCCGAAGCGGCCTTCGCGCAGTTTCACCAGGCCAAGGCCACCGGTCGCGTCGGCGTCGTTGGCGTTGAAGCGGGTGGCGGAGGAGAATTCGCGCTCGGCGTCGCGCAGCCGGTTGGCCTGCAGCGCCTCGAAGCCGCGCTGGCGGGCGATGGAGCCTTCATCCCCGGCGCCGGCCGGGGGATTGCGGGATTCCTCCAGCTTCGCGGCCACGGCGGTGTCGTTCGGGTAGCGCGCCAGGAAGGCTTCCAGTTCCGGCACCGCGGCCCGGGTGGAGCCCTGCCACAGCAGCGCCTGGCGCCAGCCGGCGATGGCGGTATTGGCCACTTCCGGGATCTCACCCAGGCGACGCAGCCGGGCGATGCCATCGCCACGGGTGGCATCGCGATAGGTCAGGGTCTGGGCATAGGCCAGTTGCACCCGATAGTCGTTCGGCGCCCGCTGGGACAGCCGCGCCAGGCCATCGCGGGCTTCGGCATAGCCGGCCTCGGTGCCCGCCAGGGTCTGGTAAAATTCAAGCGCGAACTGGTCCGGCGGCTGGCCGCCACGGAACAGCTCACGGTAGCGCTGCGCCGCTTCATTGGCGCGCCCGGCCTGGCCAAGCCGGCGGGCTTCGCCCAGCGCACCCTGGTCCACCGTGCTGGCGCGCACCGTGATATCGGTTTCAGACAGCCGCGGGTCGTTCGGCGCCACCTGCCGCAACCGGGCCAGATAGCCCTCGGCGCCGGAGCGATTGCCCAGCTGGGCCTGCGCCTGCGCCGCGCCCGCCAGCGCGTCCAGGTTGCGCGGGTCCACCACCAGCACGCGTTCCAGCGTCCGCAGCACCAGCTCCGGACGATTTTGCAGGCGCCAGTAGTTGGCCTGCTCCAGCAGCGCGGAGACCGCGCCATCCTGGCCGGGGCCCGAGCCCGGCGCCGTGGCGGCGGCCGGGGCCGCCGGCGCCTGCGCCAGCGCAGGCTGCATCGGCAGGGCGATGATCGCCGCCGCCGCCAACAAGCGGGTGCGGTTGGTCATCAATGGGTCCTCTCGCGCAGGCGGAGGGCGGCCCGGCGACGCAGCACCCAGTAGAGCGGGCCGGCGACCAGGATCAGCGCGATGACCAGCACGCCCAGCACGGCCAGGGGCTGGTTGGCCAGCCAGTATTGCGGCCACAACCAGGGCGGCAGCGTGCCACGGGTGAAGCTGCTGCCGATCTTGTAGCTGACCACGCGGCCACCACTCAGCAGCGCCATGTCACCCTGCACCCGGGCGATCTGCTCGGGGTCGCGCAACGCCGCCACCATGGCTTCCATGCCGGCCGGCGAAGCGCCGGTCAGCGCCACCACGGACTTGCCGGAGCGCAGCGGCGATTCGAAGCCGATCAGCGCCCCCAGGCTCTCACCCGGGGCGGCCAGCGCGGCCGAAGCCTGCTCGCGGCCACTGCGGTTGTCGGGCGCACCGAAGACGTAGCGGATGCTCTGCAGCGCGTCCGGCAGCGCCACCGAGAGACGGTTGCCCTCCACCGTGATCGGGCTGTCGCGCAGCAGCTGCTGCAGCGCCGGCTGGCGGCCAAGCGCACCGATCACGATCAGGTCGCGGTCCGCCACCTGGTCCAGCGCGCCGGAGCGCACCACGGTCAGGCCGGTGGCCGGGTAGCCGACCACCGCCGACATGCGGCCGATCAGGCCGAGGAAGGCGGAGACTTCCACCGCGCTCGGCCGGTCCGGCAGCACCGCGGCCGAGGCCGAGAGGTCGGCGAAGATGGTGTAGGGGAAGCCGCTGCTGGCGAAGTGCGCCAGGTTGGGCAGCGTGGTGAAGCGATGCGCGCTGGACAGGTCGATCGTGCTGTCCGGATCGACCGAGGCGCGGATATCAGACGGCACCGCGTTGCAATCGCCGCGCGACAGCGGGCGCATGTCGAAGCGCAGTTGCAGCTCGTTCTGGCCGAACACCATCCAGGGCGGCAGGCCGACGCGACCATCCGAGCGGTCCACCCGGCCCAACTGGCGGCCGATGAACGACCACGGCCAGGAAGGCTCGGCGCCCCGCAGCGGGAAGCTGCGCAGATAGACATCGTTCAGCGCCACGTCGAGCCGCGAGGCCGCCACGTCCACCACCGGCCCAGGCGGGGCGCGGAAGCGGATGTCGGCTTCGAACGGCCGGTTGCGCCAGGTGTAGAGGTCCGGCGCGGTGCGGAACGGCACCGCCACGGCGCCCGGCGCGTAGCCATAGGCCTGCAATTCGGTCGGGTCGAGCAGCTCGCCCAGCTTGATCGGCCGGTCCGAGCGCAGCCAGCGCGGCGCATCATAGGCCTGGCGCGGCGGCAGGCTGGGGGTCTGCACCACGGCCAGTTCGCCGGAGAGCGCCTCGCGCCCCACCGCCAGGGCGGAGGCGGCAGTCGCCGCCTCGGCGCCCGAACGGCCACCCACCACCAGGAACAGCCCATGCGGGTCGTTCGGGTTGGGCACCAGCGCCAGGGTCGGGCCATCGAAGCGTGGCAGCGCCACGCCCGGCACCGAATCCACGCCGGTGGCGATGATCAGCGCATTGCCCTTGTCGGGCACCGAAGCGCTGACCGGGAAGTTGGCACCGCGATAGTCGGCCTGCACCGCGAACCAGGAAGCCGCCACGGCGGCGGCCCGCATGGCGTCGTTGCCGGCGCCATCGGCGATGACGAAGGGCAGGTTCAGCGGCTCACGCAGCAGGCGCGGGTCGAAGAAGGGTTCCGGCAGCCGGGCCAGGTCGCGCGTCAGCGGCAGGCGTTCCAGCGTCAGGTGGATGGTGGACTGGTCGCCGATGGTGGACCACAGCAGGCCCGAGAGCGGGTCGTTGCATTCCACCGCGTAGCGGCCGGAAAAGCGGAAGTTCAGCCGGTTGTTGTCGGCGAAGTACACCGGGTTCACCGGGAACTCGATGGGCCCGAAGCTCGGCCGCGCCCGGTCCGGCTGTACCGCGCCGATGAACTGCTCGTTCAGCGTCACCGCGATCTGGCTGAGTTCCGGGATCAACGCCGGCGAGGTGGCGCCTTGCAGCACCAGGCGGGCGGAGGTGACCACCTCATCGCCACGCACACCGAACAGCACGCCCTGGAGGTCCGAAGTGCCGCGCAGCTGCATCGGCGCCCGCAGGCCGAGCTGACGCAGGGTCTGCGAGACGCGGCGGGCGCCCGGGCTGGGTTCCTGACCCAGCACCGGTGCGGCAACCACGGGCGGCGCGGCCACCAGCGGCGCGGGGGCCGGGGCGGGGGCCGCCGGCTGCGCCTGCTGGCGTTGCGCCTGGGCCGGCACCGCGGCCAGGCCGAAGGCCAGCAGCAGCGCGGCGATCCGGCGGCCGGTCAGGCCAGCGCGACCAGCAGCGGCACGGGCCGGGCTGGTGGGCGGCGCCGGCGGCGCCCCACCGCCATGGCCCTGGTCCTGCCGACCACCAAGGGTGAACTGGGAGCCACCGCGGAACAGACCACCGATGCTCACTGCAACCTCCTTCAGTGAACGCAACGGACGGTCGGTACGAATGTCGTCCCAACCAACCCAAGCGTCAGCGCGACCGAGAACGGCCCGCACGATTTGACCTTCATCACGCAGGTCCTGCGGTGCGAAGCGCACCTGCAAGCGACCTTCCTGCCAGCGCAGAACCTCGGCGGGCAGCGCGATCTGCTCAGGCCCGACCTCCAGTTCCATCGTCACCAGCTGGTCGGCTTCAAGCCCGGCCGGGCGCACGGCGGCCACGGCGGCGCCACCGAGCGAAAGATCCAGCGTCTCGCCGGAAACCAGTTGGCCATCGGCCAGCCGGATCAGCGCCGGGACATTGGCGGAAATACGCGCACGTTCACGCACCTGCCGGCGTTCGCGCCCCACGGCCAGCCCGGCCAGCACGGTCAGCAGGCACAGCGTCGCCCAAACAAGATTGAGCGCGTAGGCCTGGAACTCGAGGCTGGATGGCGGGTTTGCCGCCAAGCCATAGATGCCGGACAGCAGGCCGATGATCAAAAAGACCGCCAGGATCATGTTGGGGCCCACGGCGCGAAGGTCGAAGTAGCCTTCCTCCAGGGTGCCGCCCTTGTCGGTGACGTTGAAGCGGCCGCGGCGCGGGTCCAGCAGCGTCGCCAGCGTCACCGGCAGCAGATACACCGCCAGCACCGATTCATAGATTTCCGACCAGAAGCTGTGGCGGACAGTGCCCTGAATACGGCTTGCGGTGACGACGGAGTGAACGATGTGCGGCCCGGCATAGGCCACAATCGCCAGCGGCGAAGCGGCGATGATCGTCTCGCCCATCAGCAGGTAGGCCAAGGGTGCGGTCAGGAACACGAAGCGCGGCAGCGGGAACAGGAAGTGGAACATCGACATGAAGTAGCAAAGCCGCTGCGTCCAACCGAGGCCGGTTGCCGTCAGCGGGTTTTCCAACCGCAGGATCTGGATCATGCCGCGCGCCCAGCGCATGCGCTGGCCGATGTGCAGCATCAGCCGTTCCGTCGCCAGGCCGGCGGCCAGCGGCACCTTCAGGTAGGCGGTGCGCCAGCCATTGCGCTGCATCCGCAGGCTGGCATGGCAGTCTTCCGTCACCGTTTCGGTCGGCACGCCGCCGATCTCCTCCAGCGCCGTGCGGCGAATGACCGCGCAGCTGCCGCAGAAGAAGGCACCGCCCCAGAAGTCATTGCCCTGCTGGATCAGGCCGTAGAACAGCAGGCCTTCGTTCGGCACGCGCTGGCCGGTCTGCAGGTTACGCTCGAACGGGTCCGGGCTGTAGAAGTGGTGCGGCGTCTGCACCATGCACAGGTCGCGGTCGCGCAGCATCCAGCCGACGGTCAGCTGCAGGAAGGCGCGGGTCGCCACGTGGTCGCAATCGAAGATGACGATGTATTCGCCATCGGTCTGCGCCATCGCGTGGTTGATGTTGCCGGCCTTGGCGCCCTTGTTGTCCGGGCGGATGATATAGCCGCACCCGATCTCGTCGGCGAAGCGGCGGAACTCGTCGCGGCGGCCGTCGTCCAGGATGTAGACGTTCAGCTTCTCGCGCGGCCAGTCCAGCGCCAGGGCGGCGAAGACGGTCGGCTTCACCACTTCCATGGACTCGTTATAGGTCGGGATGAAGACGTCGATCACCGGCCAGGTGTCGCTGTCGGCCGGCAAGGGAACCGGCTTGCGGTCCAGCGGCCAGACCGACTGGAAGTAGGACAGGATCAGCGCCAACACGGCGTAGACTTCCGCCAGCAACAGGCCAGTACCCAGGAAGGTCTGCCAGAAGCCGGTATAGTCCAGCGTGTCCGTCACCCGCCAATGGATGTAGCGCAGCGACACGACGCAGGACAGCAACGACATCATGATGGTGACGGTGCGGCCAGGCAGCCGGTTCGCCACCAGGAAGATGATGAAGCCACCCAGGGCCAGCCAGGCCTGCTGGTCCGGCTCCAGCGGCACCACCACCACCGAGGCGATGACCAGCAAGCCGATCACCACGGCAATGGCACCGCCAATCCGGGAACGCAGGAAAGGCAGGCGGGCCAGCCTTTCCCGGGAATGGATCACGGCGCCGCTCACCGGGCGCCCCAGCCGGCCTGGAACGGTTCAGGGGCGGCGGGCAGGGCGGCCTGGATGCCGCGGGCGATTTCACGCAGGTCCTCGGCGGCGCGGCTTTGCGGCGCCAGGTCGAGGATCAGTCGCTGGCAGGCCAGCGCCTCGGCGACGTTCTCGTCCCGGCACACCGCGCCGAGCAGCCGCGGGCCCAGGTGCCGGGCCACGGTTTCGGCGGCGGCACGGGACAGCCGCGCCCCCGGGTCCACCTGGTTCAGCACCACGCGCAGGCGACCGGCGAACAACGCCGCCATGGTGCCCGACCCGAGGAACCGGCCGGTGTCGATCTCCGGCACCAGCGCGGCCGAGGTCGCATCCGCCAGCAGCACGGTGCAGACCATGCTGGCCATCGGCGCCAGCAGGTTCAGCGCATGGCTTGGCCCCGGGGGGGTGTCGGCCACCACCAGCAGGCCGGGGTCGCTGAGGATGGCACGCATCGGCGCCGTCAGCAGTTCCGGGTCGCGTTCCAGCGCCGAGGACAGGCCGAGCGCACCGCGGATGTCGATGGCGCCATGCGGCAGCAGCATCACGCCCGAAGCGGTCTGCCGGGTCAGCGCGCGCCAGTCGGGGCGCTTCGGCAACTCGGTGATGAAGCCCGCATGGTCGTTCAGCGGCACGCCGAAGTGCAGCCGCAACGTGTTCTGCGGGTCGAAGTCCATCGCCAGCACGCGGCGGCCGTCACGCCGCAGCGAATCCGCGATATTCGCCGCGAGCGTGGTCTTCCCGACGCCCCCTTTGGGAGAGGCGAAACAGATCAGGGGCATGGGGGACCTCCGGCAGGCTACCGAGACCCGGGCGCGCGAACGGCGGCCCGGAACGCGTCGAATGGGGAAGACGGCGCCGGCGCACCAACGGCAACCAGCCGCAGCACTTCCGACAGGGGGACAGTGACCGCCGCAGCGGGTAGCAAGGAAGCGGAGCGCAACGCGGTGCCCTGGCTACCCCAGTTGCCACCGGGGGCGCCATAGGCAGACCCACCGGCTGGCGCGCTGGCCATCAGGCTGCCGAAGGTGCCGCCCGGCGCCGGGACATGGCCAGGGGCCTGGCCGTAGCTGCCGGCGCCGGGCATCGCGGCGGCCGCCATGGAGGGGCCGAGGTCGGACTGCCGGCCCAGCGCCTCAAGCAGGC
>CANBXZ010000243.1 GCA_947373495.1 Acetobacteraceae bacterium
GCCAGGGCGGCGGCCACCATGCCGGAGGCGCCGCTGCGGTTTTCCACCACGAAGACGCTGCCCGGCAGCCGCGCCCGCAGCCCTTCCAGCAGCAGGCGCGTGGCCACGTCGGAAACCCCGCCGGCGCCGAAGCCGATGAGGATGCGCACCGGCCGGTCCGGCCATTCGGCGGCGGTCTGCGCCCAGGCCGGCAAGGCCAGCGCGGGGGTGGCGAGGGTGGTGGCGAGCAGCGTGCGGCGCGTGATCATCCCTGCATCTCCTTCCGGCGGCTGGTGGTGGCCGCTTCATTCAGGCTGCCATCGGCGTGCAGTACCACGCCGTACAAGACCCCGGCCTGTTCCGGGCTGACATAGCCATGCGCCACATCGGCCCGCACCAGCGCGGGTTCGCGCTGCCAGGCCGGGCCGTAGCCACCGCCGCCGCCGGAGACGACGCGCACGGCATCGCCGGGCGATAGATCAAAACTGCCCTTCAGTGCCCGGGTGGTGCTGCCATCGGCGCGGGTGATCTCCACGCAGCAGGTGGCGCCGTCGCCGCCGCCGGCCAGGCCCCAGGGCGGGCATTGGCCGCGTTCGAACTTCAGGTTCAGCCGGCAGGGATGGGTGATCTCGTAGTCCTTCACCACGCCAAGGCCGCCGCGCTGCCGCCCGGCGCCGCCACTGTCCGGCCGCAGCCGCTTCGCGCGCAGCCGGTAGGGGTACAGCGCCTCCTGCATCTCGGCGGGAATGTCGGGCACGTCGCCATGCGCGTTGCTGCGCAGCGGGAAGGCGCCATCCTCCTCCGCGGTGGCGCCCCAGCCGCCGGTGGCGGTGTCCAGGTTGTAGAACAGCTCCCCGGTATGCGGCAGGCGGCCGGCCATGGAGTGCACGCCATAGGTGCCGTGGTGCGCGGCGCGGGCGCGGGCCGGCAGCGCCTCGCCCAGCGCGCGGAGAATGGTGTCCACCACGGTGGGGATGGTGTTGCCGGACCCGGCGATGGGCGCTTCCGGCCGGGCGGTCAGGAAGGTGCCGTCCGGCGCTTCCACCACCAGGCGGTCGAAATCGCCCTGGTTCACCGGCTCCTCCGGCGTCAGCAGGTATTTGGCGGCGATGCGCGAAGCCGCCACGGCGCCGCCATTGCGCCCGGCATTGGAAGGCCCGGCCATCTGCGCGCCGAGGCCGGAGAGGTCGATGGTCAGGCGTTCGCCATCGGCATGGATCGCCACCTTCACCGGAATGGTCTGGCCCAGCCGGATGCCGTCGTCGTCCAGGTAGGCTTCGGCGGTGTAGCGCCCGGGCGGGATGGACCGGATGACGCTGGCGGCCTGGCTGTCGGCCTGGCGGCGCATGGTGGCGATGGCCTCGCGCAGCGTGGCGGCGCCACGGCGGCGCAGCACTTCCAGCACCATGTCGCGGCCCAGCAGGCAGCCGGCGATCTGCGCTTCCAGGTCACCCAGCACCAGGCGGGGGAAGCGGGTATTGGCGCTGATGATGCGGAAGATTTCGGCTTGCCGCTCCCCGCGCGAAAGCAGTTTCACGGTCGGGTACTGGATGCCTTCCTGCCAGATGTCGGTGGAGGTGGTGACGGCGCTGCTGCCCACCGCCATGCCGCCCAGGTCCATCCAGTGCACCAGCACGGCGAAGAAGCCGATCAGCTCGGCGCCGTCCCGCACCGGGGTGTACAGCACCACGTTGTTCAGGTGCTGGCCCAGGCTGGCGGCTTCGTTGCTGATGACGGCATCGCCGTGCTGCAACCCTTCCGCGCCATAGGTGGCCAGGCCGCCGCGCACCGCGGTGCCCAGCGCATTGGCCACGAAGATCGGCAGGCTGCCACGGGACTGGCAGACCAGCGCACCCTCCGGGTCCACCAGCCCCACGGCGTAGTCCTTGTATTCCTGCACCAGCGGGCTGAAGGCGGTGCGTTCGATGTTCTTCTCGATCTGGTTCGGGATCGAGAGCAGTTCATGCCGGATGATCTCCAGCGTGATCGGGTCCGCCGGCTGCGTCGGGTGCGGGTTCACAGGCTCACCTCCACCAGGATTTCGCCCAGGCTGCCAACGCGGGCCCTGTCGCCGCTGCCCAGCAGCATGGTGGCGCCATACTCCTCGATGATGGCCGGGCCCTGGCAGGTGAAGCCGGCGGGCAGGTGCTCGCGGCGCCAGACCGGCGCCTGCACCCAGCCGGCGCGGGTGTGCAGCGGCCGCTGGGCCACGGGGTGCGGCGGCGCGGTGGCGGTGGGGGCCAGCGCCGCCAGGTCCGGCCGTGCCGCCGGTGCTTCGGCGATGATGCGCAGCGCCACCACCTCGGGCTGGAAATCATCGCCCAGGCTGCGGCCGAAGCGCCTGGCATAGGTGGCTTCGAACACCGCGCGCACGGCGGCGGCGGAAGCCCCGGCGCCCAGTTCCACCAGCACGCTGTGGCGCTGGCCGCGATAGCGCATTTCCGCCAGCACCCGCAGCGTGGCCGCGGCGCCGCCGAACTCCCGCGCCGCGGCGTCCAGCGCCTCGGCGCGCACCGCCGCCATGGCCTCGGCCAGCAGCGCCATGCCGGCGGGCGACAGGTCCGCCACCAGGCTGCGTGAGACATCCAGCCGGGCGCCGGCCAGCAGCATGCCCAGCGCGGAGAAATTGCCCGGCTGCGGCGGCACCAGCACGCGCGGAATGCCGAGCGAGCGCGCCAGGTCCCCGGCGAACAGCGGCCCGCCGCCGCCGAAGGCGCAGAGCACGAAGTCGCGCACATCATGCCCGCGCGCCACGGTAATCTCCTTGATCGCGCCGGCCATCAGCGTGCTGGCGAGATCCAGCACGCCGCGCGCCACCACCTCGGCGCTGTCGTAGCCCAGCGGCAAGGCGAGCTTGGCCATGATGGCGGCGGCCGCGCCGTCCCGGTCCAGCGCCAGCTTGCCGCCGAGGAAGTTGGCGCCACCGATGCGGCCCAGCACCAGGTTGGCGTCGGTGACGGTGGGTTCGGTGCCGCCGCGGCCGAAGGCCACCGGCCCGGGCTCGCTGCCGGCGCTGCGCGGGCCGACGCGCAGCCGGCCCTGTGGGTCCACCCAGGCGATGGAACCACCGCCGGCACCCACCTCCACGATGTCCAGCACCGGGGTGCGGATGGGGAAGCCGCGTTCATAGCCGCCGACCCAGTAGGTGGACTGCACCTCGAACCCGCCATCCTCCACCAGGGCGCACTTGGCCGTGGTGCCGCCCATGTCGAAGGCGACCATGCGGGCGATGCCGAGCGCGCGGGCGTAGTCGGCGGCGGCGATGACACCGCCGATTGGCCCGCTCTCCACCAGCGCGATCGGTCGTTCCACCGCGGCGGGGAAGGGCATGGCGCCGCCATTGCTGCCCATCATCGCCAATTGCCCGGTGAAGCCGCCCGCACCCAGCCGGCGGGCGAAGCCCTCGGCATAGGCCGCCACCTTGGGGCCGACGAAGGCATTGGCCACCGCCGTGCTGGTGCGTTCGTATTCGAACCATTCGCGCGACAGCGCGCTGCCGGTGGTGATGTAGGTGCCCGGCAGCGCGGCGCGCAGCAGGGCGGCGGCGCGGTCCTCATGCGCCGGGTTGGCGTAGGCGTTGAGGAAGCTGATCGCCACCGCCTCCACCCCGTGCAGCTGTGCCGCCACCAGCGCCAGCGCGGCTTCGTCCAGCGGTTCCACCACCTGGCCATCGGCGGCGATGCGCTCCGCCACCTCGAACCGCAGCGGGCGCGGCACCAGCGGCGGGTCGCGGCGGAAGGAAAGGTCGAACGGCACCGGGCGGTTGCCGCGGGCAATCTCCAGCACGTCGCGGAAGCCCAGCGTGGTCACCAGCGCGGTGCGGGCGCCACGGCGTTGCAGGAAGGCGTTGATGACATGGGTGGTGCCATGGCGCAGCAGGGCGATGCCATCGGCCGCCGCCCCGGTTTCGGCCAGGCCGGTCAGCACGCCATCCACCAGGTCGGCATAGGTGGTCAGGGTCTTGCCGAAGCCGAGGCTGCCGGTGGCGGGGTTGTAGGCCGCCACATCGGTGAAGGTGCCGCCGGTGTCGGCGGCCACGAGCTGGCGCAAGGCGGGACGTTCCTTGTTGATTGGCCGCCAGCGTCCGGCCAGCCCGCCGCCGCGTCAACCCGCCGCCGAGGCGCCCTGGCCCGGAGCGGCCGGGGCGCCCGAAAACGCGTGCCGCCTGGCCTGGTTGGTGAATTCCTCGGCCCGGATGATTTCATCCGGCCGGCCCGTGCTCTACACGCCGGGGATGGAACTGCCGGACCTGCCCGTTACCGAAGCCTTGCCGGCGTTGACCCTGGCCTTGCGCCAGGCCAGCAACGCGGTGCTGATCGCCCCGCCCGGCGCCGGCAAGACCACGCTGGTGCCCCTGGTGCTGAAGGACGAGCCCTGGGCCGCCGGGCAGAAGATCGTGGTGCTGGAACCCCGCCGCGTCGCCGCCCGCGCCGCCGCCCGCCGCATGGCGGACCTGTGTGGCGAGCCACTGGGCGAAACCATCGGCCTGGCGACGCGGCTGGACCGCCATGGCGGCCCGAACATGCGGGTGGAGGTGATTACCGAGGGGCTGCTGGTGCGCCGGCTGCAATCCGACCCCGGGCTGGACGGCGTGGCGGCGGTGATCTTCGACGAAGCGCATGAGCGCAACCTCGACACCGACCTGGCGCTGGCGCTGTGCCTCGACCTGCAACGCGAATTGCGCCCGGAACTGCGCCTGCTGGCGATGTCCGCCACGCTGGATGGCGGGGTCTTCGCCGGGCTGATGCAGGCGCCGGTGGTGGAAAGCCTGGGCCGCGCCTTTCCGGTGCAGGTTGAATACCGCGCCCGCGACCTGAAGGAACCGCGCGAGCTGCCGGACGCCATGGCCGCTGCCATCCGGGGCGCGCTGCACGACCATCCGGGCGACGTGCTGGCCTTCCTGCCCGGTTGGTCCGAGATCCGCCGCACCGCCGAACGGTTGGCGGGGATCGAGGCCGAGGTGCTGCCGCTGCATGGCGAGCTGCCGCCGGCCGAGCAGGACCGCGCCCTGGGCCCCAGCAGCCGGCGCAAGGTGGTGCTGGCCACCTCTATCGCCGAAACCTCGCTGACCGTGCCGGGGGTGCGGATCGTGGTGGATGGCGGCTTCCGCCGGTCGCCGAAGCTGGATGCGGCGACCGGGCTGGCCCGGCTGGTGACGCTGCGCATCAGCAAGGCCGCCGCCGAACAGCGCGCCGGCCGCGCCGGCCGCACCGCGCCGGGCGTGGCGATACGGCTGTGGAGCGAGGCGCTGCATCGTGGCCTGCCGCCGCAGGACCGGCCGGAGATCTTGGAGGCCGAGCTGGCCGGGCTGGCGCTGGACCTGGCCGCCTGGGGCACCCGGCCGGAGGCGCTGGCCTTCCTCGACCCGCCGCCCACCGGCACCTTTGCCGTGGCCCGCGCCCTGCTGGCCGAGCTGGACGCGCTGGATACCGAGGGCCGGGTGACCGCGATGGGCCGGCGCATGGCCCGGCTGGGCACGCATCCGCGCCTGGCCCGCATGCTGTGCGCGGCCGAGACCGAGGGCGAGAAGGCGCTGGCCGCCGACCTGGCGGCGCTGCTGGAGGAACGCGACCCGATTCGCGGGCGAGACGCGCCCGCCGATATCCACCTGCGGCTGGACCTGCTGCATGGCCATGCTCATCACGCCGAGGCGGATCGCGCCGCGCTGCAACGCATTCGCCGCGCCGCCAGCCTGCATCGCCGCCGGCTGGGCGTGCATGGCAACACCGAACCCGTGGGCAATGCCGGCGCGCTGCTGGCGGCCGGCTTCCCGGACCGGATCGCCGCCCGGCGCGGGGTGATGGATGGCGCCTTCCGGCTGGCCAACGGCCAGGGCGCCCGGCTGGGCGTGACCGACCCGCTGGCCCGCCAGGCGCTGCTGGCGGTGGCGGATCTGGAATTGCAGGGCACCGAGGCGCGCATCCGCATGGCCACGCCGCTGGACCGGGTGGTGCTGGAACAGCGCCTGCCGGCCCGCTTCGTGCGCCAGGAAGGCGCCGCCTTCGACGCCCGGGCCGGCGCGGTGCAGTCCCGCCGGCGGCTGTGGTTCGGCCCCCTGCTGCTGGAGGATGTGACCATCCCCCACGCCGACCCGGCCGCCATCGCCGCCGCGCTGGCCACCGCCGTGGCCGAGCGCGGCCTGCGCGACCTGCCATGGAGCGACACCGCGCGCCAGTTGCAGGCCCGGCTGGGCTGGCTGCGGCGGGTGGAGGGCGACGCCTGGCCGGATGTGCGCGACGCCACGCTGCTGGCCACGGTGCAGGGCTGGCTGGCGCCGCACCTGCACGGCATGACCAGGCTGAGCGAAGTCGGTGGGGTGAACCTGCCCGACCTGTTGCTCGGCACCCTGCCGTGGGACCAGCGCCAGCGGCTGGACAAGGCGCTGCCCCCGCGGCTGCCGCTGCTGGTCGGGCGTTCCGCCGCCATCGACTACGCCCAGGAAACCCCCACGCTGGAAGCCCGCGCCCAGCACCTGTACGGGCTTTCCACCCTGCCGAAGCTGGCCGAGGGCCGGGTGCCGTTGCAGGTCTCGCTGCTTTCCCCGGCCGGGCGGCCCATTGCCATCACCGGGGATCTGGGCGCCTTCTGGAAGGCGGGCTGGCTGGATGCGCGCAAGGACATGCGCGGCCGCTACCCCAAGCACGACTGGCCGGAGGACCCCAGCACCGCCACGCCGCCGCCGGAACGGCCCCGGCGATGACGC
>CANBXZ010000244.1 GCA_947373495.1 Acetobacteraceae bacterium
CAGCAGGCGGTCGATTGAAGGAACGCCCGCAACACCCCAGCTTTCGCCGTGCCATCGTGCCGCAGGAACAGCCCCCATGCCCCACGCCTTGAATCGTCGCGGCCTTGGCCTCGGCCTGCTGGCCGTCTCGGCCGCCGGATGCGCACAGCAGCCGGGCCCGGCCGTGGCCCAGCGTGGCGCCGCCTTCCTGCCGGACTTCGCCGACCTGGCGGAGCGGGTGCTGCCGGCGGTGGTCAACATTGCCGTCACCAGCGAACAATCCGGCGAAATGCCGCCCGAGCTGCGCGGCACGCCGTATGAGCGGCTGTTCCGCAATCGCCGCCGGCAGGAGGTGATGGGCGCCGGTTCCGGCTTCATCATCGACCCGGCCGGGTTCATCGTCTCCAACAACCATGTGGTCGGCAACGCCACCCGGGTGGTGGTGGCGCTGTCCGATGGCACCGAGCTGCCGGCCCGCACCATCGGCACCGACGAAGCCACCGACCTGGCGCTGCTGAAGGTGGAAAGCCGGGGCGCGCTGCCGGCGGTGCCGTGGGGCAATTCCTCGGTGATGCGGGTGGGCAACTGGGTGCTGGCGGCGGGCAACCCGTTCCGGCTGGGCGTCACCGTCACGGTCGGCATCGTCTCCGCCCGCGGGCGGGAGATCGGTGTCGGACCTTTCGACGATTTCATCCAGACCGACGCGGCGGTGAACCCGGGCAACTCCGGCGGGCCGCTGTTCAACGCCGCCGGCGAGGTCATCGGCATCAACACCGCGATCTATTCGCCCACCGGCGCCTATGCCGGCATCAGCTTCGCCACGCCGTCGGACATTGCCCGCCCGGTGATCGAGGCACTGATGCGTGGCGGCCGGGTGGACCGTGGCTGGCTGGGCGTTTCGGTGCGCGACCAGGCGGCGGAAGGCGGGGCGGAACGGCGCGGCGTGGTGGTGGCCGGGGTGGAACGCGGCAGCCCGGCAGCCCGTGCCGGCCTGCGCAACGGCGACACGGTGCTGGCGATCAACGGCGAACGGGTGGACAGCTCGCGTTCGCTGGTGCGGTCGGTGGCGGCGGTGGCGCCGGGGCAGACGGTGCGGGTGACCGTGGTGCGGGAAGGCCGCAACCAGGAGATTCCGGTGCAGGTCGGCCGCCGCCCGGCCCAGGCCAACCAGGGCCGGCAGGAGCACTGAGCCAGCCAGCGGCCGAACATTCGCGCCGCCGCCCGGCGGGCCGTGCTATCTTAGGGCAAATTCACGCGCCAGCGCCGCCATCCCCTGTCATCCTTGGTGGCGAATCGCCAGGCATGGCCCCGACCAGGGCCGAAGGAGAATCAGATGCGCATCCTGCTGGTGGAGGACGACGCCGAAGTCGCGCGCTTCGTCCGCAAGGGATTGCAGGAAGCCGGCCATACGGTGGAACACGCCGGCAATGGCCGGGATGGCCTGTTCCTCGCCGCTTCCGAACAATTCGACCTGCTGGTGCTGGACCGCATGCTGCCCGGCGGCGTGGACGGCGTGCGCCTGGTGGAAACCCTGCGCAGCCAGGGCAACCGTACCCCGGTGCTGTTCCTGTCCGCCTTGTCGGGCGTGGATGAGCGGGTGAAGGGCCTGAAGGCCGGCGGCGACGATTATCTGACCAAGCCCTTCGCCTTCGCCGAGCTGCTGGCCCGGGTTGAGGCGCTGGGGCGCCGGCCCTCGGTGGATGCGCCGGCCACCAAGCTGCGCGTCGCCGACCTGGAGCTGGACCTGTTGAGCCGCATCGTCACCCGCGGCGCCAAGCGCATCGACATCCAGCCGCGCGAATTCCGCCTGCTGGAGCACCTGATGCGCCATGCCGGCCAGGTGGTGACCCGCACCATGCTGCTGGAGAAGGTGTGGGACTACCACTTCGACCCGCAGACCAACGTCATCGACGTGCATGTCAGCCGGCTGCGGCAGAAGATCGACAAGGGCTTCGACAAGCCGCTGATCCATACCGTGCGCAACGCCGGCTACATGATCCGCGCGGAACCCTGAGGCCCGCCCCATGCCTGCCCTGCCCAGCGGCCCGCCCACGCTGCGCCCGCCGCGGCTGCTGGCCAGCGCCGGCTTCCGCTTCGCCGTGCTGTTCGCCGCCATGTTCAGCGTGGCCGCGGTGGCCATGGTGGCGGTGCTGTGGTGGGCCACCGCCATTGCGCTGGACCGCCAGACCGATGCCGCCATCCGCGCCGATGCCATCGCCCTGACCGAACGCTGGCGCGAGGCCGGCGCCACCGGGCTGGCGGAGGCGATCGAGGATCGCGTGGCGGTGGATGTGGAGAATGAGAGCATCTACCTGCTGCGGCAGGTGGCCGAGGGTGCCGCCCCGCGCCGGCTGGCCGGCAACCTGGAAGACTGGCCGGCCGACACGCCAGCCGATGGCGCCTGGTTCCGCACCCGCGTCACGCATGACAACAACACCAGCCAGGCCCGGCTGCATCGGCTGGACCTGCCCGGCCTGCAACTGCTGATCGGCCGGGACGAGGATCAGCGGGTGGAACTGCGCCGGTTGCTGACCGAAGGCGTGGTCTATGCCTCCGGCGCCGTGGTGCTGTTCGCGCTGGCCGGGGCCTGGCTGATCCGGGGCGCGCTGCAACGCCGGCTGGGCGCGGCGTTCGAGACCTCCATCGCCATCGCCGGCGGCGACCTGGCGCACCGGGTGCCGATCTCCGGCCGGGATGACGAGTTCGACCGGCTGGCGCAGACGCTGAACACCATGCTGGACCGCATCGCCACGCTGATGGAAGGCGTGCGCGGCGTTTCGGATGCCATCGCGCACGACCTGCGCACCCCCATCGCCCGCGCCCGCGCCAAGCTGGAGGAAGCCTTGAGCGCGGCACCGCCGGCCCGCACCACCGAGGGCGCCGCGCTGCGCGGGGCGGTGGAACAGGGCATCGCCGACCTGGACAACATCAGCCGCATCTTCCAGGCACTGCTGCGCATTGCCGAGGCCGAGGCCGGCGCCCGCCGCGCCGCCTTCGCCGCCTTCGACATGGTGCCGGTGCTGGAGGACGTGGCCGAGTTCTACGCCGTGGCGGCCGAGGCGCGTGGCCAGACGCTGGAGACCAACCTGCCGGCCAGCCTGCCGCTGGTGGGCGACCGCGACCTGCTGCTGCAGGCGGTGGCCAACCTGCTGGACAACGCCATCAAGTTCAGCCCGGCCGATGGCGCCATTCGGCTCAGCGCGCGGCAGGATGAGACCGGCATCGCCATCACCGTGGCCGACAATGGCCCGGGCATGCCGGCCGATGACCGTTCCCACGCCGGGGAACGCTTCTTCCGCGCCGACAAGGCCCGCGCCACGCCGGGTTCCGGGCTGGGGCTTTCCCTGGTGCAGGCCATGGCGCACCTGCATGGCGGCGAGCTGGAACTGGCCGACGCCAACCCCGCGGCGGACCCGCCGGGCCTGGCCGCGGTGCTGCACCTGCCGCGGCCCTGAGGCCGGGCGAAGCGGACTAACCCAGGCTGGCGCGCAGCGCGGCGAGGGATTGCTGCTGCCGGCCGGCGGCATCGAAATTCGCCGGGTCCAGCCAGGCCTCGAAGCCGGCGCGCACCAGCGGCCAGTCCTGGTCGGTCACCGCGAACCAGGCGGTGTCGCGATTGCGGCCCTTGTAGACCACGGCCTGGCGGAAAATGCCCTCGAAGGTGAAGCCGTAGCGCAGCGCGGCGGCGCGGGAAGGCGCGTTCAGGCTGTCGCACTTCCATTCGTAGCGGCGGTAGCCCAGTTCGTCGAAGGCGCGGCGCATCAGCAGGAACTGCGCCTCGGTGCCCGCCGGCTGGCGCTGGATCAGCGGCGAATAGGTGACATTGCCGACCTCGATCGTGCCCATCGCCGGGTCCATCCGCATCAGCGAGGAGGTGGCGATGGGCTGGCCGCTGGCGGCATCCAGGATGGCGTAGTGGTACGGGTCGGCCGAGGCTTCGTTGGCTTCGGCATAGGCGCGGTAGGCGGCGCGGTCGGCCGGGCGTTCCACGAACAGGTAGGTCCAGTCGCGGCCATCCGGCGCCTGCATGTAGGCGTCGAACAACGCATCCGCGTGGCGCGCCGCGTTCAGCTTTTCCAGCGTGCAGTAGCGGCCCTGCATCGGCGTGGCATCCGGCCGGGCGCGCGGGGTCCAGCCGGGCAGGTCCACGCCCACCGGCAGGCCGAATTGGTTCACGCGCTGCGTCATCGTCGCACCCCTTGCTGGGCGCAGCATCCGGGACCCCCGCTAGAGTGTCCAGGGCTCCTCGTTCACCGCCGCCACCCGCCAGTCCGCGCCGTGCTTTTCCAGCCGGGTCAGCCCCAGGTTGCGAATGGAGAACGTCAGCGCCTGGTGGCCGCTGAGGTCCATGGCATGGGCCAGCGCGGCGCGGATGGAACCGCCATGCGCCACCACCACCACATCCTGCCCGGCATGGCGCTGCACCAGGCGTTCCAGCACCGGGCCGACGCGGCCGCGCACGGTGGCGAAGCTTTCGCCGCCCGGCGGTTCCTCCTCGGCGGCGTGCGGCCAGAACGGGTGCGGCGGGTGGCGCAGCTTCTCCACCAGGGCTTCGTGCGGAATGCCCTGCCATTCGCCCAGGTGCTGTTCCGCCAGGTCGGCCTCGGTGGCCAGCGGCTGTTCCGGGTAGCCGGCGGCGAAGATGGCCGCCGCGGTGGCGCGGGTGCGGCCCAATTGGGAGGTGACCCAATGCGCCGGCCGCGGCAGCCGGCTGGCCAGCCAGCGATACAGCGCCGCTTCCTCCCGCAGCGCCAGCTCGCACAGCGCCACGTCCATGCTGCCGTACAGCACGGCCCGGGCGGTGGGTTCCACCAGCGCATGGCGGATCAGGAAGAGGCGGGTTGGTTCGGTCATTCGCTCGGTCCTACTCGCCGATGTTCAGCAGCGCGCCGCGCACGCGGGCACCTTGGAATTGCGCCTTGAACACCAGCGCCATGGCGCCCAGCCAGAAGCCGGCCAGGGCGAAGGCGGCGGCGATATGGCCCCAGGCGATGCTGCCATGCACCAGCGCGGCGCGCATGCCTTCGAACACATGCGCCAGCGGCAGCGCCTGCGCCACCGGCCGCACCCACCAGGGCAGGGCTTCCAGCGGGTAGAACACGCAGGCGAAGGGCGTCAGCCCATACACCACGGACCAGGCCAGCGCCTCGGCCCCGGCGCCGTGGCGCAAAATCAGCGCGGTGACCCCCAGCGCCACCGCCCAGCCGGAGAGTGCCAGCGCGACGAAGAACAGCACCACCACCGGCCCCATGCTGAAGATGCCGAAGCCATACAGCAGCCAGGCCAGCAGCATGGCCGGGGTGATGCCGACGCACAGCCGCAGCACCGACATGCCCATCAGCCCGGCCACCAACTCCCACGGCCGAAGCGGCGAGACGCTGATATGGCCCAGGTTGCGGGACCAGATCTCCTCCATGAAGGAGAAGGTCATGCCCATCTGCGCCCGCAGCGTGATCTCCCACAGCAGCGCGCCGCCGAGCAGCACGCCCACCCCCATGGCGGCGACGCCACCGGTGGCGGTCGCCATCAGGTATTTGGTGGTCAGCCCCCAGACCAGCATCTCCAGCACCGGCCAATAGGCCAGTTCCACCACGCGCGGCCAGGAATGCCGGTACAGCGCGGTGTGGCGATAGATCAGCGCATAGATCCGGCGCAGCGAGGCCCGGGTCATGCCGGCACCTGCTGGCGGCCACGGGCGATGTCCAGGAAGACCTGCTCCATGTCGTCGCGGCCGTATTTCGCCAGCAATTCGGCCGGGCTGCCGCGGTCCACTGCGCGGCCCTGCTTCAGCATCAGCACCTGGTCGCACAGCCGTTCCACCTCGGCCATGTTGTGGCTGGCCAGCAAAATGGCGCAGCCGGTTTCGGCCCGGTAGCGTTCCAGCCAGCCGCGCACCCAGTCGCCGGTATCGGGGTCCAGGCTGGCGGTCGGTTCGTCCAGCAGCAGCAGGTCCGGCTTGTTGATCAGCGCCTTGGCCAGCGCCACGCGGGTTTTCTGCCCGGCCGAGAGGTCGCCGGCGGCGCGGTTGATGAAATCGGTCAGTTGCAATTGCTCGGCCAGGTCGGTGATCCGCCGCTCCAGCCCCGGCACGTCGTACAGGTGGCCATAGACGCGCAGGTTTTCCGCCACGGTCAGCTTGGCCGGCAGCGCCAGGTAGGGCGAGGAGAAGTTCATCCGCGCCAGCGCGGCGAAGCGGTCCTGCGCCATGTCGTGGCCCAGCGCCACCACGCGGCCGGAGGTGGGCACCAGCAGGCCCAGCAGCATGGCGATGGTGGTGGTCTTGCCGGCACCATTGCCGCCCAGCAGCCCGAGCACCTGGCCGCGCGGCAGGGTGAAGCTGAGCCCCTCCACCGCGGGCGCGGCGTTGGGCCGATAGCGCTTCATCAGGCGGTCAACCAGCAGGGCAGGGGGTTCCATGCGCTGCATATGCCGTCGCCGGAGCCCGGCGCCAAGCCGTCGCCGGAGCCCGGCGCCAAGCCATTCGCCGGAGCCTGGCGCCAAGCCATTCGCCGGCGCTCGGCGCCAAGCCATTCGCCGAGGCGCGGCACTGGGCGGTGTCGCCGGCCTCAGCGCCCGCGCGGCGTCACCAGCGTGCCCTGG
>CANBXZ010000245.1 GCA_947373495.1 Acetobacteraceae bacterium
GTGCTGCATGGCATCGACTTCGCGGTGGCCGAGGGCGGCGTGACCGCGCTGCTGGGTGCCAATGGCGCCGGCAAGACCACCACATTGCGCGCGGTCTGCGGCATGCTCCGCACCGAGGGCGAGATCACCCTGGCCGGCCAGCGCATCAATGGCCGCGCCACCGAGGACATCGTGCGGCTTGGCGTGGCGCATGTGCCCGATGGCCGTGGCACCTTCATGGAACTGACCGTGGAGGAGAACATGCGCCTGGGTGCCATCACCCGGCGGGACAAGGGCGTGGCGGCGGATTTCGAACGCATGTTCGAACTGTTCCCGCGGCTGAAGCAGCGCTTCCGCCAGCAGGCCGGCACGCTTTCGGGCGGTGAGCAGCAGATGCTGGCCATTGCCCGCGCCCTGCTGCTGCGGCCGCGGCTGCTGCTGATGGACGAACCCAGCTTCGGCCTGGCGCCGCTGATCGTGCAGGAGATCTTCGGCATCATGGCCCGGGTGCGGGATGAGCAGAAGGTTTCGATCCTGCTGGTGGAGCAGAACGCCAACCTGGCGCTGGAGATCGCCGACCAGGCCTACCTGCTGGAAACCGGGCGGATCGTGGTGGCGGGGCCGGCGGCGGAAATCCGCCAGGACGAAGCCATCCGTCGTTCCTACCTTGGCTACTGAGGGCCCCCGCGCATGAATGGTTTCCTGCATCAGGTCATCGCCGGCATCGCCACCGGTGGCATCTATGCCTCGGTCGCGCTGGCCCTGGTGATGATCTACCAGGCCACGCACCACGTGAACTTCGCCCAAGGCGAGATGGCGACCTTCTCCACCTATATCGCCCTGACGCTGGTGCAGGCCGGGCTGCCGTTCTGGGTGGCGTTCTTCGCCACCGTCGGCATCAGCTTCTGCATCGGCGTCGTCATCGAACGGGTGCTGATGCGGCCAATGGCCAATGCGGCGGTGCTGACCCATGTCGGGCTGTTCATCGGCCTGGTGCTGGTGGTGAGCAACCTGACCGGTTGGGTGTTCGACTACACGGTGAAGCCGTTCCCGACGCCGTTCCACGACGGCCCGCTGCTGGGCGGGCTGGTGACGGGGCATGAACTGGGCAGTACCGCGGTGACGCTGGTGGTGCTGGGGCTGGTCTACCTGTTCTTCCGCCATACCCGGCTGGGCCTGGCGATGCGAGCGGCGGCGTTCAACCCGGTCTCGGCCCGGCTGGTCGGCGTGCGCGTCGGCTGGATGCTGGCGCTGGGCTGGGGGCTGGCGGCGGCGATCGGTGCCATCGCCGGCATCATGGTGGCGCCGGTGGTGTTCCTGGAACCCAACATGATGCTGGGCATCCTGCTCTACGCCTTCGCCGGCGCGCTGCTGGGCGGTATCGACAACCCGGGCGGCGCGGTCATCGGCGGCTTCGCGGTGGGCGTCATCGAGAATCTGGGCGGCACCTATATCGTTGGCACCGAGTTGAAGCTGACCCTGGCTCTGGTCATCATCATCGGGGTGCTGCTGGTGCGCCCCGCCGGCCTGTTCGGCCGTGTCGTGCTGAGCCGGGTGTAGCGCCATGGCAACCGAGACCACCCTGCCCATCGCCCCACCCCGGCCGGCCTTCGCGGTGGACCCGCGCATAGTATGGGGCGTCGGCCTCATCATCCTGGTCGCGCCGCTGTTCCTGGCGGAGAGCTACCAGTTGTTCCAACTGACGCTGGCGGCGATCTACGCCATCGCCATCCTCGGGCTGAACCTGGTCACCGGCTACAACGGCCAGATCAGCCTGGGCCACGGTGCGTTCTATGCCGCCGGGGCCTATGTCGCCGCCATCATGATGGACAAGCTGAACCTGCCCTATTGGTCCACGTTGCCGGCGGCGGCGGTACTGTGCGGCCTGCTGGGCTACGGCATCGGCCTGCCGGCGCTGCGGCTGGGCGGGCTGTACCTGGCGCTCACCACCTTCTCGCTGGCCGTCGCGGTGCCGCAGATCCTGAAATACAAGGGCATCGAGGCCTGGACCGGCGGCGTGCAGGGGGTGCTGGTGACGAAGCCGGATGCGCCCTTCGGCCTGCCGCTGAACAGCGACCAGTACCTGTACCTGTTCACCATCCTGGTCGCGCTGGGCATTTTCCTGCTGGCCCGCAACCTGATGGCCAGCCGCATCGGCCGCGCCATCATGGCCATTCGCGACCATGGCCTGGCGGCCGAGGCGATGGGCATGGACATCGCCAGCCTGAAGACCAGCACCTTCGCCGTCAGCGCCATGATAACCGGCGTGGCCGGCGCGCTTTCGGCCATCGCGGTGGAGTTCGTTTCGCCCGACAGCTTCCAGGTGCCGCTTTCCATCACGCTGTTCGTCGGCATGGTGGTGGGCGGTGTCGCCTCCATCATCGGCGGCGTGTTCGGCGGGCTGTTCGTGGTGTTCATGCCCAATGTCGCGGAGGGGATCTCCAAGGCGGCACCGGGCGTGATCTATGGCTGCATCCTCATCGCCTTCCTGTTCGTTCTGCCTGGTGGCGTGGCCGGCCTGTTGCGCCGCCTGGCCGCCCGGCTGCGCCGCTGACCCAACAAGAAAACAAGGGAGTTCCGTCCGCCATGCTCACCCGTCGTACCCTCCTGGTGGCTTCCGCCGCGGCCCTGGCCGCGCCGCGCATCGGCCACGCCGCCGACCTCACCGGGGTTACCGCCGACGAGATCAAGATCGGCAACATCATGCCCTACAGCGGCCCGGCCAGCGCCTATGGCGTGATCGGCAAGCTGCAGCAGGTGTTCTTCAAGGCCATCAACGACGCTGGCGGCTTCCAGGGCCGCCGCCTGAACTTCGTTACCTATGATGACGGCTACAGCCCGCCGAAGACGGTGGAACAAACCCGCCGCCTGGTGGAGCAGGACAAGGTCAGCTTCCTGTTCAACACCCTGGGCACGCCCACCAACAGCGCCATTCACCGCTACGTGAACCAGCGCAAGGTGCCGCACCTGTTCCTGTCCACCGGGGCGGACAAGTGGGGCGACCCGCAGAACTTCCCCTGGACCATCGGCTGGCAGCCCAGCTACCGCACCGAAGCGCAGATCTATACCAAGTACATGCTGGAACAGGACCGCAATGCCAAGCTGGCGCTGCTGTACCAGAACGACGACTTCGGCAAGGACTACGTGGCCGGCGTGCGCGACGTGCTGGGCAGCCGGTTCGACGCGGTGGTGAAGACGGTCTCGCATGAGGTGACGGACGCCACGATCGACAGCCAGATCGTGCAGTTGCACGGCACCGGCTCCACCGCGCTGCTCACCGCCACCACGCCGAAATTCGCGGCGCAGACCATCCGCAAGGTGCACGACATCGGCTGGCGCCCGGCGATGCACTTCCTCACCAACGTCTCCATCTCGGTGGCGGCGGTGATGAACCCGGCGGGGCCGGAGAAGGGCGTGGGCATCATCACCAGCGCCTACCTGAAGGACCCGACCGACCCGGCCTGGAACGACGATGCCGGCATGAAGGAATGGCGCGACTGGATGAAGGCGCACATGCCCGAAGCCGACCAGTCCGACGGCAACTACGTGTTCAGCTACGGCGTCAGCAAGACGATGATGCGGGTGCTGACCCAATGCAACGGCGACTTCAGCCGGGAGAACATCATGAAGCAGGCCACCAGCCTGAGCGGGCTGGAAGTGCCGTCGCTGATCAACGGCATCAAGGTCAACACCAGCAGCACCAACTACCACCCGATCCGGCAGATGCAGTTGGCGAAGTGGGACGGCAAGACCTTTGATCGCTTCGGTGGCCTGATCGAAGGCGCCAACGTGTAGAGCCAAGGGCTGGCCAGGGGCTAAGGCAGGGGCCGCGTTGGCCCCCGCCCGGCCTTGCGCTCGGCCCCCCTTGCGCCCGGCCCCCTTGAGCCAGGTCTACACCGCGCTGTAGCCGCCATCCGCGGTCCAGCAGGACCCGGTGACGAAGCTGGCGCGGTCCGAACACAGGAACACCACCGCCTCGGCGATTTCCTCCGGCTCGCCAAAGCGGCTCATCGGCACCCGGGCGATGATGCGGTTGCCGTGGCGCTGGCGGCTTTCCTCCGTCATCGGGGTTTCGATGTAGCCGGGGCAGATCGCGTTGACGCGGATATGGTCGCTGGCATGGTCGGCCGCGGCCACCTTGGTGAGCCCGATCACGCCATGCTTGCTGACCGGATAGCTGGACGACCCCGCCAGCCCCAGCAGCCCGGCGATGGAGGAGGTGTTGACGATGGCGCCGCCGCCCTGCTGGCGCATCTGCTGCACCTCATGCTTCAGGCACAGCCACACGCCGGTGAGGTTCACCGCCAGCATGCGGTTCCAGCTTTCCATGCTGACATCGGCGATCTTCTGCCCGCTGGCGCCCACCATGGCGGGCGCGATGCCGGCATTGTTGAACGCCACATCCAGCCCGCCAAAGGCCGCCACCGTGGCCGCGACCATGGCGGCGACGCTGGCTTCCTCGGCCACGTCCACCTGAATGGCCACACCCTGGCCACCGGCCTTCTCGATCAGCGCCAGCGTGGCCTTGGCGTTGTCCAGCGAAAGGTCCGCCGCCGCCACCCAGGCGCCTTCGCGGGCGAAGGCCAGCGCCGTGGCGCGGCCAATGCCGGACCCCGCGCCGGTGATCAGCGAGGACTTGCCTTCCAGCAACCCGGCCACGCGGCTCATGCCCGCCACGCGTCACGCAGCGCCAGCGCGCCGTGCCGTATGGCCATGTCCGAAGCGCCAATGAACTTCCCCATGGTGAGGAAGGCGTGCATCTGGTCATTCATGTGCACATGCTGCACCCGAACGCCCTCGCTGGCCATGCGCTGCGCATACAGGGTGCCTTCGTCGCACAGCGGGTCCCAGTGGCAGGTCAGCACCAGCGCCGGCGGCAGGCCGGCCAGCGAGGCGGCGCGCAACGGCGAAGCCCGCCAGTCGTACTGCTGCGCCTCGCTGCCCAGGTACTGGTCGCGGAACCATTTCATCGTCGCGGTGGTCAGGATGAAGCCCTCGGTCACCCGCTCATAGCTGGGCAGGGAGGCGGTCATGTCCACCGCCGGGTAGACCAGCCACTGGAAGCAGGGCGCGGCGAAGGCGCCGTCGCGCGCCATCAGCGCCACCACGGTGGCCAGGTTGCCACCGGCGCTGTCCCCGGCCACGGCGATGCGCCGGGCGTCGATCTTCAGCGCCGCGGCGTTCTGCACCACCCAGGCATAGGCGGCGGCGCTGTCATTCACCGCGGCCGGGAAGACATGTTCCGGCGCCATGCGGTAGTCCACCGCCACCACGCTGCATTGCGCCGCATTGGCCAGGCTGCGGCAGACCTGGTCATGGCTTTCCAGGTCACCGATCACCCAGCCGCCGCCATGGAAGAACACCACGCCGGGCAGCACCGCATCCGCCGCCGTGCCGGCGCCCCGGTAGTGCCGCAGCCGTACCTCGCCGAGCGGGCCGGGGCAGCTGAGGTTTTCCACCAGCGCCACGTCCGGCGGCGTTGGCTGCATGATGGCGCGCGACCGCGCCGAGACCTCGCGTGCCTCGGCGGCGCTCAGCGTGTGCATCGGCGGGCGGCCGCTGTCCTTGATGAGTTGCAGGACAGCCACGGTTTCGGGGTGCAGCGGCATGGGCGTTTCCGTTGTTGTCCGGAACCTGGTGGCACCGATGAAGCGGGTGACCAGGCTGCGGCCTGTTGAGCTTTCGCGGGGGGGCGCGGCCTGGCGCTACCAGGCCTGGTCCAGCAGCGCCCGCACCGTCGCCGCGTCCTTGATCGGGCGCGGGTTGGTCGGGATCCAGCGGTCATGCATCGCCATCTCGGCGATGTGGTCCAGCTGTTCCGGCTTCACCCCGGTGTCGCGGATACGGCCGGGCAGGCCAAGGTCGGCCACCAGCCTGGCCACGTGGTCGGCGGCGGGAATGCCGGCGTCGCCGAAGGCCTCGCTGACCAGCTTCTGGCGTTCCGGGTTCACCGCCAGGTTGAAGCGCAGCACGGTGGGCAGCATGACGCAGCTGGTATAGCCGTGCGGCACCTTGGCGGCACCGCCCAGCGCATGGCCGATGCCATGGCTGGCGCCCTTCTCGACACCGCTCTGGGAGCCAACCATGCTCAGCCAGGCGCCGTTCAGGCAGTCCAGGTAGGCGGCCTGGTCGCCCGGGCGCTGCTTTACGCCGCGCAACCCGCGAGAGAGCAGCCGCAGCGCCTGCATCGAGGCACCTTCGCTGAACGGATTGCCGCTGATCGAGCAGATATCCTCCACCGCATGGTCCACGGCGCGGATGCCGGTGGAAAGCCACAGCCATTCCGGCGTGCGGTGGGACAGCGAGGGGTCCAGCACCACCGCGCGCGCCATCATCGCCACGTGGTAGATCGCCTGCTTGTGGCCCTTGGCGATGTCGGTCACGCCGGCACCGCTGCTGAAATCGCCGGCGGAGAGCGTGGTTGGCACGCACACCATCGGCACGGTCGGCGCCACCATCTGCGGGATGAGGCGCTTGCCGTCCACGATGCGTGTCGCCAGCCGGTCGAAATCGGCCTCGGCGCGGATGTCGTTGGCCAGGCCGAGCCGCACC
>CANBXZ010000246.1 GCA_947373495.1 Acetobacteraceae bacterium
CGGAACAGCAGTCGGCGCTGCTCCGGCGCCTCATGGTCCTCGAACTCGGTGCGGCTGTGCACCGCGGCGTGGTTGTTCATCAGTTGCAGGTCGCCCGGGCGCAGCCACATGCTGAACATCAGGTCGTCCCGCCGCATCAACTGGTCCAGCAGCGCCAGCGCCTCGGCCTGTTGCGGCGTGAGGTCGGGCACGCCGGGCATGCCCTGGGCGTGCTTCAGCCGGTTGCGGTTCCAGCGGCCGAACACCCGGCCGTCCTGCACCGCCACCACCGGGCAGGTCAGGAACGGGCCTTCGTCGGCCGCCTGTTCGCCCTGGCGGGAAAAGCAGTAGGTGTCGTGCAACCGCTCGGCCAGGTCCGGCCGTTCCCGCGCCATGGTGTTGTGCGCCGCCAGCGTGCTGGTACACATGCTCATGCCGCCGGATTTGGCCGCGTTGTAGCAGGCCAGCAGCACGATATCCGCCGTGTCGGTATGGAAATCCAGGTCGGCGTTGCTGTTGTAGCCACGCCCGGTGCCGGTGCGGTACGCGTTGCCGGCGTTGCTGACGCGGCTGACGTAATGCGTCTGCTTGCCCTGCGGCCGCGCCACGCCGAAGTGCAGGCCGATCGCCCAGGTCATCAGCTCGAACTCGGCCTCGGTCACGCCTTCCCGCGGCAGGTTGCGCACCAGCGCCACGCCGCGGCCGCTGCGCTGTTCCTCGAAGGCGGCGGCCAGGGTGGGCAGGGCGCGGCCCAGGGTGAACTCCTCCCGCCGATACGCCAGCAGCGGCCGGCCTGCCTGATGGGCGGCGCGCGTGGTGGCCAGCAGGTCGCCGGCCTGGTCGGCATTCAACGCGAAAATCCAGGTCGGGTCGGCGGCAAGCTGGGCGGCGGTCCATTCGGGCCGGCTGCCGGGGGCGATTTCCCGCATGGTGGTTTCCTCGTGCTGCTGGGCCATGATTCCCGCCTGCGACCCTGCGGCCCCGGGCGATCAGGCCTTGGGCCAAGGTAACCACGACCCGGCCCGGCAGCGAACCCCCTGAACCGGAACAGGAGGCAGGATCATGGACGGATTGCTGGGGTTGAACGGCTTGCAGGTGCCGCAACCGGCACGGCGCGGCTTTGTCATGGGCTCGCTGATGGCCGGCTTCACCATGGCCACCGCGCATGGCCAGGCCGCCCCGATCCACACCGACAGCACCGGGCTGCTGGCCGGTGAGGTGCAGGTGCCGGTGCCGGGCGGCCATGTGCCGACCTATGTCGCCTCCCCGGCCGGGGGCGGTGCCCACCCGGTGGTGGTGGTGATCGAGGAGATCTTCGGCGTTCACGAATACATCAAGGACACCTGCCGCCGGCTGGCCAAGGCCGGCTACACCGCCGTGGCGCCCGAGTTCTACGCCCGGCTGGGCGACCTCTCGAAGATGACGGACGTGCCCACCATCATCCGGGATGTCATCAGCAAGGCGCCCGATGCCACCTTCCAGGCCGACCTGGCCGCCGCCGTGGCCTTCGTGCGCGCCAGCGGCCGGGGCGATGCCACCCGGCTGGCCGTCACCGGCTTCTGCCGCGGCGGCCGCAACACCTGGATGACCGCGGCCGCCAATGCCGAGGTGAAGGCCGCGGTGGCCTGGTACGGCCCGGTGGGCGGCGCCCCCAGCGAGATCCAGCCCCGTACCCCCACCGATGTGGCCGGCGAGCTGAAGGCCCCGCTGCTGGGGCTGTATGGCGGCGCCGATACCGGCATTCCGGTGGAAGCGGTGCGCGCCGCCGAGGCCAAGGCGAAGGCCGCCGGCAAGACGGTGGAAATCCACGTCTATCCGGAAGCGCCGCATGGCTTCCACGCCGACTATCGCCCGAGCTACCGCCGCGAAGCCGCCGAGGATGGCTGGGCGCGCATGCTGGCGTGGTTCAGGAAGTACGGCGTTTAGAGCGTGATCGCCTGAGGTGCGCTCACCGAAAGGCGTGCATCACGCGACAAATAAATGATCCAGGGCGTGATCGGCGCTTCAGTCAGCGCCGATCACGCCCTGGCCCGGCCTAAACCTTGCCGATCCGGGCGCGCAGGGCGGTGACGTCCTCGCGCTTCGGGTGGGCGGTGCCGGGGCGCATCACCGCCGCGGCGCCGGCCGCCATGCCCCAGGCGAAGGCGTCACGCGGCGCGGCGCCTTCGGCCAGGTGCAGCACCATGGCGGCCAGGAAGCTGTCGCCGGCGCCCACCGCGCCCACCGCCGGCACGGCAATCGGCGGCAGCCGCAGCACACCCGCGGCGCTGGCCAGCAGCGCCCCCTCCCCGCCCAGCGTCACCGCCAGCAGTTCCGTGGCACCCTGGGTCACGAAGCCCTGCGCCGCCTCGGCCAGTTCGTGGTCGGCCAGCTTGCGGCCCACCAGCGTGTCGAACTCGCCCTGGCTGGGCTTGATGAGCTTCAGCCCCGGCCCCAGTGCCGCCCGCAGCGCGGGGCCGGAGGTATCCAGCACGAAGGGCAGGCCGCGCTTGCCGGCAATGGCCTTGCAGCGGGCGTAGTGGTCCAGCGGTACCCCGGGGTTCAGGCTGCCGCTGGCCACCAGCCAGTCCCCCGCCGCGCGTTCCAGCGCCGCCAGCCCGGCCTGCCATTCGGCTTCGGCCAGGGTCGGGCCTTCGGGCACGAAGCGGTATTCCTGCCCCGCCTTCAGGTCGTGCACGGTGTGGCTGATGCGGGTACGGCCGGCGATCGGCACGGTCAGGTGCGGCACGCCGGCCTCGGCCAGCAATTCCTCCAGCAAGGTGCCACTGACACCGCCGGCCAGGATGATGGCCAGCGTCTCGCCACCCAATTCCCGCACCACCCGGGCAACATTCACCCCGCCGCCACCGGGGTCGAAGCTGTCTCCGCGAGTGCGGACCTTGCGCACCGGTTGCACCTGGTCGGCTTCCGCCGCCAGGTCGATGGTGGGGTTCAGCGTATAGGTCAGAATGCAGGGCGCCATGGCCGAAGGCATGAACGCCCGGCACAGCCGGGTCAAATGGCGTTTTCGCGGCGGCAGGCGCCGTACGCGCCGCCGCCCTTGCCCTTGCCCCTTGGCGACGCGGCCCGCCCCATCCCCCTGGCGAGCCTGCGCCCGTCAGCCCTTGGCGAGCCTGCGCTCGTTAGCCCTTGGCGAGCCTGCGCTCGACAAACTCCAGCCGGTCCTGGCCCCAGAAGATGTCCTCGCCAATCACATAGCTGGGCGCACCGAAAACGCCACGGTCCAGCGCCGCCTTGGTATTGGCCTCGCGCATCTCGGCCCATCGCGGTTCCTTGCCCAGCGCCAGAATGGCCTGGCAGTCCAGCCCGCACTCACCGATCAACCGGGCCAGCACCTTCTCGTCGCCGGGGTCCAACTCCTCCTCCCACAGCGCCTTCAGCACGCGATGCGCCAGGCGAATGGCATGCGCGTCGCTGATCGTCTCGCGCACGCCGACCACGCAACAGGCGGAAAGCGCCTCGCTGGTGGGGAAGTGCTTCGGCTTGATGTTGTAGGGCAGGCCGAGCGCTTCCTTCCAGCGCGCCAGTTCCTGCAAGCGGTAGGCCTGGCGCTGCGGGCTGCGCTTGGGCAATGGCAGCCCGCCGGAGCCGGCGAAGATGGTGCCGAAATCCACCGGCCAGATCCGCATGGTGGCGTTGTACTTCGCCGCCAGGGCCTCGATCCGCGCCCCGCCCATATAGGTCCAGGGTGAGTTGAGGGAGGCGTAGTAGTCGATGTGCAGGGCCATGTCCTATGCCTCCAGCGGCGTGCCGGTGGCGGCGCGCACTTCGTCGAAGCTCATGCCCGGCGCCAGTTCCACCACGCGGAAGCCGGTGCCGGTGGGGGCGAACAGGCCGTAGTTGGTCGCCACCAGCGTCACCACGCCCCGCGCCGTTACCGGCAGCGCGCAGGTCGGCACCAGCCGCGGTGCGCCCTTGCGCGTCACGTGCTCCAGGATGATGAACACCCGCTTGGCGCAGGCCGCCAGGTCCATGGCGCCGCCGATGCCGCCGCCCTTTTGCCCGGCCACCTTCCAGTTGGCGAAGTCGCCATTGCCAGCCACCTCATAGGCCCCCATCACGGTCACATCGATGCGGCCGCTGCGGATGATGGCGAAGCTGTCGGCGTGATGAACGGTGACGCTGTCCGGCTTCAGGGAGACGTTCTGCCCGCCGGCATTCACCAGGTGCAGGTCTTCCTGCCCGGCCGGCAGCACCGGGCCATAGCCGATCAACCCATTCTCGGAATGGTAGGTCACCTCGCGGTCGCCGAGGTCGGTGTTGCTGCACATGGTCGGGATGCCGACACCCAGGTTGACCAGCCAGCCATCCTGGAATTCCCGCGCCAGGCGGTCGGCCATCTGCTGGCGGTCCCAGCCCTTCTGCGTGCCGCTCATTTCGCGCGCTCCTGCCGGCGCACCGGCCAAATGCCGTCCGGCGCGGCCGGAATCTTCACCAGGCGCTGCACGAAGATGCCGGCAGTGTGGACATTGTCGGGGTCCATGCTGCCCACCGGCAGGATGTCCTCCTCCACCTCCACGATGCAGGTCTTCGCCGCCATCGCCATCAGCGGGCAGAAATTGCGCTGGGTGAGGCGGAATTGCAGGTTGCCGCTGGCATCGGCGCGATGCGCGCGGATGAAGGCGTAGTCGAGCGGGATGGCGTATTCCAGCAGCATCTCGCGGCCGTTGAACACGCGGGTCTCGCGGCCCTCGGCCAGTTCGGTGCCCACCGCCGTGGGCGTGTAGAAGGCCGGAATGCCGGCGCCCGCGGCGCGCAGCCGTTCCGCCATGGTGCCCTGCGGCACCAGTTCGGCCTCGACCTCACCCGCTTCGTAGTACTTGGTGAAGGGGATCACGTCGGTCGGCCGGGTGGAGGCGGTGAAGCTGGCGATGACCTTCCGCACCTGGCCGTTTTCCACCAGCATGGCAATGTCCGGCATGCGCGGCTGATGCGCCCCGCCCGTGGTGTTGGCCACGCAGACCAGGTTCTTCGCGCCTTGCGCCAGCAGCGCCTGCAGCAGGTTGTAGGGTGTGCCCGGGGCGGCGAAGCCGCCGATGCCGATGACGGAGCCGTCCGGAATATCGGCCACCGCTTCGGCGAAGCCGCCGAAGGTCTTGGATCGCATGTCCTGCGTTCCCCCTGATGTTCTGCCGCCGATGCTGCCAGTTGCGGCGCGCGGCGTCCATGTGCAGGCTGCGCCCCGCGGAGGAAACCACATGCTGGCACGGCGGGGATTGATGACGGCGGCGCTGTTGGCGCCAGCGGTGGCGCGGGCGCAAGCGCCCGCCTGGCCGACGCGGCCGGTGCGCATCGTGGTGCCCTTCACCCCAGGCGGTTCCAACGACGCCATGGCCCGGCCGCTGGCCGAGCGGTTGCAGGCGCATTTCGGCCAGCCCTTCGTCATTGAGAACCGCCCCGGCGCCGGCAGCGCCGTGGGGGTGCAGCAGGTGGCCCAGGCGGCACCGGATGGCCAGACCCTGCTGGTTACCACCAGCAGCGTCGCCGCCATTGCCCCGGTGCAGCGCATTGCCTTCGACGCCGGGCGGGAGCTGGACGGCATTTCACTGCTGGCCACCTCGCCGCTGGTGGTGCTGGTGCCACCGAACTCCCGTTTCCGCAGCGTGCAGGACCTGGCGGCGGAAGCCCGGCGCCGGCCGGGCGAGGTGACCTATGCCAGTTCCGGCCCGGGCAGCACGGTGCACCTGATGACCGAGTTGTTCTGCCTGCGCGCCGGGGTGCAGATGCAGCACATCCCCTATCGTGGCACCGCGGGGGCGTTGACGGACCTGGTGGCGGGGCGGGTGGATGTGATGTTCACCACCATGGCGAGCAGCGCCGGCCAGTTGCGCGGCGGGCTGCTGAAGATCATCGCCTATACCGGCGAGGGGCGGCCGGAAGGCACGCCCGAAGCGCCGACGGTGCGGCAGGCGGGCATCGACTATGTCGGCGGCATCTGGTGGGGGCTGTTCGGCCCGCGCGGCCTGCCCGCCGCGGTGCGCACCGCGCTGAACAGCGCCACCAACGCGGCGCTGCGGGAAGCCGGTTTTGCCCGCTACCTGGCGGGCGAAGGCGCGGTGCCGGCGGGGCTGACGCCGGACGCCTTCCAGGCCATGATCCGCGAGGAACAGCAGGCAATGCGCGAGGTGGTGACCGCCGCGCGGATCACCGCGGATTAGAGCAGATGCCGGGATGGCTGCGGCACCGAACGGCAAAATTCGCGCGTTGGAACAAAAGTTCCACAGCGTGATCGGCGCTGACTGAAGCGCCGATCACGCTGTGGATTATTGATTGGTCGCGTGATTCACGCCTTTCGGTGAGCGCACCTCAGGCGATCACGCGCTAGATCACGCCCTCGGCCGCCAGCGCGTCGATCGCGGCCTCCGCCATGCCCAGCTTCTCGCGCAGCACGGCGCGGGTCTCGGCCCCCAGCGGGCCGGTGGGCGGTGGCTGCGGCGGCTCGACATCGGCGAAGTGCAGCGGGCTGGAGGGAATCGGCACGCGGCCGAACTCCGGGTGGTCCTGCCAG
>CANBXZ010000247.1 GCA_947373495.1 Acetobacteraceae bacterium
ATGCCTGGCCGGTGGAAGCCGGGCCGTTGCAGCAGAACCCGCACATGCACCTGCTGGAAGCCTGCCTGGCGCTGTACGAAGCCAGCGGCGAAGCCCGCTTCGCCGAGGCCGCCGACCGCCTGCTGACCCTGTTCGAGCGCCATTTGTACGACGACCGCAGCGGCACCCTGGCCGAGTTCTTCGACCGCGACTGGCGCCGCCTGCCGGATGCCGCCAGCGGTGTGGTGCGGGTGGAACCGGGGCATCAGTTCGAATGGTGCTGGCTGCTGCATGAGGCGCATCGGCTGCTGGGGCGGGACCTGCGGGACGCTGCCCGCCGGCTGCACGGCTTCGCGCTGCGCGCCGGCACCGATGCCGCGACCGGCCTGGTGTTCGACAGCGTCGGCGCCGATGCCAGCCAGCCCGACCGCGCCACCCGGCTATGGCCGCAGACCGAGGCGATCCGCGCCCACCTGGTGGTTGGTGGGGCTGATAGCGGTGCGGTGGTGGAACGGCTGGTCAACGCGCTGATGCGGCGCTTCCTGCTGCCGGCGCCGCCCGGCACCTGGCTGGACCATACCGGCCCGGCCGGAGAGGCCCGGGTGGACCGCATTCCGGCCAGTTCGCTGTACCACCTGCAGGGCGCCTGCGCCGCGTTGCAGGGCGCGGTGGCGGCTCAGCGGTAGCTGTCGGGCCGGGACAGGTAGCCGGTGACGTAGTCGGCGACGCCGGCTTCCAGCGTCTCCATGTCGGCATTGTAGCCGAAGCCGCGCAGCCGGCCGATATCGGCGCGGGTGTAGTACTGGTACTTCTCCCGCAGCGCCTCGGGCATGTCGATGAAGCCGATCTCCGGCGGGCGGCCCATGGCGGCGAACACCGCGCTGGCCAGGTCCACCCAGGTGCGCGCCACGCCCGAGCCCAGGTTGAAGATGCCGAAGCCCTGGCGCTGCGCCAGCAGGTGCAGCACCACCCGGCAGACATCGCGGACATAGACGAAGTCGCGCATCTGCAACCCGTCGGCGTATTCCGGCCGATGGCTGCGGAACAGCGTCACCGGCTCGCCCTCGGTGATGCTGCGGAACACCTTGGAGACCACGGACTGCATGGCGCCCTTGTGGCCCTCGTTCGGGCCATAGACGTTGAAGAACTTCAGCCCGACGCAGAGCGGCGGCAGCGCCTCGCCCCGGTTGCGGCGTTCCACCACCGCCAGGTCGAAGATGTGCTTGCTCCAGCCATACAGGTTCAGCGGCAGCAGCCGGCGCAGCTGCGGGAAGGCGAAGTCGTCCTCATACCCCTGGGCGCCATCGCCATAGGTGGCGGCCGAGGACGCGTAGATGAAGGGCACCTGCGCCGTCGTCGCCCAGTCCAGCAGCTGGCAGGAAAAGCGGAAGTTGCGCTGCATCACCTCATCGCCGTCGCTGGCCATGGTGGAGGAATTCGCCCCCATGTGGACCACGGCGGTAATCCGCCGGCCGCCCGGGCCGCGCAGCCAGTCGAACAGTTCCGCCGGCGGCACCAGTTCCGCGAAGGCGCGCTTGCGCAGGTTCAGCCACTTGTGGCCCTGGCGCAGCAGGTCGCACAGCACCAGGTCGGTGCGGCCGGCCTCATTGAGGTCGGCGACGATGTTGGAGCCGATGAAGCCGGCGGCACCGGTGACGAGGATCATGACCGCCTTATGCCACGCCGGCGGTCAGCAGGGCGTAGATATGCACCACGCCCACCGGACGGCGGCCTTCCAGCACCACCAGCGCCTGCACCTTGCGTTCGTTGATCAGCGCCAGCGCGGCGCTGGCCAGCACCTCCGGCGTGGTGGTCAGCGGGTTCGCGGTCATCAGGCTGCCCAGGCTCCGGCTCATGATATCGGGCGCCATGTGGCGGCGCAGGTCGCCATCGGTCACGATCCCGGCCAGGTCGCCGGCGGCGTCCACCACCAGCACGCAGCCCATGTTGTGGCTGGTCATGGCCAAAATCACCGTGGCCATGTCGGCTTCCAGCGGTACCAGTGGCAGTTGCGGCGCGCGGTGCATCACGTCCGCCACCAGCAGCAGCTGGGCGCCCAGCTTGCCGCCGGGGTGGAATTGCTGGAAATTCGCCGGGGTGAAGCCGCGCCGTTCCAGCAGCGCCATGGCCACCGCATCCCCCAGCGCCAGCTGCATCAGGGTGGAGGTGGTGGGCGCCAGCCGCAGCGGGCAGGCTTCCGCCACCCGGGGCAGGAACAGGCCGATATCGGCGGCCCGGCCCAGCGCGCTGTCCGGCGCCGCGGTCATCGCCACCAGCGGCACGCGATGGCGGCGGGAGTAGTGGATGATGTCGCCCAGCTCCGCCGTTTCGCCCGACCATGAAAGCGCCAGCAGCACATCCTTGGCGGTCACCATGCCCAGGTCGCCATGGCTGGCCTCGGCCGGGTGCAGGAATAGGCTGGGGGTGCCGGTGGAAGCCAGGGTCGCGGCGATCTTGCGGCCGACATGGCCGCTCTTGCCCATGCCGGTGAGGATCAGGCGGCCCTCGGCGGCGAAGGCCACTTCCACCGCGCGCACGAAGGCCTCGCCCAGGTCGCCCTGCATGCTGGCTTCCAGCGCCGCCAGGCCGGCGGCCTCCACCGCCAGGGTGCGCAGGCCAGCGGCGCGGAGGCTGGCCGCGCTGCTCGGGGCCGCCACGGCGGGGGCTGGGTTTGCGGGCATCAAGCTCTCCTACCGGCGGGGCCGGGCAACCAGGGGCCCTCATATCCGCTGAACCCGCCCCGGCGCCAATGGGGCTTGCGCCAGCGGGCCGGCGGGGCAACGGCCGGCGCCCATAAAAACCACCGCAATGGCCACGCGGGGCATAGCCAAATGCATGACTAATCCGTTAGTATCGCGGCAAGGTTGAGAGACACCCCGACAACACAACCCAAATTCGCAACAAAGCCATTCCTGCCAAGGATGGTGCCCGCTTGCATTGCGGCGATACTGCCACCTCGCATCGATCCTGTTCTCAGGCCGGGTTGTCTGCGCATGGCAAGCTGATGGTGATTGGAAGTCATGGCTGATGACGCGTCGATGAAGACCAACGACTCCACCCGGATTGATGGGCCGCTGTCAGTCCGCACCCAGCGGACCATCCATTCCTCCGAGAACCTGCTCATCCAGGGTGAGTATTTCACCACCAATGGTTGCGTATTTGTTTCATTCGGCACCCGGGACTACGCCATGGAGCCGTTTGGCGACGCGGTATTTGCCCGCTACGGCCTGAACGTCATTCATGTGATGTCGCGCGGGCCGCATTGGTACCAGTACCCCGACCTGCCGCAGGCGCTGGAAGCCCTGGCCACGGCCACGGCGGAATTCGAACGCGTCATCACCTACGGCGCCAGCATGGGGGCCTATGGCGCGCTGCTGTTCGCCCGCCGGCTGAAGGCGTCGCTGAGCATCGCCTATTCGCCGCAATATTCCATCGACCCGGCCAAGGCGCCGTACGAAATCCGCTACCGCGCCGACGCCAAGGCCATCCAGGCCGAACACGGCTTCCTGCACGACGACATCGGCGCCGGCATGAACCCGGCCGGCCGCAGCCTGGTGCTGTACGACCCGCACGACCTGGACATTGAACATATCCGCCGCCTGCGCGCCTGCGGCCCGATCGAGGAGGTGCTAGTGCCCTTCGCCTCGCACCGGCCGATCGTGGTACTGGCAGAGATGGGCCTGGCTTCCCGCCTGCTGGTGCATGCCGCCGCCGACATGCTGAACCCCAAGGCGCTGCGACGGGACATTCGCCTGCACCGCAACCGCAGTTCCACCTACCTGCGGGCCGCCGCCCGGCGGCTGCAGCGGCGGCAGGGCGCCGGCACCGCCGAACTGCTGCGCCGCACCGCCGCCGCGCTGCGGCCGAACGACATCACCTGGCTGGCCGATGACGTGGTGCGCCTGGTGAAGTTCGGCGAGCAGGCGCTGGCCACCCGGCACCTGCAACGGCTGCTGCAGGACATTCCCTTCGTCTCCAAGCTGCCGTCGGTGGGTTTCGTGCTGAAGCACGCCGCGCTGCTGGCAACGCCGGAGGAACTCTCGAAGGTCGAGGCCACCCTGGCGCCGCTGATCGTGCCCGGGGTGAAGCTGAAGAAATCCCTGGCGCCGCTGCATGCGCTGATGATGCTGGCCGGGGTGCAGGCCGCGGCCGGCGCCACCGCGGCGGCCGAGGCAAGCCTGGCCCGGGCGCTGAAGGAGCCCACCGGCGCCAGCTTTCGCCTGGAAGCCGCGCGGCTGTACGATTCGATCGGCCAGGCCGAAACCGCGCAGCGCCTGGCACGGCTGGTACTGGAAGCCGAACCCGGCGACCACGACGCCGCGACATTCCTCGCCGAGCGGCTGGCGCCGGCCGAGGCTGGCGCGGTGCTGCAGGCCGCCGATGCCGCCAACCCCTTGCCGCCACGCCAGGCCCTGCGGCTGGCGCGGCACCTGGTGGAACAGGGCGAGGCCGCGGCGGCGCTGGCGCTATGCAACCGCGTGCTGGCCAACGACCCGGCGGACCATGCGGTGCTGAAGCTGCGCGCCATTACCCTGGCGGCGCAGGGCCGGCACGACGAAGCCTGCCGCGACTTCCTGCTGATGCGGGAGGTGCCCACCATGCAACTGGATGGCCTGGTCGGCATGGCCAAGTCGTTCGAGGCGCTGGGCCTGGCCGCGGCGGCGGCGGAACTGGCCCGGCAGGCGCTGGTGCTCGCGCCGAAGCGCGGCGACATGATCCGCCTGCTTGGCCGCCTGGCCAGCGCAGGCCCCAGCCAGGACGCGCCCGCGGGCTGACGAGCGATGCGGCCGTGGCAAGATTTCACTTGACCCCGCCGAAGCCAGAACGCCATCACCGCGGCCGGCTGCGTGGCCCGGCGCCCGCGCCTGCGCCCTTCCCTGGCGATCGAGACCAAGATGACCGAGCAGTTGGCCTTCATCCAGAACTACAAGCGCATGGTCGCGGCCATGCTGGCGGCCTTTCCGGAAGATGAAGCCATGGCCCGCGCGGTGGGCGGCGACTACGCCCGCGTTGGCCTGCTGGAACATTGCGCGCTGCTGCATGCCGGGCTGTTCCACAATGCCCGGGTGCTGGATGTGGGCTGCGGTTCCGGCCGGCTGGCGGTGCGCCTGGCCGCCTACCCGCAGCTGAGCTACCACGGCACCGACATCGTCGAGGCCTTGCTGGACTATGCCCGCCGCAAGGTGGACCGCGCCGATTTCCGCTTCACCCAAACCGCCGACCACACCCTGCCGGCGACCGACAGCTCGGTGGATTTCGTCACCTTCTTTTCGGTCTTCACCCACATCCTGCACGAGGAAGCCTTCGTTTATCTGCAGGAGGCGCTGCGGGTGCTGCGGCCGGGCGGCAAGGTGGTGTTCTCCTTCCTCGACCCGATGGTGGCGCACAACTGGCCGATCTTCGCCGCCGGCGCCGAATGGGTACGCAGCCGCAGCATGGCCGGGCACCTGAACGTCTTCAGCCACCCCGAGCAGTTGAAGAAGTGGCTGGAATACCTGCCGGCGGAGCTGGAGCGGCATGTGCCGGGCGATGAGCCCTACCTCACCGTGCCGGAAGCCATGGCGACCCCGGAGGTGCCGGCCAATACCTACGCCTTCGGCCAGTCCCTGATGGTGCTGCGCAAGGTCGGCCCCAGCGAGGCGCCGGCGCAGATCTCCGGTTCGGTGGACAATTCCGCCACGCCACTGCTGCTGGGCGGCTGGGCCAAGGTCGCCGACAACCCCGAGCTGCGCCTGCGGGTGGAGGTGACCCAGCGCGGCCGCATCATCGGCGTCGGCAAGACCGGCGCCAACCGGGTGGATGTCGGCAAGGCCGCCTTCCTGCTGAACCTGCAGGAGGAGCTGGACGACGACGCGGTGCTGGCGGGCGCGGTGACGGTGCGCGCCGGCCATGGCGGCCACAGCGTGACGCTGCCCTGGTTCAAGGGGCTGGAGGACAAGCTGCGGCCACGCCGGCTGCGGCGCCTGGTGGCGCAGTTGAGCCCGGCCGAACGCAGCGCCTTCCTGGCGGAATTCGGCCTGGACGCTCCGTTCAGCCGCAAAGGCTGAACCACGGGCCATGGCTACGGACCCGGCACCGGGCAACCGCGCCGCAAGGCCGCCCGCCGACCAGCATTGTCATGTCGTCGATGTCTGAAATGTCACAACTTGTAGGCTATAGCCGGGCCTCGGTGTTTGCCTTGCGCGGTTTCCGGCAAGGGTTATGCTACGGAAACCCGCATAGTTCGGCTTTTCTTGGAGGGGCAGCTTGAGTCAGGCACCACAACTTGCTTGGCTACCTCAGCTCGAAGACTGGCGCGCCCAGCTTGGCGCGCTGAGATCAGCGGCGGCGCCGGGCATCGAGCAAGCCATTGCCCTGGCCAATACCCGGCTGGACTTCATCCGCACCAATGGGCTGGACCAGATTGTCCGCACCCGCTGGCCGACCCTGCCGGAAGGGCTGGGCACCAAGCCGGTGAAGCTGGCCATCCTCGGCTCCTCCACCCTGTCGCACCT
>CANBXZ010000248.1 GCA_947373495.1 Acetobacteraceae bacterium
CGACAGCGGCTGGATCGCCGAGCACGGCCCACGCTACCTCGGCTTTGTCGCCCCCTACGTGATCTGCGCGAACGGGGACCGCGATACGGGGCCGATGGTGGTGAAGGAAGCCATGGGCATGGAACTGCCGGTGGTGGGTTCCGCCTTGATGGGGGTGAAGGAAATGGTCACGCCGGAAACCGGCCGCCTGGTGCCCCCCGGCGATGTGCCGGCGCTGGCCGCGGCGCTGGCCTGGGTGGCCACGCTGCATGAACCGGAACGCCGGCTGATGGGCCAGTGCGGCCGCGCCCACCTGCTGCGCGGCTTCACGCTGGAAGCCCAGGCGCAGCAGCTTGGCGCCGCCATCGCCGCCTGCGCCAGGCCCTGAGCCATGCTGTCCCGCCTGCCCGCCGCGCTGCGTTCCGCCGGGCTTTATGCCGGCGCCATGATCTGGACCAAGGGGCTGGGGCTGCTGCTGCTGCCGCTGGTCACCGCGTTGCTGCCGGCGGCCGAATACGGCCGCATGGAATTGCTGGGCTCGGTGGCGGAGGTTGCCGCGCTGGTGGCCGGCGCCGGGCTGGTGGATACGCTGTATCGCTTCGGTTCCGCCCATGGCGCCGAGGGCAGGCGCTCGGCGGCGCAGGTTGCCGGGCTGGCGGTGGTGGTGAGCCTGGGCGGGCTGGTGCTGGCGGCGCTGCTGGCGCCGCTGGGGGCGCGGCTGCCCATGCCGGCCAGCAGCCTGGAAGTGATGCTGCTGGGCGTGACCGTGGCGCTGGAAGCCGCCATTGGCGTGCCGCTGGCCTGGCTGCGCATGCAGGGCCGTGCGGCGCATTACGCCCTGCTGGTGGTGCTGCGCGGCACCTTGCATTCCGCCTTGCTGGGGCTGCTGCTGTGGCAGGGGTTCGGCGTGGCCGGCATGCTGGCGGCGGGCGCCGCGGCTTCGCTGCTGGCGGCGCTGGCGCTGCTGGGCGGCCAGATGCGGCTTACCGGGGTGCAGGTGGCACCGGCGGCGTGGAAGCACCTGCTGGCCTATGGCATGCCGCTGACCCTGGGCGGGCTGGCGGCGTTCCTGCTCGGCACCGCGGACCGCTGGTTCCTGGCCCAGCACGTGGACGCGGCGGCGCTGGGGCAATACGCGCTGGCGGCCCGGCTCGGCCTGGTGATGGCCTTCCTGACCCAACCCTTCGACCTGTGGTTCTACCCGCGCCGCATCGGCCTTTATGCCGAGGAAACCGGCCGCGCCGCCGTGGCCCGGCTTTCCGCCACCGGCGCGGCGGTGACGCTGCTGGCCGCGGCCGCCGCTTCCATGGCCGGGCCGCTGCTGATCCAGTGGGCGACGCCGGCCGAGTATCACGGGGCCAGCGTCTATGTGCCCTGGCTATGCGCCACGCTGGTGATGCAGAGCCTGGGCAGCCTGTTCAATATCGGCTGCTACATGCAGCGCACCGGCCGGCAAAGCCTGCTGGTGAATGGTGGCGCCGGGCTGGTGGCGCTGGCGGGCTACATCCTGCTGGTGGCACCTTACGGCGTGGCCGGCGCGGTGCTGGCGACCTTGCTGGGCCAGGCGGTGCGGCTGGTGTGGTTTGCCTGGCTTTCGCAGCGCAGCGCGCCGCTGGAATACGGCTTCGGCCGGGTGGCGCTGCTGGCGGTGGCCGTGGCGCTGGCGGCCGCCCTGCCGCAACTGCTGCCGCCGATCCCGGCGCTGCTGGCCGCGCCGCCGGCGCTGCTGGCCCTGGCGCTGCTGGCGGCACGGCTGAAGCTGCTGCCGATGCCGCGCCGCGTCGGGGGGCGCCTGGCCCTGGGATGACCCTGGCCTCCGCCCGCCTTGGCGCGGGCGGCGCCACGCAAAACGCCACCCCCGACAGGTGCCGCAAGGGCGGCCTGCCAGGGGTGGCGCTTTGCAACATCGGCGGCAAGCCGGGCCGCCTCGCCTGGTGGCGAAGGGGCCCGGGCCGGGCGGCGGTTCAGGCCGATTCGCGCGCGTCCAGCTTCAGGCTGGCGCAGGTCAGGCGCAGCCCTTCCTCCAGGTTCATCCGGGCGGTCACGCCCAGTGCCTTGATGGCCGCGGCCGGGTTGCCCAGGCTGGCGCGGATGTCGCCGGCGCGGGCGGCACCGAAGCCCAGTTCCGCCGGGCGGCCATTCACCGCCGCCAGGGTCTGCGCCAGGGCCAGCACGCTGGTGGCGCGGCCGGTGCACACGTTGAACACGGCGGCCTGCGGTTCCTTCTCCAGCAACTGCATGCCGCCCAGCAGGTGGGCCACCACATCGCCGACATAGATGAAGTCGCGGGTCTGGCCGCCATCGCCGTGGATGCTGACGCCCTGGCCATTGGCGAAGCGTGCCGCGAAGATGGAGATGACGCCGCTGTAGGGCGACTTCGGGTCCTGCCGCGGGCCATACACGTTGAAGAAGCGGCAGCCCAGCGTGGGCACGCCATGCACGCCGAAGCCGATGCGGGCATGCAGTTCGCTGCCATACTTGTCGGCGCCATAGGCGGTGGAGGGGCGCGGGGTCGCGCTCTCGCTCACCGCGCCTTCGCCCTGGTCGCCGTAGATGGCGGCCGAGCTGGCGTAGACCACCGGCAGCTTGCCGGCATGGGCGGCGGCTTCCAGCACGGCGATGGTGCCGCTCAGGTTGGTGCGGTGGGTGCCGAGCCAATCCTCGTTCGAACGCTGCACGGAGGCCACGGCGGCCAGGTGGAACACGCCGGCGCACCCCTGGATCGCCTGCCGCACCGCGGCCGGGTCGGCCACGTCGCCCACCAGCAATTCGCAGCGCGGGTCCATGTTTTCGCGCTTGCCGGTGGAGAGGTCGTCCAGCACGCGCACCTGGTGGCCCCGGGCCAGCAGCGCGTCGCCGAGGTGGGAACCGATGAAGCCGGCGCCGCCGGTAACCAGATAAAGCGCCATGACCGTGTCTCCGCTTGGTGTTGCCTCGGGAACCACTCAATATCCGTGCCGGCCGTTTTGCAATGAAGCCCGGGGTTTTGGCCGCATTCTGCAAGGCGTGCTGCCTGGAACGCCGGTTGCAATGGTCGTCCCAACCGAAAGGACCGCGCCATGCCGCTGACCGAATTCGACTGGAACGTCGTTGTCTTCGCCCGCAATGAGGCCGCGGCCCTGCCGGGCTGCCTGGCCGCCATCCAGGCCGCCATTGCCGGGCACGACGCCCGGGTGGATGTGGTGCTGAATGGCTGCACCGACAATTCGCCGGCCCTGGCCGCCGCTTTCGGCGCCCTGGCCGGCATGCCGCTGCGGGTGTGGCGGATCGACTTCGCCGACAAGTCCAATGCCTGGAACCAGTATGTGCAGGCCATTCGCCCGGCGGCACGGCTGCATTTCTTCGTGGACGCCTATGCCAAGGTGAAGCCCGACGCCTTCGCCAAACTGGAAGCCGCGCTGGCGGCCGCGCCCGCTGCCCTGGCCGCCGCCGCCGTGCCCAGCTGCGGCCGCAGCGCCGCCAGCACCCGCGCCGCCATGCTGCAGCACCCGGCGCTGCATGGTTCCCTGCACGCCCTGCGCGGCAGCTTCCTGGCGCGGGTACAGCGCGCCGGGCTGAACCTGCCGGTGGGGCTGTATCGCGGCGATGGGCTGATCGGCAGCCTGGTGATGCACGACCTGGACGCCCAGGCGCATGAATGGGACGCCTCCCGCATCGTGGTGGCACCGGAAGCCACCTGGGAGGTGCGGCCGCTGTCGCCCTGGCGGCTGGCGGATCTGCGCCGCTTCTGGAACCGCCGCATTCAGCAGGCGCGCGGCCGGCTGGAGGACGCGGCGCTGCGGGAGGCGATCTACGCCGACGGCTTTGCCCGCCTGCCCGGCCAGGCGGATTGCCTGCTGCGGCGCTGGATGGCCCGCCACCCGTCCGAGGTGCCGACCGATGGCTTCACCAAGCGCGCGCTGGCACGGCTGCGGGCCAGCCGGAAGCCGGAGGCCGCGGCGCTGGTGGCCACCCGGTTCCTGCCGCCGCACGCCGCCCCGCCGCACCAGGCCGGCCCCGACGCGCTGCCTTGCACCTGAAGCGCCTCAGGCGGCCTTGGGCTTGGCCACCATGTCCAACTCCAGGCCCAGCGTCGCCGTGGCGTAGTGGGCGCAGGCCACGGTCAGCGCCACCAGGATGTACAGCGGCCAGGTGAAGGCCTGGGTCAGGAAGCTGCCCGAGGCGATGAAGCTGAGCATGCCCGCGGGCATCGCCGCCGCCATGGCCATGGCCGCCGGCGGCACCGCCACGCCCGCGGCCTGGGCCATGTCCAGCCGCTTCAGCACCCGGAAGGCCAGGCGCACGGTCTTCACCGTCAGGGTCATGAACAGCGCGAAGCCGAGGAAGCCCCCCTCGCTCAACACCGCGAACCAGGTGCTGTGAACCGCCTTGGCCAACCCCTCGAAGGTGCCGAGCATGGTGCTGTAGGCGTAGTAGTTGTAGCGGAAATTATCGATCCCCACGCCGAACAGCGGGTGGTCGAAGGCCATCCAGAACGCGCATTCCCAGGCGTTGAAGCGGCCGGCGGCGCTTTCGTCCACCAGCCCTGATTCCCCCGCCCCGCCAGAGGAGCGGGAGGAGATGCCGGCCGCCGCGAACAGCCCCAGCGCGCCGATGCCGCCAATGGCCAGCAGCAGCGCCTTGGACTTGATGACCCGCAGCCCGAACAGGCCGAGGATGGCCATGATGCCCAGCAGCCCGCCCCGGCTCTGGGTACACATGATGGCCCAGAAGATCAGGCCGAAGCCCAGCACCCCCACGGTGCGGTTCAGCGCCCCGATCTGGCGGGTGACGATGAACGAGACCGAGAACGCCATCGGGAACAGCAGCACCAGCGAAAGGTCGTTCGGGTCCCCCAGCACCGAGCCCACGGCGCGGCCGATGGTGACGCGGGAGCCCTCCACCAGGCCGATGCCCTGGATGCTGTTGGAGATGGCGATGAGGGAAACCGCCGCCCCGGCCAGGATGAAGCTGGCGCCGGCCGCATTGAACCGCCGCGGCGTGGTGGTGAGCCAGGCGATGGCGAAGACCATGATGTAGATCTTCACGAACGTGTCGGTCCAATAGGCCATCGCCACCGGCCGCCCGGCGGAAAAGAACATGGCAACGGTGGTGTGCAGGAAGAACCAGCTGAGCCAGGACAGCTCCGGCCGCCAATAGGGCTGGATGCGCCGGGTGAGGAAATGCGCGCCCAGCACCGAGATGGTGCCCAGCGCCAGCAGCATCGGCAGCTTCAGCGGCTCCAGGAAGGGGTAGGCTTCATGCAGCCGGAAGAAGCTGAACAGGATGAAGCCGAGGCAGAGCGGAAACGGGTTGTTCAGCCCTACCCACACCGCCAGCGGCGCCACGCACAGCGCGGCGATCACCAGCGGTTCCCGCACCACCCACCACAGCCCGGCCATGGCCCCGGTGGCCAGCACCGCCAGCAGCAACTGGCCAAGCTGGCTTTGGGGAAGCAGGTGGCTGAGGCGCATCAAGGCTCCACGGGCAGGCTCCGCGCCAGGGTGGCCAGGCGGGCGCGCCAGGCAACCGGGCTGAAGGCAGGGCTGTCCCCGCGCTGCCACCTATCGGGGATTTCCAGCCGCAAATCCACCAGCAGCGCGCGGGCCGCCGGGTGGCGCCGGGCGGCGGCTTCCAGCCACAGCATCCAGCGCAGGTCGGCAATGCCGCGGCCGATGCGCAGCAGCCCCAGGTCCAGGTCCGCCACCGCGGCGCAGGGGTCTGGCTGCACCGGGTCGAGCTGGACATCGGCCTCGCCGGACTCGGGGGGGTCGAAGGGGTCGGCGCCCACCGCGCGGGCGTGCCATTGCAGGTAGCCGGCGGCATTGCTGCGCCACAGGAAGAAGCCGGCGGCGGCTTCCATGTCCGGCATGTTGTACAGCCAGGGCGTCGGGCCGCCGCGGCGCCAGCGCGCCACCTCCTGCGCCTCTATCCCGAAGCCGTCGTTCAGCAGCACCACGTCGAACAGGTTCAGCAACTGGCGGTCCGCCGGGCGGTTCAGCTGGCCGGCCACGCGCCCGGCCGGGTCGGCGCCGCGAATGGCGGCGCGCAGCCGGGCCAGGTCCGCCGGGGTGCTGCCGGGGTTGCCCGGCTCGTCGGCGATGCTCCACACCGGCGCCGCCAGCCCGCGTTCGGCGAAGGCGGCGCGCACCTGTTCCAGGATGGGCTGCAGGTTGGCCACGCCGCGATATTCCACCACGCGCTTGATCGGGGTGTAGCCCAGCACATCCAGGCTGAAGCCGGCGGCGCGGGCCATCGCCAGGTCCTCGGCGATCAGGCGGGCTTCACCCGGCGCCGGGGTGGCCAGGGCCGGCGCCAGGCCGGTGAAGCCGAGGCCATGCAGCACGCGCAATTCGCAGGCCATGCCGCTGCGGGCGCGGGCGCCCAGTTCGGGGAACCAGGCGGCATAGGGCGGCAGGTCGTGATAGACCCCCACCGGCCGGTCCGCCGCCGGCAGCCGCACGGCGGGCACCTCCACCGCGAAGGGCTGTTCGGCCATCTGGCCGTTGTT
>CANBXZ010000249.1 GCA_947373495.1 Acetobacteraceae bacterium
GGGCCGGACTGCACCCAGCCCTACAGCGCCAGCCTGCTCAACATCTCCGCCATGAGCTTCGGCGCGTTGTCACCCAATGCCATCAAGGCGCTGAACACCGGGGCCAGGTTGGGCAAGTTCGCCCATGACACCGGGGAGGGTGGCTATTCACCGCATCACCAGGGCCCGGGCGGCGACATCATCTGGGAAATCGGCAGCGGCTATTTCGGCGCCCGCAACCCCGATGGCAGTTTCAGCGCCGAGCGTTTCGCCGAGACCGCCGCCAACCCCCAGATAAAAATGGTGGAGCTGAAGCTGAGCCAGGGTGCCAAGCCAGGCCATGGCGGCGTGCTGCCCGCGGCCAAGGTCAGCCCGGAGATCAGCCAGACCCGTGGCGTGCCGATGGGCCAGGACTGCGTCAGCCCGCCCGGCCACAGCGCCTTCAGCACGCCCACGGAAATGATGCACTTCATCGCCACGATGCGCCGGCTTTCCGGTGGCAAGCCAGCCGGCTTCAAGCTGTGCATCGGCCAGCCGCATGAGTTCCTGGCCATCTGCAAGGCCATGCTGGAAACCGGCATCACGCCGGATTTCATCGTGGTGGATGGCAAGGAAGGCGGCACCGGCGCGGCACCGCTGGAGTTCATGGACCACCTGGGGATGCCGCTGCGGGAAGGACTTTCCTTCGTCCACAACGCCCTCATCGGCATCGGCCTGCGGGACCGCATCCGGCTGGGGGCCAGCGGCAAGATCACCTCGGCCTTCGACATGGCGCGGGTGTTGGCGCTGGGGGCGGACTGGTGCAACAGCGCCCGCGGCTTCATGTTCGCGCTGGGCTGCATCCAGTCGCTGTCCTGCCATACCGACCGCTGCCCGACCGGCGTGGCAACGCAGGACCCCTTCCGCCAGCGCGCCCTGGTGGTGCCGGACAAGGCGCGGCGCGTGGCCAACTTCCACCAGGCCACGCTGCATGTACTGGCCGAGCTGACCGCCGCCGCTGGGCTGGAACACCCTGGCCAATTCCGCCCGCACCACTTCAGCCGTCGGGTTTCCGCCAGCGAGGTGCAGGGCTTCGCCGAGTTGTTCCCCGCCCTGGCGCCGGGCGAGTTGCTGCGCGGCACCGAGGATCGTCGCTTCGCCGCCGCCTGGGCAATGGCCAGCGCCGAGAGCTTCGCGGCGCTGGAGACGGCCTGAGCGCAAAGCCCCGGCCAGGTCTCAGGGGTGGGTTTCCCTACTCCTGGGCAATACCACTGGGCAATGCAGGCTTCAGCCGCCACGCACCAGCCGCACCAGCGCGCCGACATGTTCCGGCGGGGTCTGCGGCACGATGCCATGGCCCAGGTTGAAGATCGCCGGGCGGCCGCGCAGCGCGGCCAGGATGGCACGGGCCTCGGCCTCCATCGCCGCCCCGCCGGCCACCAGGGCCAGCGGGTCCAGGTTGCCCTGCACCGTCACCGAATGCGGCACCGCGGCGGCGGCCCAGCGCGGGTCCATGCTGCTGTCCAGGCCAACGCAGTTCACCCCGGTGCGGCTGGCGTATTCCGGCAGCATCGCCCCGGCCAGCCGCGGGAAGCCGATGATCGGCAGCGTCGGGTAGCGCTTGCGCACCGCCCGCACCAGAATGGCGGTGGGCTCGATCACCCAGCGGCGGAACTGCGCCGGGGAGAGCATGCCGGCCCAGCTGTCGAACAGCATCAGCACCTCGGCCCCGGCTTCCACCTGGGCACAGAGGTATTCCGCCGTGGCCTCGGTGAGGATGCGGATCAGCCGGCCGAAGAACGCCGGGTCGCTGAAGGCCAGCCCGCGGGTGACCGAGAAGTCCTTCGAGCCTTTGCCTTCCACCATGTAGCAGGCCACGGTGAAGGGGCTGCCGGCGAAGCCGATCAGCGCCACCCGCTGGGCGTGTTCCTCCAGCGCTTCCCGTACCAGCGAAACGGTGGCCATGATCGGCGCCACGCGCTGGCCCAGGCCGGCCAGGTCCAGCCGCTCCAGCCCGGCATTGTCGCGGATCGGCTCCAGCAGCGGCCCTTCGCCCTCGGCGAAGCGCAGCGGCTGGCCCAGGCCCCAGGGCACCATCAGGATGTCGGAGAACAGGATCGCCGCATCCAGCCCGTAGCGGCGGATGGGTTGCAGCGTCACCTCGGCGGCCAGTTCCGGGTTGGTGCACAGGCTGATGAAGTCGCCGGCCTGGGCCCGCACCTGGCGGTATTCCGGCAGGTAGCGCCCGGCCTGGCGCATCAGCCACATCGGCGGCGGCCAAACGGCTTCCCCGGCCAGGGCTCGCAGCAGGGGCTTCTGGGTATGCACAGCGTCCATGGCCCCTCTTCTCACAAGAAAACAAGGATTCAGGAAGGGTGTAGCTGTAGTAGATGCCTGTGGATAACGGGGAGCCAGCGGCCAGGGATTCCATCCCTACGGCTGTCCACACGAGCTTCGGGTTGCAACCGCCTGGAATCGGCTGGCCAAAACCGTTGCCCCCAACTCACGCCACGAGGAGGCGTGAACCATACCGGCCGGGTGAAAATGTGCCCGTTGCCCCCATGATCCCCCGGGTGCTGGCGGTGCGGCGAAGTTTTCCCCATGCTTCACAGCTATCCACAGCCTTCTTCTCTCCCTCGGGGGGTGCGCCATGCAAAGCCGCCAGATCAACCTTCACCTGGTTTCCGACAGCACCGGGGAGACGCTGAACTCCATCGCCCGCGCCACCCTGGCCCGGTTCGAGGGGCATCATGTCATCCATCATCGCTGGAGCCTGATCCGGTCCCGCCTGCAATTGGACCGGGTGCTGGAAGGGCTGGAGCATGAGCCCGGGCCGGTGCTGTTCACCCTGGTGGACCGCAGCCTGCGCCACGCGCTGGAGGAGAATTGCGGCCGCCTGGGCGTGCCCTGCCTTTCGGTGCTGGACCAGGTGATGGACCTGCTGCAAGGCCAGCTCGGCGCCCGCGCCAAGGAAAAGCGCGCCGCCCAGCACGTGATGGACGCCGACTATTTCCGCCGGATCGACGCCATGCACTACGTGCTGGCGCATGATGACGGCCAGGGCGTGGCCGGCATCGGCCAGGCCGATGTCTGCCTGGTCGGGGTCTCCCGCTCCTCCAAGACGCCAACCTGCTTCTACCTGGCCAATCGCGGCATCAAGGCGGCCAATGTGCCGATCGTGCCCGGTGCCATCCTGCCGCCGGAGCTGGCGGAACAGAAGGTGCCGGTGGTCGGGTTGACCATCGACACCCATGCGCTGATCGAGATCCGCCGCCACCGGCTGCGGCTCATCGGCGCACATGGGGTCAAGCACGACACCACCGAATACATCGACCCCGAGGCGGTGAAGGCCGAGATCCTGGCCGCGCGCCGGCTGTGTACCCAGCATGGCTGGCCGGTGATCGACGTGACCCGGCGCAGCATCGAGGAAACCGCGGCGACCGTGCTGCAACTGATGGAGGCCTGGCATGTCCGCCGTGGCGCCAGCCCGGAACTGCCCACGGACGACCCGGCGGCCAAGGTGCTGGGCGCCGCGCCATGAGCCTGCAGGCGGCTGAACCCCGGCTGGTGCTGGCCTCCGCCTCCACCAGCCGGCGCGCCCTGCTGGCCGGGGCGGGCTTGGTGTTCGAGGCCCGGGCAGCGGCGGTGGATGAGGCCGAGATCAAGCTCGCCGCCCAGGCCGAGGGGCTGCCGGCCGGCGAGGCGGCGCTGCTGCTGGCCGCCGCCAAGGCTGAACGCGTGGCCCGGCGCGACCCCGAGGCGCTGGTGATCGGCTGCGACCAGTTGCTGGTCTGCGACGACCGTTGGTTCGACAAGCCGGCCGACCTGGCCGGCGCGGCCGAGCATCTGCGGGCACTGTCCGGCCGGCCGCATGTGCTGGAGACCGCGACGGTGGCCTGGCGCGGCGGCCGCCAGGTCTGGCAGCACCTGGAACGGCCGTGCCTGACCATGCGGCCGCTGAGCGAAGCCTTCATCGCCGCCTACCTGGCGCTGGAGGGTGAGGCGGTGCTGACCTCGGTGGGGGCCTACCGGCTGGAAGGCCCTGGGGTTCACCTGTTCAGCCAGGTGGCGGGTGAGCACAGCGCCATCCTGGGCCTGCCGTTGCTGCCGCTGCTCGGCTTCCTGCGCCAGCATGGGGCCGTGATGGGCTGAGCGTGGCGTCGCGGTCACCGCGGTTCGGTTCCCCGCCGGCCGCGGTAAAAGGAAGATTGACTACAATATGTGATAACACGATACTGCGATCCAGGCTCAGCCCTCCCTGGCTGGCCGCGGAATCCCGCCCATGGCAGACCTGTCCCCGCCGGACCCCTGGGCCGGCGCACCCCCTGGCTGTGTCACCACCGTGGTCACGCGGCGTGGGCGTGGCGCCGAACCGCGCGGCCATCTGGCGCTGACCGCCGAGAATGGCGGCCTGGTGCCCTGGTGCGGCCCGGCCGCGGTGGCACTGGCCACCGGCCGCAGCTATGGCGCCGCGGCCGAGATGCTGCGGGCAAGCGCGCCAGCCTGGTACCCGGAACGCGGCCCGATTGTCACCGCCTACTGGCGCGACCTGCTGGCGGCGCTGCGCCATGCCGGGGTGGAGCACGAGGTGCTGGACGCCCACCCCGACCAGCCGCGCGACAGCCTGCTGCGCTTCGTGCGGGGCAACCTGGCGCCGGGCTGGTACCTGCTGCGCGTCACCGACCACTTCCTGCTGCTGCACCACCAGGGCTTCGGCCTGGCCATGGTGCACGACAACCGCCATTCCGGCGCCCTGCTCGGCGCCCGCACCCATGGCCGGCGCAAGGTGACGCATGTGGCGCGGCTGGTTGCCGGACCGCTGCCCCCGGCGTGAGGCTGCGTTGCGACGAGGGGCGGGGCGGCCAGGACTGGCGACGCGCTACGCTGTTGATCTGGCGCGCAATTCGCCCGCGTCCTAGCATGGCGCCATGCTACGCGCCCTCACCACCGCCGACGCCGCTGCCGCGGCGGCCCTGATCCGCCAGAGTTTCGCCGCCCAGCCGGTGGACCCGCCGCCTTCCGCCACCGGCGAAACCACCCAGGCCATCGCCGCCGCGCTGGCCAACGGCGGTGGCTTTGGCGTGGAGCAGCAGGGCACGCTGCTGGCCGTGGTGCTGTGGCAGCAGGCCGAGGGCGGCTTGTACCTGGGCCGCCTGGCGGTGGCCGCGGCGGCGCGCGGCCAGGGCCTGGCACGGCGGTTGATTGCCGCGGTGGAAGCCGAGGCCCGGCGTCGTGGCCTGCCGCGCCTGCACCTGAAGGTGCGGCTGCCGCTGCTGGACAATCGCCGGCTGTTCCGCGCCTGCGGCTTCAGCGAAACCAGTTTTCACGCGCATCCGGGCTATGCCGAGCCGACCTATGCGGTGATGGAAAAGCTGCTCTGATACCAAGGCCGGCAAGGGGTTTGCCTGCGCGCATCCCGGGCGCCGGGCGGGTTGCCTGCATGGCCGCTGGCTGTGGGGGAAGGGTGGTGGCGGTGGCTCAGGCGCCTGGTTCCGCACGCCTCGGGTTGGAACATCAGGTGGCGGGTCCAGGCCCTGGCCGGCACCGTGATACTGGACGCGACGCGGCGTTCAGCGCAGGAAGGCAGCTTGCGAGGACCGCCACCCGGGCGCCACGGCGCCGCTGGGCGTGGCCGGGGCGTACCGGCTGGCCCAGGAGAATTCCATGCGCCTGACGCTGTGCAACGAGGTCATCAAGGAACTGCCCTTCGCGCAGCAATGCGCCCTCACCGCCAGCCTGGGCTATGACGGCATCGAGATTGCCCCCTTCACCCTGGACCCCGAGGCGCCGCACCGGCTGACCGCGGCGCGCCGGGCGGAGGTGCGCGGCATGGCGGCGGACCAGGGGCTGGCCATCACCTCGCTGCACTGGCTGCTGATCTCGCCCAAGGGCCTGTCCATCACCAGTGGCGACCAGGCGGTGCGGCAGAAAACACTGGATGTGATGCAGGGCCTGATCGAGCTGGCCGCCGACCTGGGCGCGCAAGTGCTGGTGCATGGCTCCCCGGGGGCGCGGCACGTGGCGGCGGAAGGCGACGCGGCGCGAGCCGAGGCCGCCATGGCCAAGGCCGGCGAATGGGCGGCCAAGGCCGGGCTGGTCTATTGCCTGGAACCGCTGGCGGCACGGGAGACCAACTGGTGCACCACGGTGGCCGAGGCCGTGGGCATCGTGGAGCGCATCGACATGCCGGCGCTGCGCACCATGCTGGATGTCTGCGCCGCCGGAAATGGCGAGAGCGAGCCGGTGACGGCGCTGCTGGACCGCTGGCTGCCCACCGGCATGCTGGCGCATATTCACCTGAACGACCGCAATCGCCGCGGCCCCGGCCAGGGCAGCGACCGCTTCGCCCCCATCCTGGCCACGCTGCACCGGCATGGCTATGCCGGGCTGTGCGGGGTGGAGCCGTTCGACTACTACCCCGATGGCCCGACCTGCGCCGCCCGCGCCATCGGCATGCTGCGCGGCATCGAGCAAACCCTGCTGTAGCCGCCTGGCGC
>CANBXZ010000250.1 GCA_947373495.1 Acetobacteraceae bacterium
GCACCGCCACCGGGGTGCGCAGCAGGATACCGATATCCTTCAGCAGGCTGGGGCTGGAGACATAGGCCACGTCCAGTTCCACCCGCTGGCGGTAGCTGGTCTCGCTGCGGCCGCTGACCTGCCACAGGCCGGTGATGCCCGGGCGCACCATGGCGTAGTGGGTGGCGGCAGCGCCGTAGTACTGCTCCAGCTCGCTGGCGGTGACCGGGCGGGGGCCAACCAGGCTCATGTCGCCCTTCAGCACGTTGAACAGCTGCGGCAGCTCATCCAGGCTGGAGGAGCGCAGGAAGCGGCCCACCCAGGTGATGCGCGGGTCGTGCTTCAGCTTGCGCGTCGCGTCCCATTCGGCGCGGGCGGCGGGGTCGCTGGCCAGCAGGGCTTCCAGGCGGGCCTGGCTGTCCGTGACCATCGAGCGGAACTTGAGGCAGCCGAACACCTTGCCACCGCGGCCAATGCGGGGGTGGGCGTAGAAGGCGCGGCCACCATCCAGCCGCACCAGCAGCGCCAGCACCAGGAAGGCCGGGCCCAGCAGCAGCAGCAGGCCGGCGGCACCCAGCACGTCCAGCGTGCGCTTCGCCACCGGGCGCAGCACTTCGCTCAACGGCGGCTGGGAAAGGCCATCGGCGGCGTCCAGCGCGGCACAGGCTTCGGGCGAAGCCATCCGCAGCATCGGCAGGTCCTGCATCAGCGCAGCAGCCAGGCTGTGCGCCACCCGCGTCGCCTTCGGCGTCGGGTCGGGACGGAAGCCATGGAGCGAGTCCATGCCGGGCATGGGGAAACCTCTGCCAGAAACCCGGTGCCAGGGGGAGGATGGGGCACCGGCTGAATTCCATCACCCTTCAGAACCCGGCGAGTTGCCCGAAGGCACCCGCCAAACTCCTGGGGCACGAGCAACATGCCCCCCGGCGAAGACGGAAGTGCGACGGGGTTGCGGCGTAATTAAGGCAGGCCCCCTGCCCTTCGGGCGAAGCCGTGGAAAGCCGGTTCAACCGCCCATTGCGGCCCGCCCCGGCCAGCACCGATTCGCCGCCGCCACCGCACCGGCAGCACCCGGCCCGGCGCGCGGCACCGGAGTTGCTTGCCAGCCGGCCGGGCCACGCCTTCACTGGTAGCCCGAAACGGAGGCCGAGGCATGCTGACAGCGCGCGCGCTGGAAATTCCGGCGGAGGGCGGCGAGATCAACGCCACGCTCTACACCCCGCCCCGCGGCGAGGCCCGGCCCTGCGTGCTGCTGCTGATGGACGCCCCGGCGGTGCGCCCGGCGCTGCACGACATGGCGCGGCATGTGGCGTCGCGCGGCTATCGCTGCCTGCTGCCCAACCTGTACTGGCGCCAGGTGCGGGAGGTGAACATCGACCGCGCCGCCTTCGCCCAGGAAGGCAGCGCCGAGCGCGCCCGCATCTTCGGCCTTGCCGGCAGCCTGACCAACGCCCAGTTCCTGGCCGACCTGCCCTTGATGCTGGCGGCGGTGGGCGCCTCCGCCGCCGCCCCGGCGGCGCTGCTGGGCTATTGCATGTCGGGCCGCTTCGCCCTGCAGGGCATGGCCCGCTTCCCGGACCTGGTGGCCTGCGCCGCCAGCTTCTACGGCACCCGCATGGTCAGCGAGGCGGCGGACAGCCCGCACCTGGTCATCGGCGGGCTGCGCCGGGGCGAAGCCTACCTGGCCTTCGCCGAGACGGATGGCTTCGTGCCCCCGGCCCAGGTGGAAACCCTGCGCGGCGTGATGGCCGGCACCGGCATCCGCCACCAGGTGGAGGTCTATCCCGGCACGCACCACGCCTTCGCCCAACCCGATTCGGCGCATTTCGACGCCGCCGCCGCCGAACGCCACTGGCAGGCGCTGTTCGCCCTGCTCGCCCGCATGCCGGGAGGAACCACGCCATGACCACGCTGATCCACGACACCACCATCGTCACCGGCGACGCCGCCGAGACGCTGCACTTCAACGCCGCCATCCTGCTGCAAGCCGGCCGCGTCGCCGCCATCGGCCCGAGCGCGGATCTGCTGGCGGCGCACCCGCACGCCGCCCGGGTGGATGGCCGCAACCGGCTGGTGATGCCGGGCTTCGCCAATATCCACACCCACCTGGGCATGACCCTGGCGCGCGGCGTGTTCGAGGATCTCTCCCCGCCGCACCAGCCGCCGTTCGAGGGTGGGCTCTCGCCGCTGCCGCTGCCGCCGGTGAGCGCCGAGGAATACGCGGTGATGTGCCAGCTCGGCGTGCTGGAGGCGATTCGCAGCGGCACCACGGCGCTGCTGGAGGATGGGGTGAACATCGCCGGCTACGCGCCGCAGATGGCTGCCTCCGGCCTGCGCATGTGCCTGGCGGAACGCAGTTGGGACCGGCAGGGCGGCGGCATCGGCGACCCCAGCCCCTTCGTGCGCGACCAGGCGCTGGGCGAGGCCGGGCTGGAACGCATCCAGCGGCTGCACAGCGGCTGGCACGGCAAGGCGGGCGGGCGCATCACCGTGGGCTGCTCGGCCTGGGCGCCGGACATGTGCAGCCCGGACCTGCTGGTGCAGATCCGCGCGCTGCAACAGAAACTCGACACCATCTGCACCATCCACCTGAACCAGATCTGGGGCGAGGTGGCGGCGGTGCAGGCGCATCGGGGCATGTTGCCCACCGCCTTCCTGGACAGCATCGGCTTCCTGCATGACCGCCTGGTCTGCGCCCATTGCCGCTGCATGCAGCACAGCGAGGAAAGGCTGCTGGGCCAGGCGCGGGTGAATGTGTCCTTCAACTCCGCCATCGCCGCCCGGCGCGGGCTTTCGCCCCGGGTTTCGGTGCTGCAGGCCGAGGGCTGCAACATCGGCATGGGCAGCGACAACATGGCCGAGGACATGGTGGAGGTGATGCGCACCGGGCTGTTCATGGAACGCGTCCGCCGCGAGGACGGCCGCGCGCCGCGCCCGGAGGAAGCCTTCGGCTGGGCCACGCGCGGCGGCTATGCCGCCATGGGCGTGGCCGATGGCGGCTGGCTGGCGCCGGGCAACGAGGCAGACCTGATCATGGTGCGGGCAGACCGGGCCCATATGGTGCCGATGCTGCGCCCGGTTGCCACCTGGCTGCACCAGGGCCAGCCCAGCGACGTGACCGACCTGATGGTGGCGGGCGACTGGGTGATGCGCGACCAGCGCATCCTGACCATGGACGAGGCGGCGATCTTGGCCGAGGCGCAGCGCATCGGCGTGCGCGCCTGGGGCAAGCTGTTCGCCACCCGGCCCGACCTGGCCAAGCCGGAGGGCTTCGTGCCGGTCTGAGCCGTCGCCGGCGGGCGACCACCCGCCGCAGGCACGCAACTTGCACACCCGCGCCACAGCACAGGAGCCACCGCCATGACCATCCGCCGCCGGCCGCTGTTCCAGGCCATGTTGGCCGCCCCGGCGCTGCTTGCGCTGCCGGCGCGGGGCCAATCCGCCCGCAAGGTCATCCGCAGCGTGCCGATCGGCGACCTGCGCGCCTTCGACCCGATCTGGACCACCACCTACCTGACGCGCAACCACGCCTACCTGGTGTGGGACACGCTGTTCGCGCTGGACGCCAGCAACACCCCGCGGCCGCAGATGGTGGAACACTGGCAGGCCAGCGCCGACGGCCTGGCCTGGACCTTCACCCTGCGCCCCGGGCTGCTGTGGCACGACGGCCACCCGGTGCGCAGCGCCGACTGCGTCGCCAGCATCCGCCGCTGGGGCCAGAAGGACGGCATGGGCCGCGCCCTGGCCGCGGTGACGGCAGGCATGGACGTGGTGGACGACCGCACCTTCCGCCTGCGGCTGACCCGCCCGGTGGGCTTCGTGCTGGACGCGCTGGGCAAGATCGACAGCGCCGTGCCGTTCATGATGCCGGAACGCCTGGCCCGGACCGACGCGAATACCTCCATCACCGAGGTCATCGGCTCCGGCCCCTTCGTGTTCCGGCGGGAGGAATGGGTGCCGGGCGTGAAGGTGGTGTACGACCGCTTCGACCGCTACGTGCCGCGCGACGAGCCCGCCAGCCAGGCCGCCGGCGGCAAGGTGGTGAAGGTGGACCGGGTTGAGTCGCTGTACACCCCCGACGCCGCCACCCAGATGTCCGGCCTGCTGACCGGCGAATACGACATCCTGGAAAGCCCCTCTCCGGACCTGACCGAGCGCATGGCGCGCAGCCCGGACGTCAGCGTCATCTCCAACGACCCGCTGGGCTACCAGTTGTTCATCGCGCTGAACCAGACGGTGGCGCCGTTCGACAACATCAAGGCGCGGCGGGCGCTGCTGGCCGGCATTCACCAGCCGGACTTCATGCAGGCGGTGGTGGGCAACAAGACGCCGTGGCGCGAATGCGCCGCCATGTTCGGCTGCGTCGGCGACGAAGGCCCGCAATTCCAGGAAATGGACTGGCCCGCATACAACCCGGTGCGCGCCGGCCAATTGCTGCGCGAAGCCGGCTATGACGGCCGTCCGGTGCTGGTGATGGACCCGGCCGACAACACCACCCTGCACCCGCCCGCGCTGGTGCTGGCCGATGCCATGCGGAAGATGGGCATCAATGTCGATCTCCAGGTGATGGACTGGTCGGCGCTGGTGCAACGCCGCGCCTCCAAGGCGCCGCCGAGCCAGGGCGGCTGGAACGCCTTCATCACCAATGCCACGCTGACCGGCATTGCCAACCCGCTGCTGAACACCTTCGCCCGCACCTGCGCCGATGCCTGGTTCGGCTGGGCCTGCGACGCCCGCATGGCACCGCTGATGGAAGCCTGGACCTACGAGACCGACCCGGTGAAGCGCCAGGCGGTGCTGAAGCAGATCGAGCGGTTGCACATCGAGGCGGTGACGCTGGCGCCACTCGGCCAGTACCGCAGCCTGATCGCGCACCGGAAGAGCCTGCGCGGTGTCATCCCCGGGCCGGCGCTGTTCTACTGGAACATGGAAAAGGCGTGAGGCAAGGCGGGGGCGGGGTGCATCCCCGCCCCTCGGCGCCTATTCCGCCATCAGCGAGACATGGGCGGCGACGATGCGCCAGCCCTCGGCCGGCAAGCGTACCCAGCTCTGGCTTTGCCGGCCGCGGCGGCCGTTGCGCAGGAACTCGGTATTGGCCACGGCGAAGTCCTGGCCATAGGTGGTGATGATGGTGTTCTCCAGCGTGCGCTGCAGCCCCACCGGGGAACGCCCGGCGCGGAAGGCGGCGATCTGGTCCCAGCCATACAGGTTCTCGGCCGGGCCATAGCGCAGGGTGCGCGGGTCGCGGTGGAACAACTCCTGCAGGCGGTCCACGTCGTTGGTCAGCAGCGCGCGCTCGTAGTCGGCGAAGCAGGCCTTCACCTCGGCCAGTACCTCGGGGATATCCATCTGCATCAGTGCTGGCTCCTGCGCTGCACGTGTTCCCGCCAGCCGGTGCTGGGGGCGATATCGGCGGCGCCCACCACGCCCAGGGCTTCGCACAGGAAGCCGAGCGGCGTGCTGCCATCCGCCAGCGTCACCCGGCCGAAGCCCAGCGGCGGCGGGATTTCCGCCAGGAAGGGGCCGATGCTGGCCGCCGGCACCGCCCAGACCTCGCCGGCCAGGCTCATGCCGCCCTCCGCCACCCGCACCAGGCCGGGGCGCGGCCCCAGGTCGTACATGCGGTACAGCGGCGCGGTGGTCGCCTCGGCCAGGAAGCGGCCGCCATGGCGCAGCATCTGCGGGTTCAGCGGCAGCCCGGCCATGTGGGCGCCGATGGCGAACAGCGGCAACTCGTCCGCCGCCAGTGCCGGCGGCGCCACCGCCTCGCCGATCAAGGCGGCGCCGAGGCCGGCCAGGGCTGCCTCGCTGAACGCCGCGCCGACCAGGGTGAGGCCGACGGGCACGCCATCCGCGCGGAAGCCGGCCGGCACCGCCAGCGCCGCCAGGTCGCAGATGTTGACGAAGTTGGTGTAGGTGCCCAGCCGGCTGTTGGCCGCCACCGGCTCGGCGGCCAGCATCGCCAGGGTGGGGATGCCGGGCGCGGTCGGCAGCAGCAGCGCGTCGGCCTGGGCCAGCAGGGCGCGGGCATGGCGGCGCGCCTCGGCGGCGGCGTGCAGGTCGTCCCAGGCCTCCACCGTCTGCTTGCCGAAGCCGGCATCGAGGATGCCGCGCGTCACCGGATGCACCTGGTCGGCGGCGGTTGCCAGAATGCCGCGCAGCGCCGCGGTGCGTTCCGCCACCCAGGCGCCATCATACAGCCGTTGGGCAATGGCCAGCAGCGGGGCGATGTCCACCCGGGTGATGCTGGCGCCCAGCGCCCGGGCCTTGTCCAGCATGGCGTGGTACAGCGCGGCGTCGTCCGGGGTGTCGAACAGCAATTGCTCGGCCAGCGGCGCCAGCAGGCGCCAGTGCGGCCGCGGCGCCGGGGTGGGGCTGAAGCCGGCCGGGGCGGCGCGGCTGTAGCGGTCCGCCGCGTCCACGCCGCCGATCACCGCCAGCACCGCGCAGGCTTCCGCCACCGTG
>CANBXZ010000251.1 GCA_947373495.1 Acetobacteraceae bacterium
CAAGCCCAGCAACAACCACCTACAGCACATGCAGCTCACCTAAACTCCCCAAAGTGCCAAAACCCAGGCAAATCATGAACAACCCAACAACAGCCGAAACCATCGCAGCGCCGCCCACGCATCCCACCCCATATCACCAGGCATAAACCCAGCAACATAAAGCAAAACAACACCCAAGCTCACCCAGCAACATACCAACAACGGCATATCACCAGACAACACTCTTCACTCAACAAAACATCCGCTCTCGCAGATACTCAATCGAGACCTGATACAAATGTCAAAGAACATGATCCCTGCATATACAGAAATCTATCGCCTTGATGAATATTTTCTCAGCCCAAAATGGCTGATCAAATTTTCAATCTAAGCGCTAACCGCGTCTTCAGCGGGGGAACGACTATGACGACTAAATCGCCCTTCGTCAACCCCAACCTCGCTGCGGTGGCCAGCATGTACCTCCTGTGGTCTTACAGGTCAACACCCGGATTTCGAAAATCGCCCGGATGGGAAGTTTCCTCCCCACCAGGCGACCTCTCAACTCTCGGCTGTGATGTGGTTGTCGCGGATCACCTTGCCCCAACGGTCGATCTCAGTAGCCAGGAAGGCACGGCATTCCTCAGGGCTGCTGGCGATCACATCCGCACCCTGCTCCTCAATCCTCTGGCGCACGCCAGGGTCTGCCAAGGCCTGCGCCAGCGCTTCCCGCATGCGGGCCAGAATGGGCGCCGGTGTGCCAACTCGCCCAAGGAAGGCCCACCAGGTCGGCGCCTCAAAACCATTGAAGCCTTGCTGGGCAAAGCTGGGCACCCCGGGAACGTGACGGGTTTCGCCTTTGGTGGTGACCCCGAGCGGCCGCAAGGTACCGGCTTTGATGTGCTGGCTGATGATCACAACGTTGGACATGAACAATGGTACATTGCCCGCAACCGCATCCTGTACCGCGGGGCCCCCGCCACGGTAGGGCACATGAACCAAGCGGAATTGACCCTCCTGTTGCAGCAGTGTGGTTGACACATGCGCCAAACCTCCGACACCAGAAGATGCATAGGCAATGCTGTCGGGTGCCAACTTGGCCGCGTTCACCACGTCCTGGAAGGTACGGTAAGGGGAAGAATGGTGCGTCACCATGGCCAACGGGCCGGTCGCTACCAAGGAAACCGGGGCAAACGCCTCCAACGCCTTATAAGGCAAGCGCATGACGGTCTGGTTGGTAGCCTCGTTGTCGTAGGCCAGCATCCAGGTGTAGCCATCAGCCGGCGCACGCGCTGCTTCCTGCGCGCCCACAGAACCCGATGCCCCGCCGCGATTGTCGATCACAATCGAACGGCCCAGAATCTCGGCCAACTTTGGCTGGAAAATCCGCGCGACCGTGTCGGTGGAACCGCCTGGGGGCCAGGGAACGATCAATTTAATCGGCCGATCCGGCCAAGCACCCTGGGCACGCAGTACGCCAGGAGCCGCCAATCCGGCGGCGGTCAAGGCAAACAAATGGCGGCGCTGCATACGCGGCTCCTTTAGAAGTGGCGTTTCTTGAAGCAAGCACATGCCGGCAACGCCCTGTTGGCTCAAGCGAAAACGGCAGCGCGGTCCAGTTTGAACTGGGGTCGCTACGAGGCCCTCGGCTTACTCGGCAGCACCTACATCGGCATCGCGGGTGGCCGGCTGGCGCCGCAAATTCGACATTTCGGCCCTCAAGGCAGCGACTTCGGCGCGCAGGATGGCTAACTCTTCCCCCACCGGGTCGCATGGTCCGAAGCCCAGGCCATACCCCGGACTCTCCACGAGGGTCGGCATGGACCGATGTTCTTGCGGCGGTCGGGCGGGAATTCCCACCACTGTCTCACCGGCGGGAACAGCCGCCACCACGACGGCATTGGCCCCAACCCGGGCACCCGCACCGATCAGAATCGGCCCCAACACCTGGGCACCGGCCCCTATCGCCACGCCATCGCCGATGGTCGGGTGACGCTTGCCGGGCTGGCCAGATAGCCCGCCCAGGGTTACCCCGTGATAGATCAGCACATCATCGCCAACCTCTGCCGTCTCGCCGATCACCACGCCCATGCCGTGGTCGATGAACAGGCGTCGACCCAACTTGGCTCCGGGATGGATCTCGATGCCCGTGACGAAGCGGTTGGTATGAGAAACCATGCGTGCCAACGCCTTGAAGCCCAGTCGATACAGGCCATGCGCCAGGCGATGCAGCAACACCGCATGCAGCCCGGCATAGCTGGTGACCGTTTCCAGCCAGGTTGGCCGTGCAGGGTCGCGAGCCCTGATGCTACGGGCGAGTTCGATTATTTCCATGCGAGCCTCTCACGCCAACCAGGGCGGTACCGGCAGCCCGCGCGCGGACAGGAATTCCGGATTGAAGATCTTGCTTTGATAGCGTGCCCCGCCATCGCAGAGAATCGTCACGATGGTATGGCCTGGCCCCATCTGCTGCGCTACGCGAATGGCTGCGGCCACATTGATGCCTGCCGAGCCGCCAATCGACAGTCCCTCATGGATCTGCAGATCGTAGATTTGTTCCAGCGCTTCGGGATCGGTCACCTGAACGGCATCGTCAATGACATCGCGCCCGACCTCCAGGTTGCCTGGCACCGCGGAGCCCTGACCGATACCTTCCGTGATGGAATTGCCTTCGGCCCGCACTGTCCCCGTCTTTATCCAGGAATAGAGGCCACTGCCCATTGGGTCCGCCAGCACGATCCGTACCTTGGGATTGCGTGCCTTCAGCGCTCGCGCCACGCCTACCAACGTACCGCCGGTGCCACAGGCACAGGTAAAGGCATCCACCCGACCAGCGCTCTGATGCCAAATTTCTGGGCCGGTGGTTGCCTCATGCGCCTGCCCATTGGCCAGGTTGCCGAACTGGTTGGCCCAAATCACACGCTTGCCCTGCCCGGCCAACTCCTCGGCGATACGGCGGGACGTATGGACATAATGCCCCTGGCTGCTCAGCGGCGCGGGATCGATCAATCGCAGGTCAGCGCCGATCATACTCAGGAAGTCGAGCTTTTCCCGGCTTTGGGTATGTGGCACGACAATGATGGCCTTGTAGCCGCGGGCGTTGGCCACCAGCGTCAGGCCGATCCCGGTATTGCCCGCGGTGCCTTCCACCACGATGCCGGCCTCACCAGGAACCAACTGGCCGCGACGCTCAGCATCCTCGATGATACCCAGACCAGCACGGTCCTTCACGCTCCCCCCCGGTTGCATGAACTCGGCCTTGCCCAGAATGGTGCATCCGGTGGCTTCGCTGGCACGGCGCAGGCGAATAAGCGGCGTGTTGCCGATGGCGCCCACCAGGCCGTCAACCGGTGCGCCAAACGGCGTCTCGTTTACTTTGAAGGTCACACGCTCGCTCCACGATTTGTTCTGATGCTTTGCGTTGCGACGCCTGGATTCAAGAGCTGGCGGCGAAATAGGTGATATTTTTTCCATTCCCCCCACACCCTGCCACCCCAACGCGAGGATCTCATCAGGCGGGTTGGGCAATGAGAGTTGGGGCCCTGTATCAGTTGGCGATACGGTCCTTTTGGCTTCGCTGACGCAGGCTGCCAAACAGCCAGATACCCAGCAGCATCGCCAGCAGCGTCAGGGTCATCGGCACCATGGCCTGCATCAGCAAGCGCCAGAGATCGTCCCAAAGCAGGGAGACGATAAAAAAGCGATCCAATTCGTTCGACTTGGTATCAAGCCAGGTCTGCGCGTAGAATTGCAGGCGTTCACGGTGCTGAACGCCCCAGAACGCGAACCAAGCCAGGCAACAGAACGGCCACAGGCGCAGCAATAGCCGCAACGTCTTTCCTTCCCTGGCAACCTCGGCGCCCTGCCCTGCCAGCGCCAATACGCTAGCGATCAACCATCAATGGCGGCAAGCGGCAACTGGGATGCACCGGCAGCGGGCACCCTGATGGGATGCGAAACCCGGAAGGGGTGGCACAGCCGCGGTTCGGTTACCCAGGCCAAGGGCAGCAACCGCAAGGCAGCCAGCAGGCGGAACAGCAGCAGCCGCGGCGCCTCGGCAAGCCCACCACGACGGATGGACCACAGGTAGGCACGCCCCAGGGCTCGCGTCACCCCAAGCCAACGCAGTTCCGGCGACAGGGTCGGGCGCTGCAGCATGAAGCGCAGCGCAGCCAAGTTCAGGTCATGCAGCGTCTGGGCCTGATTATCTGAAAGCCGCCCTGGCGCCGCTTCAGGCAGCGCCACCAGGGGGCCCCTCAACACGGCGACAACCCCGGCCGCGGCCAGGCGCAGTTCAAGGGAGTAGTCCTGAATGAACACTCCGCCATCACAGCCGCCGCACGCCAGCAGTGCGCTGCGCCGTACCAGCCAAAGACTGGGCATGGTCTGTGCCCGCCGCAGTGAAAGCGGCAGCAGGTCAACCGTTTCAATCTTGGGCCTCGGCGGTTCCGCTTCCGCGGGCTTCGGCTCCGCGATGGGGGCGACGATGTAGCGGCGCTGACTTTCAGGGAAACCACAGGCGGCATGGGCGCCGGACTGTTCCAGCGCCTCCAGCATCCAGGCCGTGCACCAAGGCAGCAGCACGTCATCCCCATCGACCAGTTTGATGACATCACCCGTCGCCAGGGTAAGCCCGGCGTTCAAGGCCTTGGCCGGGCCGCCATTGGCCTGCTGGAGGATCAGAACATCCGGCACGCCCTCGCTCAACCGCCGCAACACCGCAACCGTGTCATCGGTGGAGCCATCATCCACGAAGACGTATTGCGTCCCGAAGGCTCCGGTCTGCGCTCTCAGGCCCGCCCAGACCTGAGGCAGATAGCGCGCCTTGTTATACAAGGTCACGACGAAGCTTACCCGCGGCCTCATTTCTGCACGCGGCACGGCTCAGTTTGTCTCGCGGAACAATTCGCGGCCAATCAGCATGCGGCGGATCTCGCTGGTACCGGCACCGATCTCGTACAGCTTGGCGTCGCGCAGCAGCCGGCCGGTCGGGCTTTCATTGATATAGCCCATACCACCGAGAATCTGGATGGCATCGAGCGCCACCTTGGTCGCGGCCTCGGCGGCAAACAGGATAGCCCCGGCGGCGTCCTTGCGGGTGGTCTGGCCACGATCGCAGGACCGTGCCACGGCATACACATAGGCGCGGCAGGCGTTCAGCGCGGTGTACATGTCTGCCACCTTGGCCTGGATCAGTTGAAACTCGCCGATGGCCTGGCCGAACTGGCGGCGTTCGTGGATGTAGGGCAGCACCACATCCAGCGCCGCCTGCATGATGCCGAGCGGCCCGGCGGCCAGCACCGCACGTTCGTAGTCCAGCCCGCTCATCAGCACGCGGACACCTTCATTCACCTGGCCCAGCACGTTTTCGGCCGGCACTTCGCAATCCTCGAACACCAGTTCGCTGGTCGGGCTGCCACGCATGCCCAGCTTGTCCAGCTTCTGCGCCGGGCGGAACCCCTTGAAGCCGCTCTCCACCAGGAAGGCGGTGATGCCGCGCGGCCCGGCATCGGGCTCGGTCTTGGCGTAGACCACCAGGGTCTCGGCATAATGTGCGTTGGTGATCCACAGCTTGGTGCCGTTCAGCACGTAGCGGTCGCCGCGCTTGTCGGCGCGCAGCCGCATGGAAACCACATCGCTGCCCGCACCGGCCTCGCTCATTGCCAGCGCGCCCAGGTGTTCGCCACTGACCAGCTTGGGCAAATAGCGCTGCTTCTGGTCCTCAGTGCCGTTGCGGCGGATCTGGTTGACGCAGAGGTTCGAATGCGCACCGTAGCTCAGGCCCACGGAGGCCGAGCCGCGGCTGATCTCCTCCATGGCGACGCAATGCGCCAGGTAGCCCATGCCGCTGCCGCCGTATTCCTCCTCAACCGTAATGCCGTGCAGCCCAAGCGCGCCCATCTGCGGCCAGAGGTGACGGGGAAATTCGTCGTCGCGGTCGATGCTCGCGGCCAGCGGCGCGATGCTGCGTTCGGTGAAGCCGCGCGCGGTTTCGCGCAGCATGTCGATCTCCGGGCCCAGGCCATGATCCAGGGTTGGAATGCTCGCGTTGGTCATGGCCCTGTCTTTTGCTCCGTCAACCGGCGACGCAATTCGCCGCGCATCACCTTGCCCGTGGTGGTCATCGGCAAGGCGTCCACGAACACCACCTGGCGCGGATAGGCATGCGCGGCCAAGCGGCCCTTTACCAGCGCCTGTAGCTCGGCCGCCAGCGCAGGGCCAGCCACCGCGCCCGCGGTCGGCACCACCACGGCGGTCACCGCCTCGGTCCGCAGCGGGTCCGGCAGGCCCACCACCGCGACCAGGGCCACGCCAGGATGACGCAGCAGGCAATCCTCGATCTCACCGGGGCCGATGCGATAGCCGGCCGAGGTGATCACGTCGTCATCCCGGCCGACGAAGCGGAACCAGCCCTGCTCGTCCATCACTCCCTGATCCCCGGTGAGCA
>CANBXZ010000252.1 GCA_947373495.1 Acetobacteraceae bacterium
CGATGGGCCTGATGATCAAGGCCCTGCAGCAGGAACTGGTCGCGGTTGACGACCTGACCGTGCGCTGGGTGCTGACGCGCCCCTACCCGAAGATGCTGATGGCGCTGGGCAAGAACAGCACGCCGATGGCGTTCATCATGCCGGAACGCATCGCCGTCACCGACCCGTTCAAGCAGATCGACGAGTATGTCGGCTCCGGCCCGATGCGCTTCGTGAAGGACGAATGGGTGCCCGGCGCCAAGGCCGTGTTCGCCAAGTTCGCCGACTACAAGCCGCGCGAGGAAGCCAGCAGCTGGCTGGCCGGCGGCAAGCGCATCATGGTCGACCGGATCGAGTGGATCGTGATGCCGGACCCGGCCACGGCTTCCGCCGCGTTGCAGAACGGTGAAGTGGACTGGTGGGAAAACCCCATCACCGACCTGGTGCCGCAGCTGCGCCGCAACCGCAACGTGCGCGTGGACATCGCCGACCCGCTGGGCAATGTCGGCACCTTCCGCATGAACCACCTGACCACGCCGTTCAACAGCCTGAAGGCGCGGCAGGCGGTGCTGGCGGCGCTGAGCCAGGAAGACTACATGCGCGCCCTGGTGGGCGACGACAACGCGCTGTGGAAGCCGCTGCCGGGCTTCTTCACCCCCGGCACGCCGCTGTACACGGAAGAAGGCGGCGACCTGCTGAAGGGCCCGCGCAACATGGACCTGGCCAAGCGCCTGCTGGCCGAAAGCGGCTATGCCGGCACCCCGGTGACCTGCGTGGTGGCGCAGGACCAGCCCATCACCAAGGCGCAGGGCGATGTCACCGCCGACCTGCTGAAGCGCATCGGCTTCAACGTGGATTATGTCGCCACCGACTGGGGCACCACCGGCCAGCGCCGCGCCATGAAGAACCCGGTGGGCCAGGGCGGCTGGAGCATGTTCCACAGCTGGCATGCCGGCGCCGACTGCATCAACCCCGCCGTCTACATCGCCTGCCGCGCCAATGGCGACAACGCCTGGTTCGGCTGGCCGAACATCCCCTCGGTGGAAACCGCGGTGACCGAATGGTTCGAGGCACCCGACCTCGACGCCGAGAAGGCCGCGATCCGCCGGCTGAACCGCGCCGGCATGGAGAACGTCACCTTCGCGCCGACCGGCTTCTTCCTGCAGTACCAGGCGTGGCGCAGCAACATCTCCGGCGTGGGCAAGGGCCCCTTGCCCTTCTTCTGGGGCGTTTCGAAGTCCTGAAGGTCCCATAACGCATGTTCGCTTACATCATCAGGCGAGTGATCGCGACCATCCCCGTGATGGCGGTGGTCGCGCTGTTCGTCTTCAGCCTGCTCTACATCGCCCCGGGTGACCCGGCCGCGGTCATCGCCGGTGACCAGGCGACGCCGCAGGACGTGGAACGCATCCGCCAGAGCCTGGGGCTTGACCGCCCCTTCCTGGTTCGCTTCGGCGAATGGGTATGGAACATCCTGAATGGCGACATGGGGGTGTCGATCTTCACCAACCTGCCGGTCACCACCATGATCAAGCAGCGGGTGGAACCGACGCTGTCGCTGATGGTGCTGACGCTGATCCTGGCGGTGTCCATCGCGGTGCCGATGGGCGTGGTGGCCGCCTGGAAGCATGGCACCTGGGTGGACCGCTGCGTCATGGGCTTCGCGGTGCTGGGCTTTTCGGTGCCGGTCTTCGTCGTGGGCTATGTGCTGGCCTATGTCTTTGCGCTGGAGTTGGATTGGCTGCCGGTGCAGGGCTACACCGCCTTCAAGGAAGGCTTCTTCCCCTGGCTGCGGAACCTGGTGCTGCCGGCCATCGCGCTGGGCGGCGTCTACATCGCGCTGATCGCCCGCATCACCCGGGCGACCATGCTTGAGGTGCTGCAACAGGACTACATCCGTACCGCCAAGGCCAAGGGCGTGGACCAGCGCAGCATCCTGTTCCTGCATGCGCTGAAGAACGCCGCGGTGCCCATCGTCACCGTCATCGGCATCGGCATGGCGCTGCTGATCGGTGGCGCGGTGGTGACGGAAAGCGTCTTCGCCATTCCCGGCCTCGGCCGGCTGACGGTGGATGCGATCCTGCGGCGTGACTACCCGGTGATCCAGGGCGTGGTGCTGCTGTTCAGCTTCATCTACGTGCTGGTGAACCTGTTGATCGACCTGCTCTACACCCTGTTCGACCCGAGGATCCGGTATTGAGCACCGCAACCATTGAGCAGCGCGCGGCGATCGCCGCGCCGCTGCCCGACGTGCTGCCGGCGATCAAGCCGCGGCGCGGATTCATCGGCTACCTGCGCAAGAACCCCACCATCGCCATCGGCGGCTTCCTGCTGCTGCTGATGCTGTTCGTCGCGGTGGCGGCGCCGCTGCTGTGGACGGTGGACCCCACCGCCCTGGCCCCGGCCCGGCGCACGCGGGAGCCTTCGGCGATGTACTGGTTCGGCTCCGACATGCTGGGCCGGGACGTCTATTCCCGCGTGCTGTACGGCGCCCGGGTTTCCATGCTGGTGGGCTTCTCGGTCGCGGTGCTGGCCAGCATCATCGGCCTGACCATCGGCCTTACTTCCGGCTTCGTGCGCTGGGCCGACGCGCTGGTCATGCGCGTGATGGACGGCATGATGAGCATCCCGCCCATCCTGCTGGCCATCGCGCTGATGGCGCTGACCCGCGGCAGCGTGCAGAACGTCATCATCGCCATCACCATCGCGGAAATCCCGCGCGTCTCGCGCCTGGTGCGCGGCGTGGTGCTGTCCCTGCGGGAACAGCCCTATGTGGATGCGGCGGTGGCGTGCGGCACCCGCACCCCGGTCATCATCTGGCGGCACATCCTGCCGAACACGCTGGCGCCCATCACCGTGCAGGCCACGTATATCTGCGCCAGCGCGATGATCACCGAGGCCATCCTGTCCTTCATCGGGGCCGGCACGCCGCCGATCATCCCGTCCTGGGGCAACATCATGGCCGAGGGCCGGGCGCTGTGGCAGGTGAAGCCCTACATCGTGTTCTTCCCCGCCATCTTCCTCTCCGTCACCGTGCTGGCCGTGAACCTGCTGGGTGATGGTCTCCGCGACGCGCTGGACCCGCGCATGGCGAAAAGGCTGTAGGACCATGGCGCTGCTTGAAGTTGAAAACCTACAGACGCATTTCCGCACGCCGGATGGCGTGAACCGCGCGGTGGATGGGGTTTCCTTCCACGTCAACGCCGGTGAAACCCTGGCGATCGTGGGCGAAAGCGGCTGCGGCAAGTCCGTCACCGCCATGTCCATCCTGCGGTTGATCCCGGAACCGCCGGGCAAGATCGCCGGCGCCATCCGCTTCCAGGGCAAGAACCTGCTGGACTATTCCGAGCCGGAGATGCGGAAGATCCGCGGCAACGATATCAGCATGATCTTCCAGGAACCGATGACCAGCCTGAACCCGGTGCTGACCGTGGGCCGGCAGATCGGCGAGACGTTGCGGCTGCACCAGGGGCTTTCGGCCCATCAGGCCGAGGAACGATCGATCGAGATGCTGAACCTGGTCGGCATTCCGGAAGCCCGGCGGCGGGTGCGGGAATATCCGCACCAGCTTTCCGGCGGCATGCGCCAGCGCGTGATGATCGCCATGGCGCTGGCCTGCAACCCGAAGCTGCTGATCGCGGATGAGCCGACGACGGCGCTGGACGTGACCATCCAGGCGCAGATCCTGGACCTGATGCGCGACCTGAAGCACCGCGTCGGCGCCGCCATCGTCCTCATCACCCACGACCTTGGCGTGGTGGCGGAAGTGGCGGAGCGGGTGGTGGTGATGTACGCCGGCCGCAAGGTGGAGGAAGCCTCGGTCGTGGACCTGTTCCGCAACCCGCGCCACCCCTACACCCAGGGGTTGCTGGGCGCGGTGCCGAAGCTGGGTTCCTCGCTGTCCGGCACGGAAACCCGGTTGGCGGAAATCCCCGGCCTGGTGCCCAGCCTGAAGAACAAGATCCCCGGCTGCGTCTTCGCCAGCCGCTGCCCCAAGGCGACCGATTTCTGCATCAAGGCGGCGCCGGCGCTGGAGATGAAGGCGGAAGCCCATTGGGCCGCCTGCCACTACGCCGAAAAGGAAGGGGCGCTTGCCGCATGACTGCGCTGCTTGAAGTCATCGACCTGAAGAAGCACTTCCCGCTGCGTGGTGGCCTGCTGGGCGGTGTCACCGGCCATGTCTACGCGGTGGATGGCGTTTCCTTCAGCATCGCCAAGGGCGAGACCCTGTCGCTGGTGGGCGAATCCGGCTGCGGCAAGTCCACCGTGGGCAAGGCGCTGCTGCGCCTGTTCGACCTGACCGCCGGGCAGGTGGTGCTGGATGGCAAGCGGATCGACGACATGCCCGCCGCCAGCCTGCGGCCGATGCGCCGGCGCATGCAGGTGGTGTTCCAGGACCCGTTCAGTTCGCTGAACCCGCGCATGCGGGTGAAGGACATCCTGGCCGAGCCGATCCGCAACTTCGGCCTGGCCAAGAACAGCCGCGACCTGGATGACCGCCTGGCCAAGCTGATGGACAAGGTCCAGCTGCCGCGGGACGCGATCAACCGCTGGCCGCATGAGTTCTCCGGCGGCCAGCGCCAGCGCATCGGCATCGCCCGCGCCCTGGCGGCCGAGCCGGACCTCATCATCTGCGACGAGGCGGTCTCCGCGCTCGACGTTTCGGTGAAGGCGCAGATCGTCAACCTGTTGCAGGACCTGCAGCGGGAATTGGGGCTGGCGCTGCTGTTCATCAGCCACGACCTGGCGATCGTGGAGCACATGACGCACCGGGTGGCGGTGATGTACCTGGGCAAGATCGTCGAGGTGGCGAAGAAGCGCGACCTCTTCGCCGCGCCCAAGCACCCCTATACCCAGGCGCTGCTCTCCGCCGTGCCGGTGCCGGAACCGGGCGCCGCCCGGCAGCGGGTGATCCTGAAGGGCGACGTGCCCAGCCCGATCAACCCGCCGAAGGGCTGCCGCTTCCACACCCGCTGCCCCTACGCCTTCGACCGCTGCCGGCAGGAAGAACCGCCGCTGCGCACCCTGGCCGGCGGGCACCTGGCCGCCTGCCACCTGCACGACCGGCCGGATTCCGAGAATCCATTGGCCGGGGAGGTCGGTAAGGCGATACTTCCCGCCTGACGCTTCCGGAACCCGCGGCCATGGCCGAACCGACGATGCTGGAGGTCCGCGAGGCTCGCGGACCTTTCGGCCGTATCTTCAAGTCCCTGTTCTGGACCTTCCAGGTGCTGGCCATGGTGGCCATGCTGGGCACCTGCGCCTTCATCGCGCCCTTCGTGAATGCCGAGGACCCCAGCGTGGCCATGGGCGCCGGCATGCTGGGCGCCATGGCCATCGGCTCGCTCTGGGTGCTGTGGCCGCTGGGCAGCCTGGTGCTGGGGCTGCTGATGCTGTTCAGCCGTGGCCGCAAGCGCCTGATTCCCCTCGCCGCCGCCGCGCCCACCGCCGCGTCTCGGCCGGCCAGCGTGCCGCCAACCAGCGCGGCCCAGCGGCGCTGAAACTTTCCTGCTGCCGTTCTGCTTGACGGAAGGCAGGCGGAGGGCGACTTTCCATTCACGCGCGGCCGGGCTGGCCGCACATCCGGAACCAATCGGGGGAGAAGCGGCATGCCGCAGGTGACGTTGACCGTGAACGGCAAGACCCACACCGTCGAGGTGGAGGGCCGCACGCTGCTGGTGGAACTGCTGCGCGAAAAGCTGCGCCTCACCGGCACCCATGTGGGCTGCGATACCAGCCAGTGCGGGGCCTGCGTGGTGCAGATGAACGGCGACAGCGTGAAGAGTTGCACCACCCTGGCCCTGCAGGCTGAGGGTGCCAGCATCACCACCATCGAGGGCTTGGCCAAGGCCGATGGCACCCTGCACCCGATGCAGGAGGCCTTCCGCGAATACCACGCGCTGCAATGCGGCTTCTGCACCCCGGGCATGGTGATGAGCGCCATCGACCTGGTGGAGAAGCACCCCCAGGGCCTGACCGAGCACGAGATTCGGGAAGGGCTGGAAGGCAACCTGTGCCGTTGCACCGGCTACCACAACATCGTGAAGGCCATCGGCGCGGCGCAGGAGGTCATGCACGGCCGTTCCGCCACCCTCGCCCCCGCCCACGCCGCCGAATAAGGCCCGAAGCGGGGCAAAGACCCCGCCAGCGCCAATAACACCAGGGGAGGCCGCGCCATGAATGCGCCTGTGGTATTCGAAGGCATCGGTGCCAGCCCGAAGCGCAAGGAAGACCTGCGCTTCCTGTCCGGCCGGGGCCAGTACACCGACGACATCAACCGCCCGAACCAGACCCACGCGGTGATGCTGCGCAGCCCGCATGCCCATGCGGCGCTGCGGGGCATCGACACCGCGGCGGCCCTGGCCATGCCGGGGGTGGTGGCGATCTACACCGGCGCCGACATGGTGGTGGGCAGCCTGCCGTGCGGCT
>CANBXZ010000253.1 GCA_947373495.1 Acetobacteraceae bacterium
CGCAGGCGAGGCAGGAAGCCCTGGTCATTGCCCTCACTCATGGTCAGCGGGCGGGCGCCGGCGGGGCCACCGGGCGCAGCGCCTCCGGCCGCTCTCCGATGCGGCTGGCCAGCAGGGCGCGGCCTTGCGGGCCTTCGCTGCCGCTGCCGCTGGCCGCCAGCCGGGCGCCGGGCTTCAACAGGTCCCGATGCGCTTCGGCGGTGCCGGGCGGCAGCATCACCACGGTGCCATCCTCCAGGATGGCGCCCACCACCTGGCCCTGGCTTTCATAGAACGGCGCCCGCACCGTGCCGGCCACGTCCAGCGTGCGGCCGGGCGGGGGCTGGCGGTCGGCGCGCCAATAGAAGCGGTCCACCAGCGTCGGCACCGCATCCGCCGCCGGGGCGAAGGCCAGCATGGTGATCACCGGCGCCGAGCGGGCGCGGATGCCCCACACCACGATGCCGCGCCCCACCGGCGCCACCTGGCGCACCGCGGCGGCGACATCGGGCGGGAACACCACCTGCGGCCCTTCCCGGAACAGCAGCGCGTCGCTGCCGCCCTGCGGATTGGCCAGGTAGCGTTCCACCGTGCCGGTGAAGGAAGGCAGCTGGGTCGGGTCGAACCAGAACTCCGCCGCCCGGGCGGCGCCGGCCAGCAGCAGCGGCAGGGCCACCGGCAGCACCAGCGCGGCGCGACGCCGCATCACGCCCCGCGCGCCACCCCGAAGATGAGCGACAACAGGAACAGCACGAGGAAGATGGCGAACAGGATCTTGGCGATGCCGGCGGAAGCCGAGGCGATGCCGCCGAAGCCGAACAGCCCGGCGACCAGCGCGATGACGAGGAAGATGAGGGTCCAATAGAGCATGGCGTCCACCCGCAGGTTGCGTTGCCTCAGCAGAACGCCAGCGCGGGCGGAGGTTCCCTCAAAGCAACCGGAGCGGCTGCACTACAACGGGCGCAGGCCGTGGGTGACCGCCTGGTAGGTTGCCACCGCCAGCGTGGTGGGCTCGAACGGCTTGGTGATGACGAAGGCGGGCTCCATCACCTCCCCGGTCAGCAGCCGTTCCGGATAGGCGGTCACGAAGATCACCGGCACCGCGACATGGCGCAGGATGCGCGCCACCGCGTTGGCGCCATCGCCACCGGCGCCCAGGTTGATGTCGGCCAGCACCAGCGTGGGCGGGCTGCGCCGGGCGATCTCCACCGCTTCCTGTTCGGTGGCGGCAATGCCGACAACGCTGTGGCCGCAACGCTCCACCAGCTCCTGGATGTCCAGTGCGATGATCGGCTCGTCCTCGATGATGAGAACGCGCGCGGCGGCACCGGCACGCAGCATGTCGCGCGCGGCACGCAATTCGGCCTCCGCCACATCCACGTGCAGGCGAAGCGCGGCGGCGGCAGCGGCCAGCGGCAACTCCTCCAGCGCGGTCAGCAGCAGCAGCATGCGTTGCAGCGCGGTCATGCCGCTGCTCGGCGCCGCGCGCGGCGCCACATCACTGATCGCGGCGTAGAGCGCGACGCGCAGCGCCTGCTCCGCCGCCGGCAGCGGCGCGGCCAGGGCGGCGCGCAGGGCTTCCGCCACCAAGGCGTCACCCCGCGGCTGGCTGCCGACCAGCGCGCGGGCGTAGCGCCGCGCATAGGGCAGCGCGCGCAGCAGCGCGGCGCGGTCGGTCTCTGTCATGCTGGCTCGCTCATGCGGTGTTCATCCCAACCTGTCGCTTCGGCTTCGCGCTGCCGCCTGGATGTTGATATGCAGGGCAGCGTGCAGGAACAAGCCACGGACCAGGCATTGCGCAACGCGCTCGCGGCATTGTTGCCGGAGCTTCGCGCCTTCGCTCGCTACCTCGCCGGTTCACGGGCGGAAGCCGATGACCTGGTGCAGGAAGCGGTGCTGCGCAGCCTGCGCACGTTGGATGGCCGCAGCGCGGGGGTGAACCTGCGCGCCTGGTGCCTGGCGGTGCTGCGCAACGCCTTTCATGAACAGCTGCGGTTGCGCAAGCGTGAGGCGGCGCGGCTGCGGGACAGCATTTCCCCCGCGCCGGCACCGCCGTTGCAGGAAACCCCGGGCGCGATGCGCGACCTGCAACGCCAGTTGGCCACGCTGCCGCCACTGCTGCGCGAGGCGTTGCTGCTGGTGGGCGCGCAAGGGCTTTCGCTGGAGGAAGCCGCCACGGTGTGCGGCGTGCCGCTGGGCACCATGAAGGCGCGCGTGTCGCGGGCGCGGCGCCAGCTGGCCACCGCTCTCGGTGCTGTGTCCGGGTAACGCCGGCGCGATGCAACCTCGGCGCCGCGGCGATCATCTGTTTCCAGCAACCGAGGGGAATGCGGGCCATGACGACACTGGAAGACATGTCGCCGGACGAGCTGCTGGATGAGGAAGAGGTGGTGGTGCAGGTGCGCGCACCGCTGACGCCGGAGGAACAGCGCGAGGCACAACGGGTATTCCACCAGGCGCTGATCGCGCTGCTGCCGAAGCTGCGGGTGCAGGCGCTGGCGCTGACCCGCAACCGCGCCGCCGCCGAGGACCTGGTGCAGGATGCGGTGGCCAATGCGCTGGCGGCGCAGAACAGCTTCACCCCCGGCACCAACTTCGCCGCCTGGATGCATCGCATCCTGCGCAACCGCTTCATCAGCACGCTGCGCAAGCAACGCGAGACCACCGACATCGAGGACCTGCCGAGTTCGGCCTTCGCGGTCAGCGGCGCGCATGAGGACCGGCTGATCTTGAAGGAGTTGGGCGTGGCGCTGAACCGCCTGCCCAGCGACCAGCGCGAGGCGCTGTTCATGGTGGTGCTGCAGGGGCTTTCCTATGAGGAGGTGGCCGAGGCCACCGGCTGCGCCGTGGGCACCGCCAAAAGCCGCGTGTTCCGCGCCCGGCGCCAATTGCAGACCTGGCTGATGGGGGAGGAACGCCACGCCCCCGCGGTGGCCGCGGCGCAAAGCCTGTGGTTGCAAGACGCTGGCGAAACCCGCGCCGAGGTATAAGGTGCCATGTCAATGAGCGAGGCGGCGGCGCGGCAGGCGTCGCTTGTCGCGCCGTCCGGGGCGGCGGGCAGCATGGCGCAGGGACCAGACAGCCGGGGCGACAAGCCCGTCAAGCGAAGCTTGAGCCAGCCGCCGCGCCCCCGCGGCGGCGTGGACCAGGCATTCGAGCTATGGCTCAACCGCGGCCTGCACCAGTTGTATGACGCGGTGGCGCAGGAGCCGGTGCCCGACGAACTGCTGAAGTTGATCGAGCAGGACAAGGCCGGCCACAAGCAATAAGGGGGGCCCGCGCCCCCCTTGCAGCTTCAGGCGCTGAGCGCGGCCGGTGCCGTGCGGGCGCGCTTGACCACCAGCTTGTTCAGCGCGTGCACATAGGCGCGCGCCGCGGCCACGATGGTGTCGGGGTCGGCGCCCTGGCCGTCCACCAGCTTGCCCTTCTCCTCCAGCCGCACGGTCACCCGGGCCTGGGCGTCGCTGCCTTCGGTGATGGCCTGCACGCTGAACAGCTTCAGTTCGGCTTCATGCGGGAAGGCCTGCTGCAGCGCCTTGAAGGTGGCATCCACCGCGCCGTCGCCCTGGGCGATGCCCTCATGCACCTCGCCGTCCACGTCCAGTGTCAGCGTCGCCATCGGCTTCGGGCCCATGCCGGCCACCACCGTCAGCGCGGTCAGCTTCACGCTGTCGTTCTGGCGGAACTCCTCATCCACCAGCGCGGCCACGTCCTCGTCGTAGACCACCTTCTTCAGGTCGGCGATGACCTTGAAGCGGCGGAAGGCGTCGTTCATCTGGTTGTCGCCGATGGCGTCGTAGCCCAGCGCCTTCAGCTTGTCCTTGAACGCGGCGCGGCCGGAATGCTTGCCCAGCACCAGCGAGGAGTTGGACCAGCCGACGCTTTCCGGCGTCATGATCTCATACGTCGTGCGGTCCTTCAGCACGCCATCCTGGTGGATGCCGCTTTCATGCGCGAAGGCGTTGCGGCCGACGATGGCCTTGTTCGGCTGCACGTCGAAGCCGGTGATGGTGGCCAGCAGCTTGCTGGTCTTCAGGATATTCGTGGTGACGATGTTGTTGCCGTACTTCAGCACGTCGTGGCGCGTGCGCAGCGCCATGGCCACTTCTTCCAGGCTGGCATTGCCGGCGCGTTCGCCGATGCCGTTGATGGTCACTTCCACCTGGCGCGCCCCGGCCTGGATCGCGGCCAGCGTATTCGCCACGCCCAGCCCCAGGTCGTTGTGGTTGTGGGCGGACAGCACCACCTTGTCGATGCCCGGCACCCGCGCCCGCAGGTCGGCGAAGATGGCGCCCATGTCGGCCGGCAGCGAATAGCCCACCGTGTCCGGAATGTTGATGGTGGTGGCGCCGGCGCGAATGGCGACTTCGACGCAGCGGCACAGGAAGTCCGGGTCGGAACGGCTGCCATCCTCGGCGGACCATTCCACGTCCTCGGCGTGGTTGCGGCTCAGCGTCACGCTGTCATGCGTCAGTTGCAGCACGTCCTCGCGCGACATGTTCAGCTTCACCCGCATGTGCAGGTCGCTGGTGGCCAGCACGATGTGGATGCGCTTGCGCGCCGCCGGCTTCAGCGCCTCGGCGGATTTCAGGATGTCGGCCGGGTTGCAGCGGCCCAGGCTGGCCACCACGGGGCCGGACTTGCTGAACTTGCGGGCAATGGCCTGCACGCTTTCGAAATCGCCCGGGCTGGCGATGGCGAAGCCGGCTTCCATCACGTCCACGCCCAGTTCGGCCAGGGCTTCCGCCATGCGCAGCTTCTCCTCCAGGTTCATGGAGAAGCCGGGGCTCTGCTCGCCGTCGCGCAGCGTGGTGTCGAAGAAGATGACGCGGTTTTCGTCCAGCGTGCCGAAGCTGGGGTGATTGATGGCCATGGAGGCGTTCCTTAGCGTTTCTGCGTTTGACCCTGGTCTGCATTCTGCGCGTAGGCGCAGCCTCAGCTTCCCCTGAGTGCGATGCCGGCGGTCAGCCGGGCTTCACGCCCAGGGGCGGGTAAGTCGAAGCAGCAGAAGGCCAGGAAGCGCGCGCGCGCCGGCACCGGCCGAAAGGCCGGGCAACAGGCTGGCAAAGGGCGCGCACGGGGTCATGATGCGGAACCCTAGGCGAAGCCGGGCCGCCGAAGCAAGGGGGGAAGTTGCCGCGGCTGGCCCGGCGGGCGCCCCGGTTCAGCCCACCGGCATGAAGTCGTAGCTGCCAACCCCTTGCAGAATGGCGAATTTGGCCCGCCCGCCGCCCCGCCCGGTGACCCGGTGCGCGCACCGCGCCGGCACCGCATGCATCTGCCCCGGTTGCAGCACGGTGGTGCTGGTGGGGGACCGGGTTTCCACCACCATCGGTCCCTCCATGCAGAAGAAGGTGTCCGTCACCTCGGTATGCCAGTGCCAGGGCACCTCCTGCCCCGGCGCCAGGGTGAGGACCTGCATGCGCAAGCCGTTGGACTGCGCGATGAGTTCGCGGCCTTCCAGCGGATAGTCACCTTTTGCCGCCATGTGCCTGGCTCCTGCCTGTTCAACCCGATGCCTGTGGCCGCGCCGGTCAGTCTTCCGGCTTGAAGCCGCTGTCCCGCACCACCATCGCCCAGCGATCCCAATCCGCCTTCAGCACGGCGCCGAATTCGGCCGGGCTGCTGGGGCGCGGGGTCATGATAAGCCGGGCCAGCGCCTCGCGGTACTCCGCCATGGCGGCGATGCGCTGCAGGGCCTGGTTCAGTTCCACCACCGTGCCGGCCGGGGTGCGGGCGGGCAGGAACACGCCGAACCATTCGCTGCCGGTCAGTTGCGGGAAGCCCTGCTCGGCGAAGGTGGGCACCTGCGGGAAGCGCTCCAGCCGCCGCGGCGCCGAGGTGGCCACCAGGCTGATCCGCCCGCCTTCCGCCTGGCCCACCAGGTCCACCATCGGGTGGAAACTCGCGCCGGTGATGCCGGCCACCAGGTCCTGCACCGCCGGGCTGCTGCCACGGTAGGGCACATGCGTCATCCTGAGCCCCGCCGCCTTGGCGAACTGGATGCCGAGGAAATGCAGCGTGGTGCCGGCGGAAGGGCTGCCATAGGTGATCTCCGGCTGGGTGCGGCCCCAGGCCAGGAAGTCCGCCAGGTTGGTGGCCATGCCGGCGCGTGGCCCCACCGCCATGCCCTGCGGGAACTCGCCCGCGGCGCAGACCGGGATGACATCGGCGAAGCTGTCGTAGCGGGTGCTGGCCGGGTAGATGTGCGGCAGCAGCGACAGCATGGAACTGGCGGTGAGCAGCAGCGTGGTGCCGTCCGGCTCCGCCGCCTTCAGCGCCTCCACCGCCAGCCGGCCGGAAGCGCCGGGGCGGTTCTCCACGATGACATTGGCGGCGTAGCTGCCCCGCAACCGCTCCGCCAGCAGCCGGGCGACGATATCGGCGCTGCCACCGGCGGGGAAACCGACCAGGATCTTGGTGAG
>CANBXZ010000254.1 GCA_947373495.1 Acetobacteraceae bacterium
GGCCTCCACGTCATAGGGCAGCTTGCGGTACAGCGTGGCGCTGGCGGCATGGCCCAGGTGGTGCATCAGGATGACGCTGCCATCGGGCCGCGCCTGCGCCACCCGCGCGGTGCCGATGGTGCCGCCGGCGCCGCTGACATTCTCCACCACCACGCCCGGCACGCCATCGGGCGCCAGGTCGCGCGACATCGCCTCGGCCACCAGCCGGGCCACCGCATCGGTCGGCCCGCCGGCGGGATAGGGCACCACCACGGTGATGGTACGGTCCGGCAATCCCTGGGCCCCGGCACGCGCGGCCAACAGCAGGGCGGGCGAGGCAAGCAGCAGCGAACGGCGATGCATTGGCGTTTCCCCTCGGGGTAATTCCCCGGTCCTTTGCGCGGCACCCTGGCCAAGCGGCGCGGCTTGCGCAAGCCGGGGAAATGTCGTTCCCTTGCTGTCAGGAAATGCTGCGCGCGGTGAAACCTCACCGAATGGGAGACCGCCGATGGCACGCACGTGCATTCTGGCCGGGCTTTGCGCGCTTGCATGGTCCGCCCTTCACCCCGCCCAGGCCCAGACCGCGGCACCGGCCGCGGCGCCCGCCGCCGTGCCGGATCGCGCGCTGTTCCAGTTGGACTGGCTGGCCAGTGGCGAACACGCCGCCTGGTATGCCGGGCTGGCCCAGGGCTTCTGGCGGCAGAACGGCATCGAGCTTTCGATCACCCGCGGCTATGGCAGCGGCGACACGGTGAACAAGGTGGCCGCCGGCGCCGCGATGTTCGGCGTGGCCGACCTGGGTGCGGTGCTGACGGCGCGGGCGCGGCAGAACGTGCCGGTGAAGACGCTGTCGATCACCTATACCCATTCGCCGCATTCGCTGTTCGTGCTGCGCTCCTCCGGCATCACCACCTTCCGCGGCCTGGAAGGCAAGCGCATCAGCATCACGCCGGGCAACAGCCACCGGCTGTACTTCCCCGAAGTGGCCCGCCGCGCCGGCACCGACCCCGAGCGCATCACCTGGGTCAACACCGATGCCTCGGCCATGGCGGCCATGCTGATCAGCCGGCGGGTGGACGCCTCGCCGTTCTATTCCATCCATTGGTACTACACCAACAAGGCGGCGCAGCGGGCGGGCGAGGAGATCGTGGTGCTGCCCTTCGTCGAGACCGGCTTCGCCATCTACGCCGCCACGCTGCTGGCCACGGATGAGACGATCAGCCGCAACCCCGACCTGGTGCGCCGCTTCCTGCGCGGGGCCCACCAGTCCCTGACCTGGAGCAACGCCAACCAGGCCGAAGCCTGCCGGCTGCATGTGCGCGCCAACCCGGAAGTGGAACAGGACGACTGCGAGGGCAGCCTGCGCGCGGTGATGGGCTTCGTGTTCAACGACCACCAGCGGCAAACCGGCCTGGGCCGCGCCGCGCCGGACCGCCTGGCCACCACCTGGCGCGTGGTGGCGGAAAGCCAGCAGCTCGACCCGGCCTGGAACCCCGCCCAGGCGCTGGACACGAGCCTGCTGCCGTGATCCGGCTGGAGGGCGTGGGCAAGCGCTTCGCCCGCGGCGACGTGGAAGCCCTGCGCGACGTGTCGCTGCACGTGGCGCCGGGCGAGTTCGTCGCCATCGTCGGCGCTTCCGGCTGCGGCAAGTCGACGCTGCTGCGGCTGGTGGCCGGGCTGGTGCCGCCGAGCAGCGGCCAGGTGGTGCTGGCCGGCACGCCGGTGGTGGGCCCGCGCGCGGATACCGCCATGGTGTTCCAGGCGCCCACGCTGCTGCCCTGGGCGGATGTGCTGCGCAACGTCACCTTTCCGCTGCGGCTGATGAAGCAGGCGGCCGGCGACACCGAGGCCCGTGCCCGCGCGCTGCTGGCCACCGCCGGGCTGGCCGGCTTCGAGCATCGGCTGCCGAGGGAGCTTTCGGGCGGCATGCAGCAGCGGGTCGCGATCTGCCGCGCGCTGCTGCAACAGCCGCGCGTGCTGCTGATGGACGAACCCTTCGGCGCGCTGGACGCGCTGACGCGGGAGGAGATGAGCCTGGAGCTGCTGCGGATCTGGTCCGGCCTGCAGATGGCCGTGGTGTTCGTGACCCACAGCATCAGCGAGGCGGTGCTGCTGGCCGACCGGGTGGTGGTGATGTCGCCCCGCCCCGGCCGGGTGGCGGAGATCGTGCCGGTGAACCTGCCCCGCCCGCGTGGCTTCGGCCAGGAAGCCCTGCCGGAATTCCAGGCCGCGGCGCAGCGCATCCGGGCGTTGATCTATGGCGAAAGGCTGCCCCGTGCGGCGTAGCGCCCTGCCTTCCCTGCTGGTGCTGGTGGTGCTGCTGCTGGGCTGGGAAGCCGCCTGCCGCTTCATCCCCATCCGCGAGTTCATCCTGCCCTCCCCCAGCGCGATCTGGGCGCAGAGCTACGCGGTATGGCCGAACCTGCTGCGGCATACGCTGGCCACGCTGGGCACGGTGATGTGGGGCTTCCTGGCCTCGGTGGCGATCTCCCTGCCGCTGGCCATGGTCATCGCCGCCTCGCCGGCGATCTCGGCGGCGATCTACCCGCTGCTGGTGGTGACGCAGTCCATTCCCAAGGTGGCGCTGGCGCCCATCCTCATCGTGGCGCTGGGGGCGAATGAGCTGCCGCGCGTCATCGTCACCTTCCTGGTGGCGTTCTTCCCGCTGGTGGTCGGCACCGTCGCCGGGCTGCTGGCCACGCCACCGGAACTGATCGAGCTTGGCCGTTCCTGCCGTGCCTCGAAGCTGCAGGAACTGACGCGGATCAGGCTGCCCTTCGCGGTGCCCTTCGTGTTCGGCGGGCTGAAGGTGGCGGCGGCGCTGGCGGTGGTGGGCGCGGTGGTGGCGGAGTTCGTCGGCGCCGATGCCGGGCTGGGCTACCTGATCCAGACCAGCATGGCCTTCTTCAAGACGCCCCTGGCCTTCGGCGCGGTGCTGGTGCTGGCGGCGATGGGCATCGTGTTGTTCCAGGTGGTGAGCCTGGCGGAAAAGCTGCTGTTTCCATGGTCCAGCGGGGCGGACCAACCGCCCCCCGGCATGTAGGGGAAAGACGCCAATGGCGCAGAACCAACCCGGCCACGTGCTCATCAAGGGCGCCCGCCTGGCCGACCCGGCCCGGCGCCGCGCCGAAGCCACCGACGTGCTGGTGACCGACGGCATCATCGCCGCCATCGGCGTGAACCTGCCGGTGCCGCCCGGCGCGCAGGTGATGGAGGCGGCGGACACGCTGATCCACCCCGGCCTGATCAACGCCCATACCCATGCCCATGGCGGCCTGGCCAAGGGCCAGGGCGACAAGTGGACGCTGGAGCTGCTGCTGGCCGCGGCGCCCTGGATCAGCGGCAACCGCGCCTTGGCGGACAAGAAGCTGACCACGCAGATCGTCGCCGCCGAGATGGTGGCCAAGGGCTGCACCGCGGCCTACGACCTGTTCTACGAATTCCCGCTGCCGTCGCGTGAAGGCATGGACGCGGTGGCCGAGGCCTATGACGAGTTGGGCATGCGCGCCGTCATCGCCCCCATGGTGGCCGACCGCACGATGTACGAGGCCATTCCCGGCCTGTACGGCGCCCTGCCGGAAGCCTTGCAGGCCCGGGTGGACAAGCTGCGGCTGAAGCCCTGGCACGACACCATCGGCGCCATGGAAGGCGCGCTGAAGCACTGGAAGTGGAACAGCGCCGACATCCGCTTCGCCGTGGCGCCGACCATTCCGCTGCATTGCGCCGATGCCTTCATGTGCGCCTGCGGCAAGCTGGCGCGGGACCATGGCGTGGCGCTGCACAGCCATGTGGGCGAAAGCAAGGTGCAGGCGGTGGTGGGGCTGAAGCGCTACGGCAAGACCCTGGTGTCCCACCTGGACAGCCTGGGCCTGCTGGGGCCGGACTTCACCGCTGCGCACGCGGTGTGGCTGGACGATGACGACCTGAAGCGCATGGCGGACCATGGTGCCTCCCTGGCGCATAACCCGGGCAGCAACATGCGCCTGGGCAATGGCATGTTCCGCTTCCGCCAGGCGGTGGATGCCGGGGTGAACGTGGGCATCGGCACCGATGGCGCCAACTGCGCCGACAACCAGAACATGTACGAGGCGATGCGCTACGCCTCCATGCTCAGCAAGGTGCAGACGCCGGACCCGCGCTTCTGGGCCAGCGTGGAGGAGATCTACGCCGCCGCCACCAAGGGCAGCGCCCAGGCGCTGGGCTTCAAGGACATCGGCGAGATCGCGGTGGGCAAGAAGGCGGACATCGTCTTCCTCGACCTCAACAGCCTGAACTGGATTCCGCACAACTGGAGCGTGAACCAGCTGGTGCACACGGAAGACGGCACCGGGGTGAAGCACGTGATGATCGGCGGCCGCCTGGTGTTCAAGGATGGCCGCCACACCACCATCGACCTGCGCCGCCTGGCGATGGAGGCTGAGGCCGCGCGCGAACGGCTGGAGGCGCTGAACGCCGAGACCAAGAACCTGTACGAGTTGCTGGAGCCGGTGGTGGCCAGCTTCTGCCCCGGCCTGGCGGCGCAGCCCTATCACCTGAAGCGCTACCTCTGCGATGCGCCGGCGTAGCGCCCCGGCCTGAAGCGCCGGGCCAGTCACCCCGCCGGCACCGGCATGGGTCTTGCTGCGCAGCGCGGCATGACCCTGTCGCGCCGCACCCTCCTCGCCCTTCTCGCGCCCTTTCCGGCTGCCGCGCAATGGCAGCCCGAACGCAGTATCCGCCTGGTGGCGCCCTTCGCCGCCGGCGGTGCCAGCGACCTCATCGCCCGCATGGTGGCGGAGGAATTGTCGCCCCTGCTCGGCCAGCAGGTGGTGGTGGAAAACCGCACCGGCGCCGGCGGCAGCGTGGGCACCGAGGCCGTGGTGCGCGCCCGGCCGGACGGCCTGACCCTGCTGATGGGCAGCCAGGCCACCCACGCCACCAACCCCGCCCTGCAGAAGCTGGCCTTCGACCCGATCGCCGACCTGGCCCCGGTGGGGCCGGTGGCCGGCGTGCCCGCGGTGATGGTGGTACCGGCCGACCTGCCCGCCCGCAGCCTGGCCGCGTTCATCGCCCTGGCCAAGGCGCGGCCCGGCACGGTGACCTATGGCAGCGCCGGCATCGGCGCCTCCACCCACCTGGCCGGGGCGCTGCTTGCGCAACTCGCGGGCATCGAGTTGCAGCATGTGCCCTATCGCGGCACCGCCCTGGCGATGCAGGACCTGATCGCCGGGCGGATCCAGATGATGATGGACACGCTGCCCACCGCGCTGCCGCACATCCAGGGGGGGCGCATCCGCGCGCTGGCGGTTTCCACCACCGCCCGCAACCCGACCCTGCCGGAGGTGCCGACCGTGGCGGAGGCCGGCGTGCCGGGGTATGAGGCGTTGAACTGGTATGGCCTGTACGCCCCCGCCGCCACGCCGGAAGCCGCGCTGCTGCGGCTGAACGCGGCGCTGGCGACGGCGGTGGCCAGGCCGGCCTTCCAGGCCCGGCTGGCGGCGCAGGGCATGCTGCCGCTGGGCGGCGACCGCGCCGCCTTCAACGCCTATGCCGCCGCCGACCGGCAGCGCTGGACCGACCTGGTGCGCGCCGCCAACATCACGCCCGCCGACTGAGGACCCCCCATGCTTCGCCGTACCGTGCTCTCCACCCTGCTGGCCGCCCCCGCGCTGCTGCCCACCCCCACCGCTGCCCAGGCCGCCTGGCCGGACCGCCCGGTGCGCTGGATCATCAACTTCCCGCCCGGCGGCGCGGCGGACACACTCTCCCGCGCGCTGTGCGACAGCATCGGCACCAAATTGGGCCAACCGGTGGTGCCGGAAAACCGCGGCGGCGCCGGCGGCCTGGTGGGCGCCGACCTGCTGGCCAAGGCCCGCGGCGACGCCCACATGGTGCTGATGTCCTCGGCCGCGTCGCATGGCATTGGCCCGGTGCTCTACGCCAGCGTGCCCTACGACCCGTTGCGGGACTTCGAGCATGTGGCGCTGGTGGGCACCTTCCCCAGCGTGCTGTGCGTGAACAACGACTTCCCGGCCCGCACCCTGGCGGAGTTCGTGGCCGAGGCGAAGCAGCGCGGCGGGCTGAGCTACGGCACCGGCGGCAATGGCACCATGAACCACCTGTGCGGCCAGTTGCTGGCCCGCGCCGCCGGGGTGGACCTGACCCATGTGCCCTATCGCGGCAGCGCCCCGGCGATAACGGATACCATCGGCGGCCAGATTCCGGCGCTGATGGAAAGCCTGCCCATCGCCCTGCCCCACCTGCGCGGCGGCCGGCTGCGGGCGCTGGCCACCACGGAAGCGACGCGCGCCAGCACCATGCCCGAGGTGCCGACCTTCGCCGAAGCCGGCTTCGCCCAGGCGCAGTCCACCAACTGGTTCGGCTTTTCCATCACCGCCGGCCTGCCGCCGGCCATGGCC
>CANBXZ010000255.1 GCA_947373495.1 Acetobacteraceae bacterium
AATGTACCAATTGGTACAGAAATGAGAAGCATTCCCGGGGAGGATCCAACATGCCCGTTACGCGTCGCCAGTTTGCCGTTGGCCTTGGTGCCGCCCTGTTGGCCGGGCCGGCCACGGCGCAGGGCCAGTATCCGGACCGCGGCATCACCCTGGTGGTCAGCTGGGCGCCGGGTGGTTCCACCGATTTCATGGGCCGGGTGCTGGCGCAGCAGATGAGCCGCGAGTTGAATGGCAACATGGTGGTGGATAACCGCCCGGGCGCCTCCGGCACCGTGGGCCATGCCTCGGTGGCGCGGGCGCGGGCGGATGGCTACACCCTGCTGCTGGGGGTGAACTCCACCTATGCCATGGCGCGGCACCTGTTTCCGCAGCGCGGCTACGACGACGCCACCAGCTTCGCCGGCATCGGCAAGGTGGCGACCACGCCGATCTTCCTCTGCGTCAGCAAGCGCCTGGGCACGCCCGACATCGCCAGCTTCGTCGCCCGCGCCAAGGCCGAGCCGGGCAAGCTGAGCTACGCTTCCTCCGGCGCCGGCAGCAGCGCCCACCTGGCGACCGAGCTGTTCCTGCGCATGGCCGGGGCGCAGGTGCAGAACGTGACCTATCGCGGCGGCGCCCCGGCGGTGCAGGCGTTGATCGCCGGCGAAGTGCAGATGGCCTTCGTGGATGCGGTGACCGCGCTGCCACTGATGGCCAACGGCGACATCGTGGCCATTGGCGTTTCCTCCACCGGGCGCAACCCGCTGGCGCCCAGCGTGCCGACCATTGCCGAAAGCGGCGCCGCCTTCGCCGGGTATGAATGTTCCTCCGACTTCGCGCTGCTGGCCCCGGCCGGCACGCCGGAGCCGGTGCTGCGCCGGCTGCACGACGCCATGGCGGCGGCGATGCGCCACCCGGAGGTGCTGGAGAAGCTGCGCAACGCCAGCATGTTCCCGCAGGTGGGCAGCGCCGAGGCCTGGCCGGCCCAGGTGGTGGCGGAAGGCGCCAAGTGGGGCGACCTGATCCGCGAGCGCAATATCGCCCTGGAATAACCCGCCGGCCTGGCTGGCGCAGGCAGGTGTGGCGCGAACCGCCCGGCAGCATGGCCGGGCGGCGCTTTTGCATGCCTGCAGGGCGGTGGAGGTGTGGCAGGGCGCGCGGAGGCGAACTCGCCATGGGGAGGGACAACGCTGGGGCTATCCGCCACCAAAGGTAGGATATGGAGCGGAAGCAGCTAAATACATAACCGTTTTGGTTTTGATTGAGTGAATTATCCGCGTAATTCAGTGAATCTTGGCGAAATTACCTCAATTCGGCGAATGCTCGCAGGGGTTGTGGCGCGGCATGGGGATGAATCGCCTTGCAAGCGAAAATTATGTTGAAAACAGACAAAATTTCGCATAATTTGGACGAATAATTCCTATAGTTTCAGAAATGACAAAACCTGAGGTTGTGCTCGACGCTATCGACCGCCGCATGCTGCGCGCCCTGCAGCGTGACGGCCGGCTGCCGGTGGTGGCCCTGGCGGAGGAGATTGGGCTTTCCGCCACGCCCTGCCAGCGCCGGCTGAAGCGGCTGGAGGATACTGGTGTGGTGGCGCGCTACGCCGCGGTGCTGGACCCGGCGCGGCTGGGGCTTTCGTTGCAGGTCTTCGTGCAGGTGGCGCTGACCTCCCATGCCGAGGAGGTGGTGGAGGCGTTCCACAAGGCCCTGGCCACCCGGCCGGAAGTGCTGGCCGCCTACGCCATGAGCGGCGACATGGACTACATGCTGCATATTCTGGCGGCGGACCTGGACAGCTATGCCGATTTCGCCCTGAAGGCGCTGGCCCGCATGCCCGGGGTGAAGACCACGCGCAGCGCCTTCGTGCTGCACGCGCTCAAACCACCGGGCGACCTGCCGGTTTGATCCCGCCGGCGGCCCGCTAGGCCGGCTTCAGCCCACCAGCACCACATTGCCCATGTGGCGGCCGGCCTGCACCTCGTCATGCGCGCGGGCGCATTCGGCCAGCGGCAGGGTGGCGGCCACGGCGTGGTGCAGCATGCCGCGCGCCAGCCAGGGCGTCAGCGCCCCCACCGCGATGGCGCGCTGGGCCGCCGTCAGCTCATACACAATATAGAAGCGCACCCCGATGCCCTTGGAGATGGTGGGCGAGAACGGGAAGATGGCTTCCTGCGTGTTGCTGCCATAGCCGGCCACGATGGCGCCATGGGCGCAGATCTGGTGCAGCAGGCGGCCATTGCCGGCCATGTCCACTTCCACCACCCGGTCCACCCCGGCGCCGCCGGTCAGCGCGGCGATGCGCTCCACCAGGTTCTCGTCGCGGTAATTGATGCAGGCGTCGGCGCCGGCGGCCATGGCGTGGGCCGCCTTGGCCGGCCCACTCACCGTGGCCAGCACCTGCGCCGCGCCCAGCAGCCGCGCCATCTGGATGGCGTAGTGCCCGACCGAGCCGGCACCACCGGTGACCAGCACGCGCTGGCCGGCGCAGCCGCCATCGGTCAGCAGGCCGTGCAGCGCGGTCAGCGCCGGAATGCCCAGGCAGGCGCCGGCCTCGAAGCTGGTGCTTTCCGGCAGTGGCACCGCCTGGATGGCGGGCAGGGCGATGTAGTCGGCCGCGGTGCCGAAGGGGCGCTTCCACTGGCCGTTCCATATCCACACCCGCTGGCCGATGCGGCCGTGGTCCACACCCTCGCCCACCGCCTCGATCACCCCGGCGCCGTCGCTGTGCGGAATGACGCGGGGGAAGGCCATCTTGCGGGCGCTGCCGAGCCGGGTCTTCCAGTCGGAAGGGTTCACGCCCGAGGCGGCGACGCGCACCAGCACCTCGCCGGCGGCCGGCGTGGGGGTGGGCAGGTCGCCGAAGCGCAGCACCTCGGAGGTGCCATTGGTGTCGTAGAATACGGCTTTCATGGCCATTTCGCCTCCGGCGGCATGCTCATCAATATGGCTTCGACATTGCCGCCGGTCTTCAGGCCGAACAGCGTGCCGCGGTCGTGCAGCAGGTTGAACTCCACGTAGCGGCCGCGGCGCATCAACTGGTGCTCGCGTTCGGCCGCGGTGAAGGGTTCCGCCATGCGCTGGCGGATGATGGCGGGGTAGGCTTCCAGGAAGGCCAGGCCGACATCCTTGACGAACTCGAAATCCGCCTCGGCGCCATGGCCCGGGGTGCGGTCGCCCAGCCAGTCGAAGAAGATGCCGCCCAGGCCGCGGGCCTCATTGCGGTGGGGCAGGAAGAAATATTCGTCGCACCACTTTTTAAAGCGCGGGTAGTAGTCCGGGTCGTGGCGGTCGCAGGCGGCCTGGAAGGCGGCGTGGAACTGGGCCGCGTCGGCCAGCGACTCGGGGGCGGTCAGCGCCATGGGGGTGATATCGCCGCCGCCGCCGAACCAGGCGCGGCTGGTGCAGATGAATCGGGTGTTGAAATGCGCCGCCGGCACGCGGGGGCTGCGCAGGTGCGCCACCAGCGAAACCCCGGTGGCCATGAAGCGCGGGTCGGCCTCGGCGCCCGGGATATTGCCGCGGAATTCCGGGCTGAACTCGCCATGCACGGTGGAAACGTTGACGCCCACCTTCTCGAACACCCGGCCGCGCATCACGCTCATTACCCCGCCACCGCCGCCAGGGCGTTGCCAGGGCTGGCGTTCGAAGCGCCCCGGGGGGCCTTCGCCGGGGCCGGTATCCTCGATCGCCTCGAAGGCGGCGCACAGGTGGTCGCGCAGCGCCTCGAACCAGGCCTGGGCCGGCGCGGCCAGCGGATGGGAGGCCGGGTCGGCGGTAAGGTTGACCGGTTGGGTCGGATTATCGGTGACATTCTGCGGCATGCCCCTACATGCCTTTCGGCGCAGCGGATTGCCACCCTCCCATGCCTGCCGTTATATGCGCGACGGCGCGGAAGGGGCAGCGCAGGGTCACGTATGGCCCGGGGCTCTTTCCGCACGCAGGCTTACAGGTTCGGCCTTCGCCCATCCCACTCCGGGCTGGCTGGGCCGGGATGAGGGACGAAGAGGCATGGCCGACAACCTGGCGCCCGCAGGGGCGCCTCATGCAGCGGGTGAACACCACGCTGACGGCACCACCAAGCGCGACTTCCTGATACTGGTGACGGGCGGCTTTGCCGCGATCGGTGCCGGTGCCATGGCCTGGCCCTTCATCAGTTCGATGAACCCGGCGCGCGACGTGCTGGCGCTTTCCACCACCGAGGCCGAGATCGGGGCGATCCCTGCCGGTGCCGCCGTGACCCTGATGTGGCGCGGCAAGCCGGTGTTCGTGCGCCACCGTACCCCGGCCGAGATCGAGGCCGCGGCGAAGGTGGACATGGGCGAACTGCGGGACCCGCAGGCCGACAGCGCCCGCACCAAGGCCGGCAAGCAGCAGTGGCTGGTGGTGGTTGGCGTCTGCACCCACCTGGGCTGCGTGCCGCTGGGCCAGAAGCCCACCGACCCGCGCGGTGAGTACAATGGGTGGTTCTGCCCCTGCCACGGCAGCCACTACGACACCTCCGGACGTATCCGTAAGGGCCCGGCACCGGCCAACCTGGCGGTGCCGACCTACGCATTCACGTCCGACACCCAGATCCGGATCGGCTGAGGAACGCCCGCCATGTCCATCGGCCTGCACAACAGCGAGTTCAAGAACCCGGTCATCCGTTGGGTCGATTCCCGGATGCCGATCTTCACCATGATGCAGAAGGAGTACGGGACCTTCCCGACTCCGAAGAACTTCAACTACTTCTGGAACTTCGGCGCCCTGGCCATGATCAATCTCATGATCATGATCGCCACCGGCATCTTCCTGGCGATGCACTACACGCCGCATGTCACCATGGCCTTCGACAGCGTCGAGCGCATCATGCGCGACGTGAACTATGGCTGGCTGTTCCGCTACGTGCACGCCAACGGCGCCAGCATGTTCTTCATCGTGGTCTACATCCACATCTGGCGCGGCATGTACTACGGCTCCTACAAGGCGCCGCGGGAGCTGCTGTGGATGATCGGCGTGGTCATCTTCCTGCTGATGATGGCGACGGCCTTCATGGGCTACGTGCTGCCCTGGGGCCAGATGTCCTTCTGGGGCGCCACCGTCATCACCAACCTGTTCAGCGCCTTCCCCTATGTGGGCGACAGCATCGTGACCCTGCTGTGGGGCGGCTTCAGCGTGGACAACCCCACCCTGAACCGGTTCTTCAGCCTGCACTTCCTGCTGCCCTTCGTGATCTTCGGCGTGGTCTTCCTGCACGTGGCCGCGCTGCACATCACGGGTTCCAACAACCCGCTGGGCATCGACGTGAAGACCCCGCAGGACACCGTGCCGTTCCACCCGTACTACACGGCCAAGGACAGCGTCGGCATCGTGGTCTACTTCATGGTGTTCGCTGGCCTGGTGTTCTTCGCGCCGAACTACCTGGGTGACCCGGCCAACTACATCCCGGCCAACCCGCTGGTGACGCCGACGCACATCGTGCCGGAATGGTACTTCCTGCCGTACTACGCCATCCTGCGCGCGGTGCCGGACAAGCTGGGCGGCGTGGTGCTGATGTTCGGCTCCATCCTGGTCTGGTTCATCCTGCCCTGGCTGGACACCTCCCCGGTGCGTTCCATGCGCTTCCGCCCGATCGCCAAGTGGGCGCTGATGCTGTGGGGCGTGGCCTTCGTGGTGCTGATGTACTGCGGTGGCAAGCCGCCCGAGGGCATCTATGTGGTGCTGTCGCGCCTGGCCACCCTGTACTACTTCGCCTACTTCCTGGTGATCCTGCCGCTGCTCGGCCGGCTGGAGCGGCCGCTGCCGTTGCCGGAAAGCATTGCCAAGCCGGTCCTGCGTGGCGGTGGTCCGCTGCCCGCCGGCGCCATGACCAAGCCGATGGAGAAGGCCTGATGTTCCGCTCTGCGCTTCGGGCGTTCGCTCTTCTCGGCGCCATGGCGGCGGGGCCCGCCGTGGCCCCGGCGCTGGCCTCTGGCGGTGAAGCCGCCATGCCGCACGCCCACTTCCACTTCGAAGGCGTCTTCGGCACCTTCGACCGGGCGGCCGCCCAGCGTGGCTTCCAGGTCTACAAGGAAGTCTGCTCGGCCTGCCACAGCATGCGGCTGCTGAGCTACCGCCACCTGCTCGAACTCGGCCTGTCCGAGGCCGAGGTGCGTGCCATCGCCGCCACCGTCACGGTGAATGATGGCCCGAACGACGAAGGCCAGATGTTCGAGCGGCCGGGCCGGGCCTCCGACCGCTTCCGCAGCCCCTTCGCCAACGAAGCGGCGGCCCGTGCGGCCAACAACGGTGCCGCCCCGCCCGACCTTTCGGTGATCACCAAGGCCCGGGAACACGGCGCGCAGTACATCAATGCGCTGCTCGTTGGCTATGCCGAGCCGCCGGCCGGCGTGACCATGGGCCAGGGCATGA
>CANBXZ010000256.1 GCA_947373495.1 Acetobacteraceae bacterium
CCCCTCGCACCGATTTCGCCGCCATGCGCTGCCCCGTTGCCCGCACCATGGCGGTGGTGGGGGAACGCTGGTCGATCCTGGTGCTGCGGGAAGCCTTCTACGGCGCCACCCGGTTCGACGAGTTCGAACGCAACCTCGGCATTGCGCCGAACATCCTGGCTGCCCGGCTGCGGTCCCTGGTGCAGCATGGCGTGCTGGAAAAGCTGCCGCAGGCCGGCGGCTATCGCATCACTGAAAAGGGCCGCGATTTCTTCCCCGCCTTCCTGGCGCTGAAGCGCTGGGGCGACCGCTGGATGACGGATGAGCGCGGCCCGCTGATCCGGCTGGAGGAACGCGCCACCGGGCGCGAGGTCGCCGCCCCGCCGGTGCTGGCCAGCAATGGCCAACCCCTCATGCCCGAACAGGTGCGCGTGCTGCCCGGCCCGGGCGCCGGCAGCGCCATTCGCGCCCGCTTTGCCCCAAAGGACGAACCCGATGCCTGACGGCTCCACCGCCGCCGCAACCTTGGCGCCACCGCCCAGCCGGGGCGTGCTGGCGCGCCGCATCCTGGCGCTGGCGGCGCCGACCACGCTGAGTTCCGCCCTGCAATCCGCCTGCATGCTGGCGGAAACCTGGCTGGCGGCGCGCCAGGGCACCACGGCGCTGGCCGGCTGGGCCGTGGTGCTGCCGTTCAGCCTGCTGCTGGGCATGATGTCGGCCGGGGCGATGGGCGGCGGGGTTTCCTCCGCCGTGGCCCGCGCGCTGGGGGCGAAGCGGCCCGAGGAAGCCTCCGCCCTGGTGCGCCATGCGGTGGTGATCGCGCTGGTCTTCGCGCTGCTGTTCATCATTCCGCTGGCCATCTTCCCGCATGCGGTGCTGGGGCTGGTGGGCGGGCCGGAGGCTGCCGCCGCGGCGGCCAGCTATGCCGCCTGGACCTTCGGCGCCGGCGCCATTCCGGCCTGGCTTTCCAACGTGCTGGCCAGCGTGCTGCGCGGCGGCGGCAAGCATGCGCTGGCCAGCCGCACCCAGATCTTCGCCTGGCTCAGCTACCCGCCCATGGCCTTCCTGCTGATGGAACCGCTGGGCATGGGGCTGGCCGGGCTGGGCCTGGCCTTCGCCCTGGCGATGACCGGCGGCGCCATTTCCATGTGCCTGACCGTGCTGCGCGGTGGCGCCGGCTTCACCCCGGTGCTGCTCGGGCCGGTGCAGCTGGGGCTGTTCTGGAAGATCCTGTCAGTCGGCCTGGTGGCCTGCATGATGGCCAGCATCTCCAACCTCACCACCATCCTGGTGACGGCGCAGATCAAGGCGCAGGGCGCCGCCGCGGTGGCCGCCTATGGCGTTTCCGCCCGGCTGGAATTCCTGATGATCCCGCTGGCCTTCGGGGTGGGCGCGGCGCTGACCGCGCTGGTCGGCCGCGCGGTGGGCGCCGGGGACTGGCCCCTGGCGCGGCGCACCGCCTGGGTGGGCACCTTCATGGCGCTGGGCGTGACGGTGCCGGTGGCGCTGCTGGTCAGCGCCTTCCCGGCCGCGACCGCCAGCTTCTTTTCCCATGACCCGGCGGTGCAGGAGATTGCGACCCGGGCGCTGCGCATCGTCGGCCCGGCCATGCCGTTCTTCGGCGGCGGCATGGCGCTGTACTTCGCCTCCATCGGCGCCGCCCGCATGGGCCACCCGGTGATGGCCGGCTTCACCCGCATCGCCGTGGCGGTGGGCGGTGGCTGGTGGCTGGCCGAGGCAGCCGGCATGGGGCTGGAAGGCAACCTGCTGGGCGTCGCCGCCGGCATCACCGCCTTCGGCCTCATCAACGTGGTGGGCGTGCGGCCGGGGATCTGGCGGAAGAAGTAGGGCGGGCCGCTGCCGGGCTCCCCTGGGGGTTACAGCCCCCAGGCCACGTCCTTGGTGTTGCTGCGCTTCAGGTTGCGCAGCCGCGCCAGCGCCCAGAGCGGGAAGATCCGCGCATAGCCGTGGTAGCGCAGGTAGAACACCCGCGGGAAACCGGTGCCGGTATAGTCTTCCTCCGGCCAGCCGCCATCGGCGGCCTGGCGCGCCACCAGCCAGGCGGCGCCGCGTTCCACCGCCGGGTCCTCGGCCTGGCCGGCCGCCATCAGCGCCAGCAGCGCCCAGGCGGTCTGGCTGGCGGTGGAGGCGCCCATCACCAGGTCCGCATCCGCCGCCGTGCCGCCCTTGCGCGGATAGGTGAAGCCGTCCTCGCCCCAGCCGCCATCGGCGTTCTGTGCCCGCTTCAGCCAGGCGGCGCCGCGCGCCATGGCCGGGTGTTCCGGCGGCAGCCCGGCGGCGTTCAGCGCGGTCAGCGCCGACCAGGTGCCATAGACGTAGTTGACGCCCCAGCGGCCATACCAGCTGCCATCGGCTTCCTGTTCCGCCAGCAGGTAGTCCACCGCCTGCTTCACCACCGGGTTGTCCTGGCCCTGGCCCATCTGCGCCAGCATGGCCAGGCAGCGGCCGGAGACATCGGCGGTGGGCGGGTCCAGCAGCGCACCGTGGTCGGCGAAGGGAATGCTGTTCAGGTAGTGATAGTTGTTGTCGGCGTCGAAGGCGCCCCAGCCGCCGCCCTTGGACTGCATGCCGACCACCCACTGGGTGGCCAGGTCCATCGAGCCCTCGGCCGCCGGCGTGGCGTAGCCGGCCTGCTTGCGGGCGCGGTCGAGCGCCAGCACCACCACGGCGGTGTCGTCCACGTCCGGGTAGTGGTCGTTCCAGTACTGGAAGGCCCAGCCGCCGGGCGGCACGCCGGGCCGCGCCCAGGCCCAGTCGCCCTTCACCTTGGTGATCTGGCGGCCCAGCAGCCAGTCCAGCCCCTGCGCCACGGCGCCCTCGGCGGCCGCGCCACCGGCTTCCAGCAGGGCGTGGCTGGCCAGCGCCGTGTCCCATACCGGGGACAGGCAGGGCTGCACGTAGGTTTCGCCGGAAACCTCGTCCCCGGCCCGGTCGACCACCAGCTTTTCCACGCTGGCCCAGGCGGTCTGCAGGCGGATGTCGTCGGCCGGCACGCCCAGGCAATGGTACATCCAGATGGCATTGGCCATGGCCGGGTAGATGCCGCCCAGCCCGTCCTCGCCGTTCAGCCGTTCGGTCACGAAGCGTTCGGCCCACATCTCCGCCCGGCGGCGGGCGGTGCGCGGGAACAGGTGGTGGATGCGGTGCAGCCCCTTGTCCAGCACGGCGAACAGGGTCTTCCACGGCTCCGCCGCGTGTGGGCCAGCGGGCCATTCCTTCACCGCATGGGGTGGGGTGCTGAACAACTCGTCCAGCGTCACCCCCAGCGGCGCCAGCGGCAGCGGCCGGCGCGCCATCACCACGGTCAGCGGCACCAGCACGGTGCGCGCCCAGTAGCTGACCTTGGAGAGGTGGAACGGGAACCAGCGTGGCAGCAGGCACAACTCCGGCGGCATGGCCGGCACCGCCACCCAGGGCACCTGGCCGAACAGCGCCAGCGTGGCGCGGGTGAAGACGTTGCTCTTTTCCGCCCCGCCGGCGGCCAGGATCGCGTCCCGGGCGCGGACCATGTGCGGTGCCTCGGCGGCGTCGCCGATCAGCCGCAGCGCGAAATACGCCTTCACCGAACAGGAGATGTCGATCGGCCCCTGGTGGAACAGCGGCCAGCCGCCGCCGGCGGTGGGGGCTTCCAGTGCCTGCAGCCGGCGCAGGTAGCGGCCGATGCGGGCTTCCCGCTCCGCCTCGACCTTGCCGAAGAAGCGCTTCAGCATGACGAACTCGGCCGGGATGGTGGCATCCGCCTCCAACTCGAACACCCAATGGCCATCGGCGCGCTGATGGCCCAGCAGGTGGCGGGCGGCCTGGTCCACGGCGGCATCCAGTGCGCCCTCCGCCAGTTGGGCGGCGGGGTGCAGGCTGCGGGCGGAACCGGGGCGCAGGGCGAGCGAAGCGAGGTCCGGCATGGTCGACAAGGCTGGGGCTTCCTGTGCGACCGGCCCGGCGCCACCCTGGCGAGGGGCGACGGGCGGTCTCTCAAGCGCCTTGGATTACCGGCTTCGCGGCGGGTTGCGAAGGTGGGTGTGACAAAATGGCAGCGGTTTAATGCCTTACTGTGGCCGGGGGGTCGCTGCTCAGCCGGGGTGCAGCCCCACCGCGGCCATGGCGGTGCGTGCCTGGGCCTGTTGGCTGGCCACCACCTCGGCCAGGGCGGCCGGGCCATCCGGTGCCGGCAGGATGCCGGCGGCCAGCATCCGGCTGGCGGTGGCCGGCTCCGCCAGCACCGCGCCGGCCGTGGCCGCCAGGGCTTGCCGCCCGGCCGCTGCCAGGCCGGGCCAGCCGAACAGGCCGATGACCGATTCCGCCAGCAGGCCGGGGAAGCCGGCTTCCGCCGTGGTGGGCACCTGCGGCAGGTCTGGCGCCCGGCGCCGGCTGGCCACCGCCAGCGCACGCAGCCGGCCTTCCTGCAGCAGTGCCTTCACCGGGGTCAGCGGCAGCAGCGCGGCGTGGATGCGCCCGGCCGCCAGGTCCAGCGCCGCGGGCGGCGAAGCACGATAGGCCACATGGGTCATGTCCAGCCCCTGGTCGCGCAGGAAAAGCCGGAAGGCCAGGTCGGGCAGCCCGGCCACGGCGAACCAGGCCAGGTCGCCCGGCCGGGCGCGGGCCTGGGCCAGCAGCGCCGGCAGGTCCGGCACCGGCTGGTTGCCTGGCACCACCAGGACCATGAACTCCCGCCCCGTGGTCGCCACCGGGGCCAGCGCCTCGGCCGCGAAGGGCATGCTGGCGCGCAGCAGCGGCGCCACGGAGGCGAGGCCGGTGCCGCATAGCAGCAGGCTTTCCCCTGGCCGTGCCTGGGCATGGGCTTCCCCGGCCAGGATGCCATCGGCGCCGGGCTTGTTTTCCACCGGAAAGGGCTGGCCCAGCCGGCTGGCCAGGCCTTCGGACAGCAGCCGGGCGACCAGGTCGATGCCCGACCCCGGGGCGCCGGTGTTCAGCAGCCGCACCGGCCGTGTCGGCCAGGCCGGCTGCGGTTGCGCCAGGGCCGGCGCGGCCAGCAGCAGGCCGCCCAGGATTTGGCCGCCCAGGGTACGGCGAGAAAGGGTGAGGCAGGCTGTCATGGCGTTCCTCCTTCTGGCCGGGCCGCGGTGGCCGGCGTGCGGCGGCGGGGTGGGCGGCGGGCGGCGCCGGGCCGGGCATGCGCTTCATGCGCTTCCACCAGCCGGGCCAGCAGGGCGAGGAAACTCGAAGCCTCGGCCATCGAGAGCGGCGCCAGCAGCCGCGCCGCCACCCCGGCCACGGCCGGCCCCAGGCTTTGGCGGAAGGCCGCCCCGGCCGGGGTGACTCGATAGGTCGTTGCCCGGCGATCTTCCGGCGAGACCTGCTTTTCCACCCAGCCTCGGGCCAGGAACAACTCCAGCGCCTGGCCGGCGGAACTGGTGTCTCGCCCGATGGCGGCGGCCAGTCGGGTACGATCGGTGCCGGGGGCCTCATAGACCTGCACCAGCAGGGCGAATTGCCAGGCGACGATGTCGTGCGGGGCGAAGACCTCGTTCTGCAAGCTGTCGCAGACCTGCTGGAACCGGCGGGTCAGGTGCTGCGGCAGCCGGTGGATGGCAGCGACGGCCATGGGCGTGGCAGGTTCAGGCTTCGGCATAAGCGGAGAATACTCTGCAATTGCGCGGAAGAAAAGCAGAGAATATTCCGCATTGCCGTTTGCGCTGGCGATGCACGAGGCTTTGACCCGTGCCCAGGCCCGCCCGGCGCTGACTGAAGCGCCGGTCACGCTCTGGATTATTGATGTGTCGCGGGATTCAGGCCTTTCGGTGAGCGCACCTCAGGCGATCACCTTCTAGCCGGTGCGGTCGGCGCGCGGGCCGGCCTCGCCCTTCCACATGCCGCCGCGGCCGCGCCATTCGGCCAGGGCGCTGTCCAGCGTGAACAGCATGTAGGTCAGGGCGATGCCCGGCAGCGCCAGGCCACGCAGCGGCGCCAGGCCGAAGCGCCGCAGCGTGGGGGTGAAGGCCAGCACCATGGCGGCACAGGCGGCCAGTCCCAGCCAGCGCGCCGCGCCTGCGGCCAGCAGCGCCAGCGCCGGCGGCGCCAGGAACACCAGCGCCAGCGCCAGCACCATGCCCAGCAACAGCAGCGGGTTGTAGCCCAGCTGGGCATAGGCGGTGCGCGCCACCATTTTCCGGATGGCGCCGACGCCCTCATACGGCCGCAGGCTCTCCACCCGTTCGGTCAGGCCGAGCCAGATCGGTCCCTGCCGCTTCATCTGCGCCGCCAGGCTGCAGTCGTCGATGATCTTGCAGCGGATCGGTGCCAGCCCGCCGGCGCGCTGGAAGGCAGCGTGGTCCAGCAACACGCAGCCGCCGGCAGCCGCCGCCGTGCGGGCACCCTGC
>CANBXZ010000257.1 GCA_947373495.1 Acetobacteraceae bacterium
TACTGGCGGCGCTGGGCCGCGGCGAGCAGGTGGACCCGGCCAGCTACTACTTCCGCATCAGCGTGAAGTTCGAAACCGGCGACGCCGAGCTGGCCTGGCTGAACCGCGTGGTGGCGGTGGGCGTCGGCCAGCGGCCGCCGGCCGGGCCGACCTATGATGTGTATGTGATCCGGTAGCCAACTGGCGCGGGGCGTGGTGCGCCCCGCGCCAAGCGGTGCCTACTTGTCCTGCCAGGGCCGGCGCTGCCACAGGCCGCGCAGGTCTTGTTCCGTGGCCAGCACGGTGCGGCGGTAGTCGGCGCCGATCTGCGGTGCCAGCGGCAGGCCAACCCTGTCGGCGTCGCGGAGGAAGGCCGGGTCGGCCATGGCGGCGCGGAAGGCGGCTTCCAGCCGGGCCGTCACCTCGGCCGGCAGCCCGCCCGGGGCGGCGATGCCGCGCGTCGCGCCGCTGATCACGTCCAGCCCCTGTTCCTTCAGCGTCGGCACCTCGGGCGTCTGCGCCCAGCGGGTGGCGCCGGCCTGGCCCAGGCAGCGGATGGTGCCGGCGCGCAGCTGCGCCAGACCCTCGCTCATGTTGAAGGCGCCCAGTTGCAGGTGGCCGCCCATCAGCGCGGTCTGCAGCGGGGCGCTGCCGTTGAATGGCGCGTGGTTCATCGGCCGCAGCCCGGCGGCTTCCTCCACCGCAATGGCCAGCAGATGGTCGTCCGAGCCGATGCCGGTGGTGCCATAGGTCACCTCGCCGGGCTTTTCCCGCGCCGCCCGCAGCAGGTCCGCCGCATTGCGCCAGGGCGAGGCGGCGGCCACGAACAGGCCGCCCGGGTCGTCCACCACATTGGCGATGTAGGTGAAGTTCTCCACCCGGTAGCGGGTGGCGCGCTCGATCGGGTAGGTCACCAGCGCCGGCACGCTGGTGGCCAGCAGGGTGTAGCCATCCGGCGCCGCGGCCTGCCCGGCCTCGAAGCCCAGTTGGCCGCCGGCGCCGGGCTTGTTCACCATCACGAAGCGGGCGCCTTCCAGGTGCTGCGCCACCGCCGCCGTCACCACCCGGGCCATGCTGTCCACCCCGCCGCCGGGCGGGTAGGGGATGATGACCTCGATCGGCCGGTCCGCCGGCCAGGCGGCCCGCGCCAGCCGTGGCGCCCCCAGGGTGAGCGCGGCGGCGCCGGCAAGCACGTGGCGACGGCTGGGCATGATGGTTCCTCCCGTTCAAGCAGGTGCCGGCGGGGTTGCGCCCCCGAACGGCGGGATCTGCTTCAGTTGTTCTGCACGTTCAGCTTGGCCAAAATCGGCCGCCACTGGCTATCCTGATCGCGCAGGAACCGGGCGAATTCCTCCGGCGTGCTGGCGATGATGGTGCTGGCGTCATTGGCCATGCGCTCGCTGATGCGGGCATCCTTCAGCGCCTCCACCGCGGCGCCGTGGATGCGGCGCACCATGGTCTCGGGGGTGCGGGCCGGGGCCAGCAGGCCGAACCAGCTCAGCGCCTCCAGCCCGGCGGAGAACTCCCCGGTGCAGGGCACCTCGGGGGTGGAGGGCATGCGTTCCTTGCTGGTCCAGACCAGCAGCTTGCCCTGGCGGTTGTTGCGCACCGGCAGGGCGGTGCCGCCGGCCACCACCAGCATGTTGAGGTTGCCGGCCACGAAGTCGTTCAGCGCCGCCGCGTCACCGCGATAGGTCACGTCCTGCATGGTGATGCCGAGCTTTTCCAGCACCATCAGCATGGCCACGTTGGTCAGCGTGGTGGGGCCGTTGGTGCCGTAGGTCATGGCGCCCGGCCGCGCCTTGGCGGCGGCGATCCAGGCGGCGACATCGGCCGGGCCGTTGTTCTGGGCGACGATGGCGAAGGGGTAGGTGGTGGCCAGGCTGATCGGGGCGAAGTCGGTGACCTTGTAGGGCAGGTTCGGCACCACCAGCGGGTTGATCGACAGCGTGGTGCCGGAGGACATCAGGATGGTGTGGCCATCCGGCTGGGCGCGCGCCACGTATTCGCCACCGACGATGGTATTGCCGCCGGCGCGGTTTTCCACCTGCACCGGGCTGCCCAGCAGCGCGGTCATGCGTTCCGCCATCAGGCGGGAGAGGATGTCGGTGCTGCCACCGGGGGCGAAGGGCACCACGATGGTGATGGCGCGGGTTTGCGCAATGGCGGGGGTGGCCAACGGGGCAGCAAGCGCGCTGGTCAGCAGCAGGCGGCGGGTGGTCGGCATGGTGGTTTCCTCCGGCGGGTGGCACCTTTTGCCACCGGCCGGGGCTGGCTGCTACCGCCTGCCGGCAGTGTTGCAAGTCACCGCCTGCCGGCGAGGGCCTTGTTCTCCAGCCGGCTCAATACCCGCACCATGGGCCAGAGCAGGATGAAATAGATCACCGCCGCCGCCACGATGGGCGTGGCGTTGTAGGTCACGCTCTGCGCCTGGCGGGCCTGGAACAGCAGTTCCGGCAGTGCCACCACGCTGGCGATGGAGGTCAGCTTCACCACCTCCAGCGTGTTCGAGATCAAATCCGGCAGCACGTTCCGGAACGCCTGGGGCAGCACGATATGGGCCATGGTCTGCCAGCGGGTGAGGCCGGTGGAGCGCGCCGCCTCCTGCTGGCCCTTGGGCACGCTCTCGATGCCGGCGCGCAGGATTTCGCCGTAGTAGCTGCCGGTGTTGAGGAAGAAGCCGATGCCCACGGCGGCCCAGGCGCTGATCTCCAGCCCGGTGAAGGGCACCCCGGCATAGATGAAGATCAGCAGCACCAGCGGCGGCAGGGAGCGGAAGGTGTCCACCCAGGCCATCAGCGGCCAGCGCACCCAGCGGGTATGCACGGTGGAGAGCAGCGCCAGGATGGTGCCGCCGAGGAAGCCCAGCGGCACCACCATCAGCGACATCAGGATGGTGCGCTGCAGCCCGTCCCACAGAATCGGCCAGGCTTCCTGGACGATCTGCCAGGAGAAGAAGGCCAGGATGAAGTCGTCCCAGGTCATCATGCCGTTACCGCTTCCACGCGAAGCGCGTTTCGATCCAGCGGCCCAGGATGACCACCGGCAGGAACAGCACCAGGTAGGCCGCGGCACCCATGGTCAGCGGGGTGGGGTTGAAGCTGAAGGAAACCCCGGCATTGGCCGCGCCCAGAATGTCCGGCACCGCGACCACGCTGGCCAGGGCGGTGCCCTTGGTGATGGCGATGGTGCGGTTGGTCAGCGGCGGAATGGTCATGCGCAGCGCCTGCGGCAGCACCACATGGCGCAGCGTCTGCAGGAAGCCGAGGCCGGTGGAGCGCGCCGCTTCCCACTGGCCCTTCGGCACCGCGGTGATGCCGGCCCAGAAGATTTCCTCGGAAAACGCCATCAGCACCGCCGCCAGCGCCAGCCAGGCACAGGTGAAGCCGTCCATCGAAAGCCCGGCGGCGGGCAGGCCGAAGTACAGCAGCGCGATGATGACCAGCGGCGGCAGGGCGCGGAACAGGTCCACCACGAAGATGATGAGCAGGTTCAACGGCCGGATGGCGAAGGCGCGCACCACGGCCAGCCCCAGCCCGGCCACCAGCCCGGTGACGATGATGCACAGCGCCAGCACGATGGTGAGCCAGAAGCCTTCCAGGATCTTCGGGAAGTATTCCGCCGCCACCCTGGCGTTGAAGAAGCTGTCGACGAAGCGGTCCCAGTTGGTCATGGGGTTGCTCACCGGCTCAGTGCCGGTCGATCTGGCCGATGAAGGCCCTGGTGCGTTCGTGCTGCGGGTTGCCGAACACCTCGGCCGGGGTGCCCTGTTCCACGATCATGCCATCGGCCATGAACACCACGCGGTCGGCGGCGGCCTTGGCGAAGGCCATCTCGTGGCTCACCACCACCATGGTCATGCCGTCCCGCCGCAACTCCCGCATGGCTTCCAGCACGCCGCCCACCAGCTCGGGGTCCAGCGCGCTGGTCGGTTCGTCGAACAGCATCACCCGCGGCTCCAGCGCAATGGCGCGGGCGATGGCCACGCGCTGCTGCTGGCCGCCGGAAAGCTGGCCGGGGAAATGGTCGGCGCGGTCTTCCAGGTGCACCCGCTTCAGCGCTGCCTGGCCGCGTTCCTCGGCCTCGGCGCGGCCGAGTTTCAGCACCTTGCGCAGCGCCAGGGTCACGTTCCCCAGCGCGGTCATGTGCGGGTAGAGGTTGAAGCTCTGGAACACCATGCCGATGCGCTGGCGCGCCTTGTTGATGTCGGTGCGGGGCGAGAGCATGTCCACGCCATCCACGATGATGCTGCCGCCGGAGGGTTCCTCCAGCCGGTTCAGGCAGCGCAGCAGCGTGGACTTGCCGGAGCCGGAAGGCCCGATGACGAAGACCAGCTCCTTCTCATGCACCACAAGGTCGACGCCCTTCAGCACATGCAGGGCGCCGAAATGCTTATGAATGCCGGTGGCCTCAACGATCGCCATCAGGCCATCACTCCCAACCCTTCGCCAGCCGGCGAAGGCCATTCAGACAAACCCGGGCCGGCCGGCAGGCCCGGCCCGCCCGGGGGCAGGCGGCTCAGCTGCAGGAAAGCGTGTGCGGGGTGGCGTCGTGGCCCGGCATGCCCGGCACGCCGAAGCCCGGGAAGATCGTCACCTCGCCGTCATCCGGCTTCGGCACCTGGCCGAACCACTTCTGCGAAAGCCGCGCCACGGTGCCGTCCTGCTTCATGCATTCCAGCACGCGCTCCATGGCGTCCCGCGCCGCCACGTCGCCCTGGCGGAACGGCGTGGCCCAATGGAAGCGGGTGCCGGGCAGGGCGAAGTCGGCGATGTACTGCGGCGTGCGGCTGGCGCTGTACTTGATGACCGTGTTGCCGGACAGGTTGGCATAGGCACGGCCCTGCAGCACCGCCTGCACCGCGTCGGGCTGGGTGTCGAAGGCCAGCAGGGTCAGGTTCAGCCGTTCCCGGTTGTTGTTCACCCAGGCCTCATACGGCGTGCCCTTGTTCACGCTGATGGTCTTGCCGCGCAGGTCTTCCTCACTGCGGATCGGCGCGGTGCCACGGCGGATGCCGAACTGCAGCTCGGTGTACAGCGCGCCTTCGGTGAACAGCAGGCTGGCGGCGCGTTCCGGCGTCACCGTGGTCGGCGCGCACAGGAAGTCGTAACGGCCGGCGTTCAGCGCCGGGATCAGGCCGGAAAAGCTGGCCGAGGTGATCTCGATCCGGCGGCCCATGCGCTTGCCGATCTCGTCGTACAGGTCAACCTGGAAGCCCTGGGTCTTGCCATCCATGGTCGGGAAGGCGTGCGGGGCGAAGGTGCCGTCAACGCCGCAGCGCCACGGCGGCAGGGTGGAGTCGACCGCGCCCACCACGGTTTGGGCCTGGGCCCCGGCGGCCAGGCCAGAGGCCATCATCAGGGCAAGGCCCCAGGCAGACATGGTGCGACGCATGAAGAATCTCCCGTCCCGTCGGTTGCGGCGGACGATCCGGCATTCCCGGCCCCGGTGCAACCGCCGCCCGGGCGATTGCTGCCGCCTTGGGCCATAAAATGCCCAAGGAAACAGCAGATGCCCCGCTGCCGTTGCCACGAAATCGCCCCTTGTCGGGCCTGATGCTGCCAGATGCGGGGTGTTCAAGGGTGAGGAACGGAGAGCCCCCCATGCAACGCCTTGCCTGCGCCCTGATCGGTCTGGCCCTGCTCGCCTTCCTTGGCCTCGGTGCCATGCTGCTGGGCGACAGCTTCGCCCCGGCCCGGCTGCCGCCGCTGTTCGCCGGTTGCGCCGCCGCCGTGGCGGGCGTGGTGCTGATGCTGGGCCTGATGCTGCTGGACCACCGCGGCCCGGCCAAGCGCACGGTGCGCTTCGGGTAGGCCTAATCCTTCCCCATGATGGCCTCATGGTCCATGGCCCCATGCAGGACGTGGATGATGATGATTGCCTCGTCATCCGCGCGATAGAAAATCAGGTAGTCGCCAAAGGCCCGCCGCCGCACGCCGAGATGCGCGTAGCGCGGCACCAGCGGGAAGCCCCGCGGCATCGTGGCCAACCGCAGCGCAGCGGTTCGTAGTTCTTGCACGAAGCTCCGTGCCCGTCCCGCATTGTCGCGGGCGATGTACGCGGCAATCGCTGCCAACTCGGCCAGCGCCTCGGCCGAGAACAGCACCCGCATCAGGCGTGCCCGGCCTCGATCTGCCGTATGCTGGCCTCCAGCGCATCGCAGGCGTCATCCAGGGCCATGAGCCGCCCGGCCTCGGCATCCGCGATGCCCCGAGCCACGGCGGCATCCAGCGCGGCCAGGCGGCGTTCGCGCTCCTCCATCAACCGCAGCGCATCGCGCAGCACTTCGCTGGCGTTGTTGTAGCGCCCGCTGGCGAGTTGCGTCTGGACGAAGGTTTCAAAGTGCC
>CANBXZ010000258.1 GCA_947373495.1 Acetobacteraceae bacterium
AACGCTTCCTACTACCGCCTGATGCCCGGCGACGAGCGCTACCTCATCAACGACACCGGCACCGGCAACACGCTGAACCTGTCGCACCCCCGGGTGCTGCAGATGGTGATGGACAGCCTGCGCTACTGGGTGGCCGAGTACCACGTGGACGGCTTCCGCTTCGACCTCGGTACCATCCTGGGGCGGGAGGGCACCGGCTTCGACCCTGGTTCCGGCTGGTTCGACGCGGTGCGGCAGGACCCGGTGCTGTCGCGCGTCAAGCTCATCAGCGAACCCTGGGACATTGGCCCGGGCGGCTACCAGGTGGGCAACCACCCGCCTGGCTTCGCCGAATGGAACGACAAGTACCGCGACGCCACCCGTCGGTTCTGGAAGGGCGATGCCGGCATGCGGGCCGAGATGGCGGCGCGGCTTTCCGGCAGCGCCGAACTGTTCGACCGCCGCCGCCGCCGCCCCTGGGCCAGCGTGAACTACGTGGCCAGCCACGACGGCTTCACCCTGCACGACCTGGTGACCTACGAGCAGCGCCACAACGCCGCCAATGGCGAGGACAACCGCGACGGCCATGGCGACAACCATTCCAGCAATGGCGGGGTGGAGGGCGAAACCGAGGAGCCGGCGGTGAACGCCACCCGGCTGGCACTGAAGCGGGCCATGCTGGCCACGCTGTTCGTCTCCGCCGGCACCCCCATGCTGCTGGCCGGGGACGAGATGAGCCGCACCCAGGGCGGCAACAACAATGCCTATTGCCAGGACAACGCGACCTCCTGGCTCGACTGGCGGCGGGGCGCCACGCCGGAGGCCCGGACGCTGGCGGAGTATGTCGCCCGGCTCATCGCCCTGCGCCAGCGCCACGCCGCGTTGCGGCCGGCGGTGTTCCTGCATGGTGGGCGGCAGGTGCGGCCGGGCATCGGCGACATCGCCTGGTTCGACCAGCACGGCCAGGGCATGAGCCCGCAGGCCTGGGATGAACCCGAGGCCCGCACCCTGGTGCTGCGCCGCGCGGTGGCGCTGCCCGATGGCCGGGCGGAAGTGATGCTGGTGCTGCTGAATGCCGATGGCGGCGAGCACGACTTCACCCTGCCGGCGCCGGCACTGGAATGGCGCCTGCTGCTGGACAGCGGCCGGCCGGAAAGCGCCGAGCAACTGCTGGGCACCGCGACGGTGCCGTTGGCGCCGCACAGCGTGGTGCTGCTGGTGGCCAGCCTGGCATGACGCGCTTCGCGCAGCCCACCAGCTGGGGCGCGACGCTGCTGGCGCCGGGGCGGACGCGCTTCCGCCTGTGGGCACCGGATGCCGGAGAGGATGGCGCGGCGCCGGTGCTGGAAGTGGCAGGGCGGCCACCGCAGCCGATGCAGCCCGAGGCCGATGGCTGGTTCAGCGCCGAGGCCGCGGTGGGGGCGGGGGCGCGCTATCGGTTCCGGGTGGCGCCCGGGCTGGCGGTGCCGGACCCGGCTGCGCGTTGCCAGGCCGGTGGGGTGCACGACGCCTCGGTGGTGGTGGACCCCGCCGCCCATGCCTGGCAGCACCCGGCCTGGCCAGGCCGCCCCTGGCATGAGGCGGTGATCTACGAGGCGCATGCCGGCTGCCTGGGTGGCTTTGCCGGCGTGGCGGCCCACCTGCCGCGGCTGCGGGCATTGGGTGTGACGGCGCTGGAACTGATGCCGGTGGCGGCGTTTCCCGGCGAACGGGGCTGGGGCTATGACGGCGTGCTGCCCTATGCGCCGCACGCGGCCTATGGCTCACCCGAGGAACTGAAGGCGCTGGTGGACGCGGCGCATGGCCACGGCCTGATGGTGCTGCTGGACGTGGTCTACAACCATTTCGGCCCCGATGGCGCCTACCTGCACGCCTATGCGAAGCGCTTCTTCAACCCGGGCCAGCACACCCCCTGGGGCGCCGCGATCGACTTCTGCCAGCCCGCGGTGCGCGCCTATTTCGAGGAAAACGCGCTGTTCTGGCTGAACGAGTACCGCTTCGACGGGCTGCGGTTCGACGCCGTGCATGCCATTGCCGAAGCCAGCTGGCTGCACAGCCTGGCCGCCCGTATCCGGCGCGAAATCCCTGGCCGGCACATCCATCTGGTGCTGGAGAATGAACGCAACGCCGCCAGCCTGCTGCGGCCCGCCGGCGGCTTCGACGCGCAATGGAACGACGACGCCCACAACGTGCTGCACCCGCTGCTGACCGGCGAGCAGGAGGGCTACTACCAGGACTTCCACGCCGACGGCGCCGACAAGCTGGCGCGGGTGCTGGCCGAAGGCTTCCTGTTCCAGGGCCAGCTTTCCCCGCACCTGGGGGCGCCGCGTGGCGAGCCCAGCGCCGGGTTGCCGCCCACCGCCTTCGTGCTGTTCCTGCAGAACCACGACCAGGTGGGCAACCGGGCGCTGGGCGAGCGGCTGCCGGCGCTGGTGGAGCCGCAGGCCCTGCACGCCGCCACCGCGCTGCTGCTGCTCTCGCCCCAGGTGCCGCTGCTGTTCATGGGGGAGGAATGGGCCGCCAGCGCCCCCTTCCTGTTCTTCACCGACCACAATGCCGATTTGGCGCCGCTGGTCACCGCCGGGCGGCGCCGGGAATTCGCCTCCTTCGCCGCGTTCCGCGATCCGGCGAGCCGCGATGCCATTCCGGACCCCAATGCCGAGGCGACGTTCCGCGCCTCCATCCCCGACCTGGCCGAAGCCGAACGGCCCCCGCATGCGGCGGTGCTGGCGCTGTACCGGCAGTTGCTGGCGCTGCGGCACGCCCAACTGGTGCCGCGGCTGCCTGGTGCCCGTGCCATCGGCGCCCATGCCGTGGGGGAAGCCGCGGTGCTGGCGCGCTGGCGCCTGGGTGACGGCGCGGTGCTGAGCATCGCCTGCAACCTGGGGGACCGCCACGCCACCTGCGCGCTGAGCGGCCCGCTGCTGTTCGAGAGCATCGCCGGTGCCGCCGCCGTGCTGGGCACCGGCACCCTGCTGCCGCGTTGCTGCGTGGTGCTGCTGGAAACACCCGGCCGGCCGGACCCGTTGGATGGACCGATGATGAAGGGGCCTGGATGAGCGACGCCGAACTGGCCAGCCTGGCGGCGGCGGCGGGGCTGCAGCAAAGCTGGCAGGATGTGCATGGCCAGCAGCGCCAGGTAGCCCCCGAGACCTTGCGCGCCGTGCTGGCGGCGCTGGGCCTGCCGGTGGCCGGCGCCGCCGCCATGCAGGAAGCCCAGGCGCAACTGGCGCAAGCCGCCCGGCGACTGCCACCGCTGCTCACCATGACCTGTGGTGCCGAAGGCGTGGCCGTGCCGGGCATGGAGGTGGGCGAGCGCTACAAGCTGCGCTTGGAAGGCGGCGTGTCGTTCGAGGGCCGGTTGGAACCGGGCTGGGCCGGGGAAGCGCGGCTGCCCGGGCTGGCGGTGCCGGGGTATCACCGGCTGGAGGTCGGCGCCCGCGACTGCCTGCTGGCCGCCGCGCCGCCGCGCTGCTTCAGCCTGGCCGAAGCTGGGGCCGAAGCTGGGGCCGGGCAGGCCGGCGCCCCCTGGGCGCTGGCGGTGCAGCTTTATGGCCTGCGGCGCCCCGGCGACCTGGGCATCGGCGATTTCGGTGCCGCTGGCGAGTTGGCGCAGGCCGCGGCTGGCCTGGGTGCGGTGGCGCTGGGGCTGAGCCCGGTGCATGCCCAGTTCAGCGCCGACCTCAACCGATACAGCCCCTATGCCCCTTCCAGCCGGTTGCTGCTGAACGTGCTGCACGCCGACCCGGCCGCCGCGCTGGGGCCATTGGTCGCGGAACCGGCGGCGGAACCGGCGGGCGACGACCCCGAACTGATCGACTGGCCGGCGGCCTCCGCGCGCAAGCTGGCCCGGCTGCGGCGGCTGTTCGCGGTCGCGGCGGACCATCCCGGCTTCCTCGCCTTCCGCGCCCAGGCGGCCCCGGCGTTGGAGGAACATGCGCGGTTCGAGGCGCTGCATGCGCATTTCCATGGCCAGGACCCGGCGCTGTGGCACTGGCAAAGCTGGCCGGAGGATTGCCGCTCGCCCCAGGGTGCCGGGGTGCAGCGTTTTGCCGCGGCGCAGGGGCGGGAGGTGGCCTTCCATGCCTTCTGCCAATGGCTGGCGGATGCCTCCCAGGGGGCGGCGCAACACCAGGCGCGGCAGGCCGGCATGGCGCTGGGGCTGATCTGCGACCTGGCGGTGGGCACCGACAGTGGTGGCAGCCATGCCTGGTCGCGCCAGCGGGAGGTGGTGGGCGGCCTGAGCATCGGTGCCCCGCCGGACGTGTTCTCGCCACTGGGGCAGGATTGGGGGCTGACGGCGTTCTGCCCGTTGCAGATGCGCGCCGGGGGCTTCACCGCCTTCCGCGAATTGCTCGGCGCGGCGATGCGCCATGCCGGCGGCATCCGGCTGGACCATGCCATGGGGCTGCAACGGCTATGGGTGGTGCCGCGGGGCGCCAGCGCGGAGCAGGGCGTCTACCTCGGCTACCCGGTGCAGGACCTGCTGCGGTTGCTGGCGCTGGAATCGCAGCGCCAGCGCTGCATCGTCATCGGCGAGGACCTGGGCACCCTGCCGGAGGGGTTTCACCATCGCATGGCGGCGGCCGGCATCCTCGGCATGCGGGTGCTGTGGTTCGAGCAGGCGGCCGATGGCCAGTTCCGGCCGCCGGCCACCTGGTCCCCCGAGGCCGTGGCACTGACCACGACGCACGACCTGCCCACGGTGGCCGGCTGGTGGCGCGGGCGGGACATCACCTGGCGGCAGGCGCTGCATCGCTTCCCCTCGGCGGCGGCGGCGGCGGCGGAGATCCGCCAGCGCCAGGCTGACCGCGGCGCGCTGTGGCAAGCCATGCAGGCCAGCGGGGCCACCGACGGGGCCTCCGACGGGGCTACCAGTGGCCCGGCACCTGAGGACCCGCAGCCGGTGGTGGATGCGGCGCTGGCGCATGTGGCCGGCGCCGCCTGCGCCCTGGCCATGCTGCCGCTGGAGGATGCGCTGGGGCTGGAGGAGCAGCCCAACCTGCCCGGCACCGTGGCCGGCCACCCCAATTGGCAACGGCGGCTGCCGGGCCCGGCGGCCGGGCTGCTCGACCAGCCGGTGGTGGCGCGGCGGCTCCGCAGCTTCGCCGCCGGCCGCCGGCGCGGGGCGCCATGACCGCGCCGCGCGCCACCTGCCGCCTGCAATTCCACGCCGGCTTCACCCTGGACGACGCGGTGGCGGTGGTGCCCTACCTGGCGCGGCTCGGCATCAGCCACGTCTATGCCTCCCCGGTGCTGAAGGCGCGGCCGGGTTCCAGCCATGGCTACGACATCGTCGACCACAACCAAGTCAACCCCGAACTGGGCGGCATGCCGGCGCTGCTGCGCTTGAGCCAGGCGCTGCGCACCGCCGGGCTGGGCCTGGTGCTGGACATCGTGCCCAACCACATGGGCGTGGGCGGCGCCGACAACGCCTGGTGGCTGGACGTGCTGGAATGGGGCCGGCAAAGCCGCTTCGCCGGCTACTTCGACATCGACTGGGAACCGCCCGACCGCAGCCTGCAGAACCGGCTGCTGGCCCCCTTCCTCGGCGCCCCCTATGGCGAGGTGCTGGCCAGCGGCGACCTGACGCTGCATTTCGAGGCCGAGACCGGCCGCATCTTCGCCCGCTACTTCGAGCATCGCTTCCCGATCTCGCCGCCGCACTACGCCCTGGTGCTGCGCGCGGCCGGGGCGGCGATGCTGGAGCCCTTGGCCATCGGCTTCAGCCGCATCGGCCAGGGCCCGCGGGACCGCAACGCGGCGCGTGGCGCGGCGGAGGAGGCGTTTCGCGCCCTGGCCCGCTGTGCCGCGCTGCCGCAGGGCGCCGCCATGCTGCGCCAGGCGCTGGCCGCCTTCGGCCCGGAGACGGCGGCAGGCCAGGAACGGCTGCACCGGCTGCTGGAACGCCAGCACTACAAGCTGGCCTGGTGGCGCGCCGCGACCGACGAGATCAACTGGCGCCGCTTCTTCGACATCACCTCCCTCGCCGGGCTGCGGGTGGAGGAGCCGGAGGTGTTCGATGCCACCCATGCGCTGGTGGAACGCCTGTACGCCGATGGCGTGATCGACGGCGTGCGGGTGGACCATGTGGATGGCCTGGCCGACCCGCGCGCCTATTGCCGCAAGCTGCGCCGCCGGCTGGAAGTGGCGCGGCCGGGCCGGCGACCGATCATCTGGGTGGAGAAGATCCTCGCCCCGTTCGAGCCGTTGCGCACCGATTGGCTGGTGGATGGCTCCACCGGCTACGACTTCATGGATGAAGCCGCCGCCGTGCTGCACGACCCGGCCGGCGCGGCGCCGCTGACCGACATATGGGTG
>CANBXZ010000259.1 GCA_947373495.1 Acetobacteraceae bacterium
AACATGATGCACCGGTCGCCGATGGCGAGGATGGACTGCAATTCGTGTGTCACCACCACGAAGGTGGTGCCGAGGTCGCGCGCCAACTGGCGGATCAACGCATCAAGCCCGGCCGAGGTGATCGGGTCCAGCCCGGCCGAGGGTTCATCCAGGAACAGGATCGGCGGGTCCAGCGCCATGGCGCGGGCGATGCCGGCGCGCTTGGCCATGCCGCCGCTTATCTCGGAAGGCAGCTTGGCGGCGGCGTCGCTCAGCCCCACCAGGCCCAGCTTGGCGCGGGCCAGCAGGGCGCGGCCCTCATACGGCAGGCGGGTATGCTGCTCCAGCGGCACCATCACGTTCTCGGCCAGGGTCTGGCTGCCGAACAGCGCGCCGGACTGCCACATCACCCCGATCCGCCGCAGCAGCGCCTGGCGGGCCTCGCCATCCAGCGCGTGGATGTCCTGGCCCAGCACCAGGGCCTGGCCGGCGGCCGGCGGCAGCAGGCCGATCAGGTGCTTCAGCAGGGTGGACTTGCCGCAGCCGGAACCGCCGAGGATGACGAAGACCTCGCCCCGCTTCACCTCGAACGACACGTCCCGGAAGATCACATTGCCGCCGAAGGCCGCCTTCAGCCCACGCACCTGCACCACGGCTTCCCGTGGCGCTTCCATCGGGGCTTGCGGTGCGGCTTCAGGCGGCGTCACAGGCCAAGCCGGAAGAACAGGGTGGCGAAGATGCCATCCAGCAGCACCATGGCGACAATGCCGCCCACCACCGCGGCGGTCGCCGCGTCGCCCACCGCGCGGGGGCCACGGCCGGCGGCCAGCCCGGCGCGGCAGCCGATGAGGCCGATGCTGAGCCCGAACATGGCGCCCTTGAACAGCCCGCCCAGCAGGTCCTTCACCACCAGGCTGCGTTCCAGCGCCGCCACCACGCTGGCCGCCGGGTAGCCCAGCGTGCCCATCACCAGGCCCATGCCCAGCAGCCCGGCCAGATCCATCAGCAGCGACAGCACCGGCATCACCAGCAGCGCCGCCAGCACCCGCGGCAGCACCAGCCAGGCCATGGGGTCGATGCCCATGATCCGCAGCGCATCCACTTCCTCGTTCACCGTCATGGTGCCCAACTCGGCAGCGAAGGCGCTGCCGGTGCGCCCGGCGAGGATCACCGCCGCCATCAGCGGCCCCAACTCGCGCAGCAGCGAAATGCCGACCAGGTTGGGAATGAAGCTTTCCGCCCCGAAGCGCCGCATCGGCACCGAGGACTGGAAGGCCAGGATCATGCCCAGCAACAGCCCCAGCAGCACGGTCAGCGGAAAGGCGCGCAGCCCGGCTTCGTCCAGGTGGCGGAGGATTTCGGCCCAGCGCAGCCGGCGGGGCCGGCGCAGCGTATCCAGGGCAGAGACCACCGCCTCCCCCAGGAAGGCCAGCCGCGCGGTCAGGCCATTGCCCTGCACCCAGGCCAGGTGGCCAAGCCAGGCCAGCCACGGCAGCGGCGGCGCCGGGCGGGGCGGGGCGGGCGCGGCCAGGGCCTGGCGGGTACGGTCCAGCATGGCCTGCACCGGGCCCGGCGGCACCCGCCATTCGGCCTGGCCGGCCAGTTCCTCCAGCCGCAGCAGCAGCACGGCGCCGGCCATGTCCAGCGCCTCCAGCCCGCCCAGGTCCAGCAGCAGCGCCGGCTGCGGGCCGGCCGCGGCCTTGGCATGGCGGCAGGCATCCGCCCAGCAGCGCGCGGCCGAGTCCGCGTCCAGCCGGCCGGTGAAGGCCAGGCCGCAACCGTCCGGCCGCGGGATGAGGGTGAAGGTCACGGCGGCTACCTTGCCGCAGCGGCGGGGCAACGCAACCCCAGCGGGCGGGTCGCCGCTCGCCGGGGGTAGCGGCGGGCCGATGGGGGCAGCCTCAGCTTGCGCCGCCGGGCACCGGTTTCGGTGCCGCCGGGCGGCAACGACTTCAGCGCCGCCGGGCGGCCACCAGCGCGTGCAGCAGCACGGCGGCGGCGGCGGCGACATTCAGGCTTTCCACCAGGCCGGAACCCGGCAGCGTCACCCGCGCCTCGCAGGCTTCCAGGGTCGGGCCGGGCAGGCCGTTTTCCTCATTGCCCAGCACCAGGGCGAAGGGGCGGTCGCGCGGCAGGGCCTCGGGCGCCACGCCGCCGGCAGCCACCGCCGCCACGGTCAGGTACTTGGCCCGCATGCCCAGCAGCAGGTTGGGCAGGTGCCGGGCGCGCAGCACCCGCAGATGCTCCAGCCCGCCCTCGCTGGTGCGGAAGGCGGCGTCCGACAGGTCGCATTGCCGCGGGTCGTCGCTCAGCACCAGGCCCTTGCAGCCGAAGAACGCCGCGGTGCGGGCGATGGCGCCCAGGTTGTGCGGGTTGCCGATGCCGTCCAGCACCGTCAGCACCGGGGCGTCGGCCAGGTTGGTCGGCAGGGCGTGGCCGGGCAGTTCCTCGGAAAAGCGCAGGCTGGCGATGGCGACGATGCCGCCATGGTGCTCGGTGCCGGCGATGCGCGCCAACTCCACCGGGTCCACCTCCCGATACACCCGCCGGGTGCGGGCCAGGTGAGCGCAGAGCGGCCCGGCCTCACGCCGGCGTTCCGGCAGGTAGAACAAGCGGATGACGTCCTGCGCCCGGCGCAGGAACAGCGCCCGCACCGGGGCGACGCCACAGATGCGGTGCGGATTGGGGATGCGCGGTTGGCGCTGATATTCAGTGTCTGACAAGGTCATGCAGCCTCTGCACCAGCGCGTCGGGCAGGTCCAGCCCTTCCGTGGCGGCGGTGGCCGCCAGGGCGGCGCGGCGGCTGCCCGGCAGGCGCACGCCGGCGTCGGCCAGCATGGCGGCAACCAGGGTTTCCACCCGTTCCAGATAGGCCGCCTGCCCGGCCAGCGCGCCCGGGTCGATGGCCAGCAGCATCTGGCCCAGCCGCGGGCGATTGCCCTCATCGACGAAGAAGCTGTCGGCCTCATAGCCGAAGGCGGCGCCGGTCAGCGCCACGCAGAGCAACTCCACCACCAGCGCCAGCAGCGCGCCCTTGGTGCCGCCCATGGCCAGCATGGCACCGGAAAGCGCGGCGTTGGGGTCGGTGGTCGGGCGGCCCTCGGCGTCGATCGCCCAGCCCTCCGGAATGGGCTTGCCGGCCCGGGCCGCCACCAGGATCTTGCCTCGCGCCACCTCGGACAAGGCCAGGTCGATGACCAGCGGGTCGTGGTCGCGGCGCGGGAAGGCGGCGGCGATCGGGTTGGTGCCCATCAGCGGGCGCCTGCCGCCCGGCACCGGCATGGCGCTGGGCGAGTTGGTGAAGGCCAGCGCCACCAGGCCCTGCCGCGCCAGCGCTTCCACCGGCAGGCCCATGGCGCCGGAATGCTGGCTGTTGGTCAGCCCCACCAGCGCCACGCCATGGCTGCGGGCGCGGGCGGCGGCTTCGCGCACCGCCAGGTCCAGCGCCGGAAAGGCCAGGCCATGCCCGGCGTCGATCAAGGCCGCGCCACCGCGCTCGGCCAGCAGCCGCGGCGTGGCGGCGCCATCGGCCCGGCCATTCTTCAGGAAGGCGGCGTATTGCAGCACGCGTGTCAGGCCATGCCCGGCCTGGCCCTGGGCTTCCGCCGCCACCAGGGCGCGCGCCGTGGCCGCCGCCATGCCCGGCGCGGCGCCGGCCTGGGCCAGTGCCTCCCGCGCCAGGGTTTCGGCCTGCTGCTGGGTCAGTCGCGCCATGTTATGCCTTGCATGCCTGCATCACCTGATTGAGCCAGCCTTCCAGGCGCGGATGCATAACGCTGAGCGGCGTGGCAGTGATGCCCGGCATGACGATGCCCGGCAAGGCCGCCGCACGTTCGCACAAGGCGTCGAACCGGGTGGCCAGGGTCACCGCCCGCACCGCCCATTCCTGGAACACCGCCAGCCCCACCCCCGGTTGCAGCCGATAGGCGCTGTGCGGCGGCTCGATATGGACGCTGCCGGCCAGGTGTTCCTCCACCAGGGTTTCCGCCAGCCGGATGGCATGGTCCTCGGTGTTGACGATGATGGTCACGGTGAGGAAATCGCCGGGTTGCATGGTCGTGCTCCGTTGCCCGAGGAGTGGAACGCGCCAGGGCCCGGTTCGCACCTGCCGGGCGGCGGCCAAACGCTAATCCGCCCGGATGCCGGCTTCCTCCACCAGCCGGGTCCAGCGCGCCACCTCCGCCGCGACGAACTCGCGCGAACGCTCGGCGTCCCAGCCCAGCACCTCGAAGCCGCCTTCCACCGCGCGGCGCCGCACGCCGGCATCCCCAATGGCGGCCAGCGCATCCGCCTCCAGCCGGGTGAACAGCGGGGCCGGCACCGCGGCATTGGTCAGCACCGCGGTCCAGTTGGTCATCTCCAGCCCGGGGAAACCCAACTCCCGCACCGTGGGCACCTCCGGCACCTGGGCGCTGCGCTCAGCCCCGGTGATGGCCAGGGCGCGCAGCCGGCCGCCTTTGATCTGGCCGATGCATTCCGGCAGGTTGGACAGCATCAGGTCCAGGTTGCCGGCCACCAGGTCCGTCACCCCCGGCGCGCCGCCGCGATAGGGCACATGCACCAGGCCGCGCCCGGCCCCTGCCTCCCGCCGCAGCAACTCCAGCGCCAGGTGGGGCGGCGAGCCATTGCCCGAACTGCCGCCGTTCAACGGCCGGGTCCGGGCCACCGTCATCAGTTGCTCCAGGCTCTGGATCGGGCTGGCCAGCGGCACCACCACCACCAGCGGCAAGGACCCCAGCACCGAAAGCGGGCGGAAATCCCGCAGCAGATGGTAGGGCGCCTGTGGGAACAGCCCGACATTGACGGCATGGGTCAGCGTGATCGCCAGCAAGGTATGGCCATCGGCCGGCGCCTTGGCCGCGGCGTCGGCGCCGATCATGGCGTTGCCGCCGGCGCGGTTGTCCACCACCACCGGCTTGCCCCAGATCTCGGACAGCTTCTGCGCCATCAGCCGGGCCATGATGTCGGTGAGCCCGGCCGGGGTGAACGGCACGATGTAGCGCACCGGATGCAGCGGGAAGCCGGGCGCGCCGGCGGGTTGGGCGAAGGCGGCTGGCAGGCCGGGCACGGCGGCGGCCAAGGCGCCCAGCAAGGCACGACGGGTGGACATGGGCGGCTCCCTGACGGCTGCGTGTTCCACGCATGCGCATTTTGCTTGGGGGTCCGGCTGCCCGGACCTGCTGCATCCTGAACCTACCGCCGGCCAGGGCGAAAGCGGAAAGCGCGCCGGGCGCTCAGGCGCCGGCGAAGGCCTGGGCCAGGGCGTTCCACATGGTCTTGCGGCGGAACTCGGCATCCAGCGGGTGGCCGCGATGCTGCTCGCCGTCCCGCCGGGCCACCTCGGTGTCCCGCACCAGCCAGGAATCCCGGTCCGACAGGCCCCAGGTCAGCACGGTGCGGCAGCCGGCGGCCAGCGCCGTGGCCACCACCGCCTGCACATAGCCGGCCACCGCCTGGTCCCGCGCCGCCAGGCCGCCGGGCAGGATGGCGGCCTCGCGGATGTCCAGTTCCGTGATCAGTACCGAGAGCCCCAGGCCGCGCAGCGCCTGGATGAAGCCGGCCAGCGGTTCCGGCCGGAAGGGCTCATCCATCTGCAGATGCGCCTGGAGGCCGATCGCGTCCAACGGACACCGCGCTTCCAGCAGGCCGCGCACCAGCGCCAGCATGGCCTGACGCTTCTGCTCGGCCCAGGGCGTATCGCCTTCCAGGCCATAGTCGTTGATGGTCAGCCGCAGGGTGGGGTCGCGTTCCCGCGCCAGCCGCAGCGCCAGCGGGATGTAGTCCGGCCCCAGCGCCCGCAGCCACGGGGTTTCCCGGAAGATGCCGCGCGCCGGGGTCTGTTCGGTGAAGCGACTGCCAGGCGGGTTGGCCAGCGGCTCGTTCACCACATCCCAGTCGCGAATCAGCTCCCGCGTCGTCGGCAGCACCTGGTCCAGATGCGCCGCCAGCACGACGCGGGCGCGGGCCGGGCCTTCGGCCAAGGCCACGGGCAGCCATTCCGGCATGGCCTGATGCCAAACCAGGGCATGCCCGCGCACCTGCTTGCGCTGCGCCTGGGCAAAGCTGGCCACGGCGGCCAGGGCGGCGAAGTCGAACTCGCCCTCGCGCGGTTGCAGTGCGTCCCACTTGGCTTCCCATTCGGGCACCAGCAGCTGGGCTTCCTGCGCCACGGCGGCGGCATAGGCCGGGTCCCGCCCCAGCAATTCGCCCTGCACCGCGGTGCCGAAGCCGATGCCGCGCGCCCGCGCCAGGCTGCCGAGCCCCGGCGTGGCTTGACCCGGCGTG
>CANBXZ010000260.1 GCA_947373495.1 Acetobacteraceae bacterium
CCCCTGGTCATCAGCGACCATGCCGATTGGGAAGACCTGAACCGCACGGTGGACGAGGTGGGCGCGCCGGAGGTGTGGGTAACCCATGGCCGGGATGACGCGCTGGTGCATGCGCTGGCGCTGCGCGGCATTCGCGGCCGCGCGCTGCATCTGGTGGGCCTGGGCGAGGAAGACGACGAAGCCCCGCTGGAAGCGGCCACCACGGCCGCGCCGGTGGCCGGCTGATGGCCCCGCCCGCGCGTCGTCGCCTGCCCGCAGCGCCTGCGCGCCTTCGCTTAGCCATGACGCTTGCGCGCTTTCGCCTAGCCGTAGCGTTTGCGCGCCTTCGCGCGACGCCGCCGCATCTGCCACCACGCCAGCAACCGGTCCCGCAGCCCCACCGGCACATGCAGCCAGGTGGCGTTGGTGCGGATATGCCAGCGCCGCCCGAACAGCGCCGCATAGCGCGCCTGGAAGCGTTCCTGCACATCGCAGAAGCCCAGGTCCACGGTGCCGCCGCTCAGGTGGCGCAGGTGGAAGTCGATGACCCAGGCGCTGCGCCCGGCCAGCGTGGCCTGCAGGCACAGGTCGGCGCCGTACAGGTGGAAGCCGCCGATATCGGCCGAAACGCCGATGGGCGCTTCCCGCCGCAGCACGATGAAGTTCTCATCCAGCGCCACGGCGCGGGCCGGCAGCGTGCCGCGATGCGTGTCCTCGCCATAGGGGTCGGAGATGCGGATGGCGGTGTCGCCATTGGGCAGGCCGCCGCAATTGCCGGCCAGCGCCCAGGCCGGGTCCAGCCGGTCCAGCTCCGCCAGCCGGGCCAGCAGCGCGGCGGCGCCATCGGCCAGCAGCCGCACATCCTGGTGGCAGAACACCACGTACCGGCCACGCGACGCCGCCAGCAGCCGCGCCAGCCCGGCATAGGCGTCCCATGCATTGCCGCGCGAATTGTCCAGGTACAGGTATTCCGCCTGCGCCGCATCGAAGCCACCGGCCAGGAAGCTGGCGGCCATGGCGGCGTATTCCTCCGGCCGGGTGACCAGGGTGCAGATGCTGAAGGTCAGGGCGGGGGCCAGCGTGGCGGCGTCCCGCGCCACAACCGGCAGATGGGCGAAGGCAGGCATGCGGCACCAGGCTGGTTGGCGGCCCGGACCATGCCCGATTTCGTCTCGGCCGCAAAACCCTGGTTGCCGGCATGAGCCTGCCCGCCTTCGCCGAGTTGCTGGAACGCCTGGTGTTCACCCCGGGCCGCAACGCCAAGCTGGCCCTGCTGCGGGAATGGTTCGCCGGCCAGCCCGACCCGGACCGCGGCATCGGCCTGGCGGCGCTGACCGAAACGCTGCGGTTTTCCGCCGCCAAGCCCGCCCTGGTGCGGGAGATGGTGGCCACCCGGGTGGACCCGGTGCTGCTGGCGCTGTCGCATGACTATGTCGGCGACTTCGCCGAGACGGTGGCGCTGATCTGGCCCCCGCGGGCCGGGGTGAACGCCCCGCCACCCACCCTGGCCGAGGTGGTGGCGGCGCTGGAGGCGACGCCCAAGGCGGAACTGCCGGCCTTGATCGCCGGCTGGCTGGACACGCTGGACGCCACCGGCCGCTTCGCCCTCATCAAGCTGGTGACCGGCGGGTTGCGCGTCGGCGTTTCCGCCCGGCTGGCGCGGGTGGCGCTGGCCGAGTGGTCGGGCCAGCCGGTGGCGGCGATCGAGGAGGTCTGGCACGGCATTCCGCCGCCCTACATCCCGCTGTTCCGCTGGCTGGAAGGCCGCGCCGAACGCCCGGACCCGCTGGACACGCCGGTGTTCCGCCCGCTGATGCTGGCCCACCCGCTGGAGGATGCCGACATCGCCCGGCTGGACCCGGCCGAATGGCGCGCCGAATGGAAGTGGGACGGCATTCGGGTGCAACTGGTGGGCGGCCCCGGCGGCCGGCGGCTGTGGAGCCGTGGCGGCGAGGATGTCTCCGGCAGCTTTCCCGAGATCGTCGCGGCGATGGATTTCCACGGCGTGCTGGATGGCGAGCTGCTGGTGGTGCGGGACGGCGTGGTGGCGCCCTTCGCGGATTTGCAGCAGCGGCTGAACCGCAAGGTGGTGGGGCCGAAGCTGCGGCGGGACCATCCGGCCGGCGTGCGGCTGTACGACCTGCTGTTCGACGGCACCGAGGACCTGCGCGCGCTGCCGTTCGACACCCGGCGCCAGCGGCTGGAAGCCTTCGTGCAGCGGGAACAGCCGGCGCTGATGGACCTTTCGGCGCAGATCGCCTTCGCCAGCCTGCCGCAACTGGCGGAAGTGCGGGCCGGCGCGCGCGCGGCCTCGATCGAGGGGCTGATGCTGAAGCGCGGCGACAGCCCCTATGTCGCCGGCCGGGTGAAGGGGCTGTGGTGGAAGTGGAAGCGCGACCCGCTGAGCGTGGATGCGGTGCTGATGTACGCCCAGCGCGGCCACGGCAAGCGCAGCAGCTTCTACAGCGACTACACCTTCGGCCTGTGGCGGCCAGACGGGCAGGGCGGCGAGGAGCTGGTGCCGATCGGCAAGGCCTATTCCGGCTATACCGATGCGGAACTGGCCTGGCTGGACAAATGGATCCGCACCCACACCACCGCCCGCTTCGGCCCGGTGCGGGAGGTGGAGAAGGAACTGGTGCTGGAAGTGGCGTTCGACGCGGCGCAGCTTTCCGGCCGGCACAAATCCGGCGTGGCGCTGCGCTTCCCGCGCATTGCCCGCATCCGCCGGGACAAGCCAGCGCCTGAGGCCGACCGGCTGGACAACCTGATGAGCACCATCAAGCCCGCCGCCGGGTAAGCCGCCCGGCTTGACAGGTCGGGTGACCAACTATCGGATACGGCGCAACAGAACCAAGGAAATGTCCCATGTCCGTGGCGTTGCACACCTCCGCCCCGCTGGACCACCTGGCTGCCGTGCGCGGCATGGCGGGCCTGCTGGAAGCCGGTGGCGCCCATGGCGACCGCGCCGGCTGCCTGGACCCGGCGGTGGTGGCGGCACTGCACCAGGCCGACCTGTTCCGCATGCTGGTGCCGCGCCGGCTGGGCGGGGCGCAGGTGCCGCCGGCGCGCTACGTGCAGGTCATCGAGGAACTGGCCCGGCACGACGGCAGCGCCGCCTGGTGTGTCAACCAGGCCAGCGGCGTCGGCATGGGCTGTTCCCACCTGCCGCATGCCGCCGCCCTGCAGGTCTGGGGCACGCCGCAGGGCGTGGCCGCCTGGGGGCCGCCGGCCAGCCGCAACATCAGCATGCGCGCGGTGCCCGGCGGCTACCGGGTGGATTATGACGGCAACTTCGCCTCCGGCAGCCCGCACGCCACCTGGCTCGGCGGCTTCATCCAGGTGAAGGAAGCCGATGGCAGCCCGCGGCTGATGGCCGACGGCAAGGGCGAGCTGCGTGCCTTCGTGGTGCCGAAGGCGGCGGCGACCATGACGGTGGACTGGGACGTGCTGGGCCTGCGCGGTACCGGCAGCAACAGCTACACGCTGCGCGACGTGTTCGTGCCGGCCGAGCACACCTGGGTGCGGGACGGCGACAGCCCGGACCCCGACCCCTACTACCGGCTGCGCGCCGGCCAGGTATGGGCCGGCGGCTTCGCCAGCATCTCGCTCGGCCTGGCCAGCGGCATGCTGGACGCCTTCATCGACCTGGCCACCAGCAAGACCCCGCGCGACGAGGCCAACCCGCTGCGCGAAAACCAGGTGGTGCAGCATGAGGTGGCGCTGAGCCACGCCAGGCTGGCTTCCGCCCGGCTGTACTACCGCGCCGCGCTGGATGACTTCGTCGCCGAGTTGCAGACCCGGCAGAGCCCGACGCTGGACATGCGCATCGCCTACCGGCTGGCGGCCACCCATGCCATCCACACCGCGCGGGAGGTGGGGGAGATGATCTACGACGCCGCCGGCGCCACCGCCATTTTCAACAACGGCGCCTTCGCCCGCCGCTACCGGGACTTGCGCACCGTGACCCAGCAGCTGAACGGGCGGAAGGCGCACTACGCCAATGTCGGCCGCCACCTGCTGGGGCTGCAGCCAGCCATGGTGGGGCTGTAGATTGACCGGGGGCTGACCCCGTGCTGCGGTTCCGCCACCAAACGGAGGAACCGCCAATGTCTCTCGCCCCCAACCAGGCCAAGCTGCGCATTGCGCGCGACGAACTGGCGCTCGGCTTCGGCGTGAACCACCTGCGCACCAGCGCCACCGGCATGATCGCCGCCGCCGCCGGCTATGACTGGCTGTTCATCGACATGGAACACGGCGCGATGAGCGTGCACGAGGCGACGCAGATGGCGATCGCCGCGCTGAACCAGGGCGTGACGCCGATCGTCCGCTGCTGCAAGGACGCGATCTTCGAAGGCACCCGCGCGCTGGACAACGGCGCCATGGGCGTGGTGGTGCCGCATGTGGACACCGCCGCCGAGGCCGCGGCGGTGGCCAGCGCCTACCGCTTCCCGCCCATCGGCACCCGCAGCTGGGGCGGTGCGCCCTTCGCCTACAACATGAAGGCGCCGAACGTGGCCACGGCACAGGCCGAGCTGAACCGCGAGATCATGGTGACGGTGATGATCGAAACGCCGGAGGCGGTGCGCAATGCCGCGGCCATCGCCGCCGTGCCGGGCATTGATTCGCTGATGATCGGCACCTCGGACCTGACCGCCTCGATGGGCATCGCCGGGCAGATCGGCCACCCGGACGTGAAGGCGGCCTATGCCACGGTCGCGGCGGCCTGCAAGCAGCATGGCAAGACGCTGGGCATGGGCGGCGTGTATGATGAGGTCTACGCCCGCGAATACATCGCCCTCGGTGCCCGCTTCCTGCTTTCGGGCAACGACCATGCCTTCCTGATGGCCGGTGCCGGCGCCCGCAGCACCTTCCTGCGCACGCTTCAGCCCTGAAGCCAGGCGGCGGCCTGTGCGAAGCGCCCTGGTTCGGTGATGACCCGGGGCACCTTGTGCTGGCCGCCCAGCTTGCCCTGCGCCCGCATCCACGCCTCGAAGCGGCCGGGCGGCAGCAGGCTCAGCACCGGCGGCGCCATCTGGCCGCCGGCCCGATGCGCCGCGTAGTCGTCGTTCAGCGCGCACAGCCTCGCATCCAGCGCCTGGGCCAGCGTGGCGGCGTCGCCGGGCGTGGCGGTTTCCACCAGCCAGTGATGATGCCCGCGCGTGGCGCCGAACACCGGGCCCACGGTGTATTCCCGCACCCCCGGCAGCACCGCCAGCAGCGCGGCTTCCAGTTCCTCCCCGTGCAGGTGCTCGCCGAAGGCCGAGAGGTAGTAGCTGGTGCGCCCGGTCACCAGCAGCCGCGGCGGGTCGCGGGAAACGAAGCGCACCGTGTCGCCGAGCACATAGCTCCACAGCCCGGCGCAGGTGGTCAGCACCACGGCGTAGTCCTGCCCCACCTCCAGCGTGCCGAGCCAATGCCGGGTGGGCCGCTCGGCGCCCAGTTCGCCCACCGGGACGAATTCGAAGAAGATGCCGCGGTCCAGGTTCAACCGCAGCCCCGCGCCCTCGGCGCCATCGGCGGTGGCGATGAAGCCCTCGCTGGCGGGATAGACCTCCCGCGTGTCGCAGCCCGGCGGCAGGAAGCGGGCGATGCGGTCGCGGTACGGCGCCCAGGCCACGCCGCCATGCACCAGCAATTCCAGCGCCGGCAGCGGCGGCAGTTGTTCCAGCAGCAGCAGCAGCCAGCTTGGCGTGCCGGTGAGCACATGCACCGCCGCCGCCGGGGTTTCCCGCGCCAGCCGGGCCAGCTTGCGGTCCCAATCCGCTTCCAGTGCCGTGGCCAGGGCGGGGAAGCTCCAGGCCCGCAGGCTGCGCGGCACTTCCAGGCTGGCGATGCCGGAAAGGTCGCCCTGTCGCACGCCGGGCGCCACCTTCGCCAGCGCCGTGCTGCCGCCCAGCATGAAGGCCAGCCCGGCGAAGATTTGGCTGCGCGGATGGTTGGCGAAGTGCCAGGCCAGCACGTCGAAGCCGGCGCGGCGATTGGCCCGCACCATGGCGCGCGACACCGGGACGTACTTGGTGCGGCCGCTGGTGGTGCCCGACGACAGCGCGAAATAGGGGTTGAGGCCGGGCCAGGTGACGTCCCGCAGCAGCGGATAGTGTGGCTGCCACCATTCGCGCCAAAATGCCTCGTAATCGCGCAATGGCACGCGCGCCTGATAGGCCGCGACGCTGTCGATGGCGGCGAAGCCATGCGCCTCACCAAATCGTGTGCGGGCGGCCCGGCGGAGCAACTGCCGCAGCATCCGCAGCTGCGCCG
>CANBXZ010000261.1 GCA_947373495.1 Acetobacteraceae bacterium
GCAGGACCTGCCGCAAGGCGGCTGGCGGGTGCGCTTCGCCGATGAATCCCCCGGGCTGGAAAATGCCGCCGTGCAGGCCACGCTGGCCGAACTCGGCCGCCGCCTTGGCGCCCGGCCGCAGGGCCGGGTCAGCCTGGCGGCGCAGGCCAGCGGGCCGGTGGGGGATGCCTCCGCCGCGCGGCGCGTGACCCTGGCGCGGGCGCTGGCGGTGAAGCAGGCGCTGGTCGCCGCCGGCCTGGCCGAAAACCGCATCGATGTCCGCGCCCTCGGCCGCACGCCGGAAGCGCAGGACGTGGTCGATATCCTGCCTTCCGAGGCGACGTCCGCAGCAAGGCCGCCCCGATGATGCTCGCCACCCCCGGCCTCCGCATGACCAGGCCCGCGGCCTATCTCTGGCGCATGGGCGTGTTCATGGCCGCGGTGCTGGCGGTGGGCTGGCTGGTGGCACCGCAACTGGCCACCGCCTTCTTCACCAACCCGGTGCTGAACGGCGTCATCCTCGGCGTCGCGCTCATCGGCGTGGGCTGGAACATCCGCCAGGTGGCGGTGCTGGCGCCGGAGGTCTTGTGGCTGGAGGGCTTCCGTTCCCCCAAGCTGGGCGCCCCGGCGCAACCGGCACCGAAGCTGCTGGCGCCCATGGCCTCCATGCTGGCGCAGCGGCGCGGCGAAAGGCTGTCGCTCTCGGCCTCCTCCATGCGCAGCGTGCTGGATGGCATCGCCTCCCGGCTGGATGAATCGCGGGAGTTGTCCCGCTACATGACCGGGCTGCTGATCTTCCTTGGCCTGCTGGGCACCTTCTGGGGGCTGCTGCTGACCATCTCCTCGGTCAGCGATGTCATCGCCGGCATGTCGGTGGGCAGTGGCGACGTGAACCAGCTGTTCAACCAGTTGAAGACCGGGCTGGCGCAGCCGCTGAAGGGCATGGGCACGGCGTTCTCCTCCTCCATGCTCGGGCTGGCCGGGGCGCTGGTGCTGGGCTTCCTGGACCTGACGGCCGGGCAGGCGCAGACCCGCTTCTTCAATGAGCTGGAGGAATGGCTGGCCGGGCAGACCCGGCTTTCCTCCGGCATCCTGGGCGGTGGCGAGGGCGAGGGCGGCAACGTGCCCAGCTATGTCCAGGCGCTGCTGGAACAGAATGCCGAGAACCTGGACCAGTTGCAGCGCCTGCTGGCGCATGGCGACGAGGGCCGGGCCTATTCCAACCAGGTCATCACCGACCTGGCGGACCGGCTGAACACCCTGGCCGAGCAGATGCGCGCCAGCATGCTGGCGATCCAGCGCAGCACGGAGGAAGCCAGCACCGGCCGGATCCAGGCGGTGCAGGAAATCCGCAGCGAGATCAAGGTGCTCACCCGCACGCTGGCGGGCATCAGCGACCACAGGCGCTAGCCGCCATGGCGCTGAGCCGGCGGCGCGGCGACCGTGGCGGGCTGGACGCCTGGCCGGGCTATGTGGACGCCCTCTCCACGCTGCTGATGGTCATCATCTTCGTGCTGCTGGTGTTCGTGCTGGCGCAGGGCTTCCTGGGCGCGGCGCTGTCCTCCCGCGACCAGGCGCTGGAACAGCTGAACCGCCAGGTGGCCGAGCTTTCCGAACTGCTGAACCTGGAACGCACCCAGGTGAGCGAGCTGCGCGCCAGCCTCGGCCGCAGCGTGCAGGAATTGCGGGACACCGCGGCGGCGCGGGAAAGGCTGGCGCTGGACCTGCGCGCCGCCGAGGCAGCCCGCGCCCGCCTGACCACCGAGCGCACCACCAGCCAGGGCGAGCGCGACCGTGCGCTGGCCCGGGTGGCCGACCTGGAACTGGCCGCCACCGGCGCGGCGCAGCGGCTGGCGGCGCTGGAATTGCGGCTGGGCGACGCCAATACCCGCACCGAACGCGCCGGCGAGGAAGCCGCCCGCACCCAGGCCCGGCTGACCGAGGCCAGCCGCGCGCTGGAAGCGGAACGCACCGCCCAGGCCGCGCTGGAAACCCGGCTGGCCGCCCAGGGCCGCACGCTGGAAAGCGAGCGCGCCGCCCGCGGCATCGCGGAAACCCGTGCCGCCGAGCTGGGCCGCGCGCTGGAAGCGGAACGCGGCACCCGCACCACCGCCGAAACCCGCGCCGCCGAGTTGGGCCGCGCGTTGGAAGCGGAGCGCGGCGCCCGCGGCACCGCCGAAACCCGCGCCGCCGAGCTGGCGCGCAACCTGGCCGAGGCGGAACGGCAACTGGCGGCGCTGCGCACCGAATTGGCGGAACTGAACCGCACGGTGCGGGCGGACCGCGCCACCATCGAATTGCGCCTGGCCGAACTGGCCCGGCTTTCCGAGCAGGTGCGCGCGCTGACCGCCCTGCGGGACCGGCTGGAAACCGCGCTGCGCGACCAGGGCTCCGCCCGCCAGGCGGCCGAGACCGCGACGCAGGAAGCCACCCGGCTGGGCGAATCGGCCCGCGCCCAGGTGGCGCTGCTGAGCCAGCAGATCGCTGAGCTGCGCAGCCAGCTGGCCCGCATCACCAGCGCGCTGGACCTGGCGGAATCCCAAGGCCGGGACAAGGACGCGCAACTGGCCAATCTGGGCCAGCGGCTGAATGCCGCGCTGGCCGCCCAGGTGGAAACGCTGCAACGCTACCGCAGCGACTTCTTCGGCAAGCTGCGTGAGGTACTGGGCAGCCGGCCGGAGATTCGCGTGGTGGGCGACCGCTTCGTGTTCCAGAGCGAAGTGCTGTTCCCGCCCGGCTCGGCCGACCTCTCGGAGGCCGGGCAGGCGCAGATCAGGCGCGTGGGCGCGGTGCTGCGCGAAGTCTCGCGCCAGATTCCGCCCGAGGTGAACTGGGTGCTGCGGGTGGACGGCCACGCCGATCGCACCCCAATCTCCAACCAGCGCTTCGCCAGCAACTGGGAGCTTTCGGCCGCGCGGTCCATCGCGGTGTCGCGGCTGCTGGTGCAGGAAGGCCTGCCGGCCCAGCGCGTGGCCGCCACGGCCTTTGGCGACAACCAGTTGCTGGACCCGGGCGAAACCTCGGAAGCGCATGCGCGCAACCGGCGGATCGAGTTTCGCCTGACCGACCGCTGAACGGCCGCTGAACGGCCGCCGCGCTACAGCGGCTTGGTGGCCTTTTCCATCAGGCGCTTGAAGAAGCCCGGCGGCTTGGCCGGCGCGGCTTCCGCCTGGGCGGCCTTCAGCGCCTTTTCGGCTTCGGCCTGTTCCTCGCGCTTCTCGCGCTCCTTCACCGTCAGCCACTTGTCCAGGCTCATGCCGGCCTTGGCGGCGCGGCGCGCCTCATAGGCGCGTTGGCCTTCGGTCATCTTACGCTGGTCCATGCGGGGTCCCCGTTCTCGCCTTCCAAATGGCCGAGGCCGGCGCCGCCCGCAAGCGGGGGCTTGCACGGCGCCGGCAGTGTGGCACTCATGCCCGCCATGGAAGCACGAGTGAAGGCCGGGATCTGGGTCTCGATGGCCCTGCGGCTGGGCGATATCGCCGGCCGCCCCGGGGCGGTTCTGCGCAAGGGCGACCCCGACAGCGGCGGCATCCTGTGCGTGCTGCGCGGGCGGGAAGGGTTGCAGGTGCTGTCCCAGGTGCGGGACGCGGAAGGCCGGCCGGCCTGGCTGCGCGCCACCGGCACCGCGCCGGTGGACCAGCAGGCGGCCGATGCCTATGTGGAACGCCAGGTGAAGCGGGACCCGGACCTATGGGTGGTTGAATTCGAAGCCCCCACCCTGAAGCCGCCCTTCGAAGGCACAATCCTGTGAAGTAGCGGCCCACAAGGCTACTGGAACTGGCATTTTCATGGGTAATCGTATACTGTTATCACGCATCGCAACATTGTGTGGCCGAACCGAGGCCGCCAACGTTGGCGTGAAGTGTATTTTGCCTGAAACCCGGTTCTATCAGGGGGTGTCGCGGTACGTACCACCCCACCAGCCAAGCCGGTGTGTGCCACGGCCTTAGCCGAAGCCAGACGGAGGCCGCATTGTTGATCCCACGCCCGATTCTTATCGTTGAGGATGACGCCGCGCTGCGTGCAACGCTCGCGGAACAACTGGCACTCGACGGCGAATTCGCCGCCGTGGAGGCCGAGACGGCACAGGACGCCCAGGCCAAGCTGGCCGACGCCGATGTGCGCTACGACGCCATCCTGCTGGATGTCGGCCTGCCGGACGGCGACGGCCGCGACCTGTGCGCCAGCCTGCGCAAGCAGGGCAAGCGCATGCCGGTCATCATGCTGACCGGCGCCGACACCGAAAGCGACGTGATCCGCGGGCTGGACGCCGGCGCCAACGACTACATCTCCAAGCCGTTCCGTGCCCAGGAATTGCTGGCCCGGGTGCGCGCCCAGCTGCGGGTGTTCGACAACAGCGAGGACGCGGTCTTCACCGTCGGCCCCTACCTGTTCCGTCCCAGCGCCAAGCAGCTGCTGGACACGGCGCGCAACCGCAAGATCCGGCTGACCGAAAAGGAAACCGCGATTTTGAAGTTCCTGTACCGCGCCGGTGGCCGGGCGGTGCCGCGCAACACCCTGCTGGTGGAAGTGTGGGGCTACAACAGCAGCGTCACCACCCACACGCTGGAGACCCACATCTACCGGCTGCGCCAGAAGATCGAGCCCGACCCGCAGAACCTGAAGCTGCTGATGACCGAAACCGGCGGCTACCGGCTCAACCCGCGCGGCGCGGTAGACTGAGGCCAGGCTTGCCGGGGATAGCCGGGGGCAGCCCCAGCCATCCCTGGTCAGCCTGCCGTGCCGAAGCAGCGGTCTCCGGCGTCGCCCAGGCCGGGCACGATGTAGCCCCGGGCGTCCAGCCTTTCGTCCAGCGCCGCGGTCAGCACCGGCACATCCGGGTGTTCCGCCGCCAGCCGGGCCGCGCCCTCGGGCGCCGCCAGCACGCAGGCGAAGCGAATGGCGGTGGCGCCGCTGGCCTTCAGCCGGGCAATGGCGGCACAGGCGCTGCCACCGGTGGCCAGCATGGGGTCCAGCAGCAGCGCGCCGCGCTGCGCCAGGTCATGCGGCAGGCGCACCACGTATTCCGTGGGTTGCAGCGTGGCCTCGTTCCGCACCAGGCCGAGATGCCCGATCGGCGCTTCGGGCAGCACCCAGCCCGCGCCTTCCAGCAGGCCCAGCCCGGCGCGCAGAATCGCCACCAGGCAGGGTTCCGGCCCGGCCAGGGCGGGCGCCTGCATGCGGGCCATGGGGGTGTCGATCAGCCGCGGCTGTTCCGGCAGGTCGCGCAGCGCCTCGGCGGTGAGGATGGCGCCGATCTCCGCCAGCACGCGGCGGAAAGTGGCGCTGTCGGTTTCCCGCATGCGCAGCCGGGTCAGCTTGTGGCGCAGCAGGGCATGGCGGGCGACGCGGAGGGTGCTCATCCGCCCAGCCTATCCGGCCTGGATCGCTACGCCAGCGTTAACGTCACAGCATCTTCCGCAGGGTGTCGTCACGGCGGACGAAATGGTGCCACAGCGCCGCGCCGGCATGCAGCGCCACCAGCGCCACCAGCAGCAGCGCGGCCCAGAAATGCACCGCGGAAAGCAGTGGCGCCAGCGCCTCGTCCTTGCCGATGGGGCTGGGGATGGCGACCAGCCCCCACCATTTGAACGGAAACCCCCAGGCATTGGTGGCCAGGAAGCCCGCCACCGGCTGCACCAGCAGCAGCAGGTACAGCGCCGCATGGGTGCCGTGGGCGACGTGGTGCAGCGGGCGCGGCAGGTCCTGCGGCAAGGGCGGCGGCGGATGCGCGGCGCGCCAGGCCAGGCGCAGCAGGGTCAGCAGCAGCAGGGTGAAGCCCAGGCTCTCATGCAGGTTGTAGAGCCGGTACTTGAACGCCTCCTCCTTCGGCTCGAAGGCGGTGATCCAGGTGCCCAGCCCCACCAGTGCCAGCACCAGCAGCACGGTCAGCCAGTGCAGTCCGCGCGCGGTGGCCGTATAGCGCCTCGGCATGCCTCATCTCCCTCAAACGCCCCAGGCTGTTCCAGCCGCCATGGATATGGTGGCCGCCCATGCCGATTGGAGTACCGACGCCCGCAAACGCTGGGTGACGGTGGCGCGGCGCCAGGGTGGCCGCTGGCTGGCCGAGGCGCCGGTGCCGGTGGGGCCGCCGGCCGCGATGCTGGCCGGGCTGCTGGCCAGCGGCGCCCCGGTGGCGCTGGGGCTGGACCTGCCGCTGGGGCTGCCGCGCGAATACGCCAGCGCCCTGGCCGAAGCCGACTTCCCCAGCTTCCTGCGCGGACTGGTGGCGCGGCCGGGCTTCTTCCAGGTCA
>CANBXZ010000262.1 GCA_947373495.1 Acetobacteraceae bacterium
TAATTCCCCTGGTCGGCGAAAATGGCGAAGCCGTCCAGCGCAACGATTTTGCCGCTGCGCCCAGGCGGCAGGAATTGGCGGCGCAGCGCAGCCTGCTCCAACGCCAGCCGCCGCGTTGCGGCCTCGGCCGGTGTCGCGACCGTCCCCAGGACGCGGCACTCGTCGAAATGCAGGCAATCCCGGCCTTCCAGTTGCACGCGCACAAAGCGCGCCAACTCGCCATGCGGGAAAGCCGCGACATAGGGCACCAGGTCGGTCGCGCCGAAGACCGTGGGCGTGGTCTTGCGGTGCAGCACCCGCCAGTCGCGGCCATCCAGCGAGCCCAGAATGGTGAAATGCCGCAGCCGCTGGGCGTAATGCTGCCGGTTGATGATCTCGATGTGCTGGATCAGCCCATCGCACTGAAGATCCACCTGCCACCAGGGCCTGGCTTCCAGCGCGGTGTGGAAGCCGGCCTGCCCGGAAATGCTGCCGTTGTTTGCGCCGCTGGCGTCCCGTTCCGGCTCCGGCCAACGCGACCAGGTCGAGGTTGAGCTTTGCATCGCGGGTCGGTTCAGCGCCAGATTGGTCAGCGCCGCGGCGGCTGCGACCGCAGGTTCAAGATGCGGCATGGTGATCCCCAAAAGGCGACGCTGGCTTCGGAAAAGGTCAGTGCGCTAAGGCTGCGGCGCGGTGTCCAGCGCCTGGGCCACGCCAGCCCGAATGGCCGCCACCCGCTGGGCGAAATCCACATTGTCCTCCCGCAGGTGCTGGCGGATGTAGCGGGCGAAGGGCGAGTTGATCAGGCGCTTGCTCTCAAAGCAAACGCCGGCGGCCAGGTCTGGATTGTCGCGCAGGATGGCCTGCAGGATGCTCTGGTCGTTGTGCGTTGTTTCATGGAACGGCACCTCCGCCGCCATCAGCACGCTGGGCGGCAGCAGGGTGGCGAAGGACTGGTGCCACAGTTCCAGCGCCCGGCGCGCCCGCGGGTCTGCCAGGTTGATGAACAGCACGCCGATGTTGAGGTCCCACGGAATGCCGGAATCGGTGCCGGATACGGCGATGAAGGCATGCTCGCGCCGCTGTTCCAGGAAGTCCCACAGGTCGAAGCCCAGGTCCGCCACATAGGCGTCGGCATCCAGGTACAGCACCCAGCCATAATGGCCGCAGGACAGGATCTGCCGCAGCCAGTCGATCCGGTTATAGGTGGCGTGCCAGGGGTGGTAGCCGCGATTGACGCCGACGAACAACGCGTAGTCCGCCCCGCTCAGTTCGGCAAAGCGGCGGTTGGCGGCCATCGTCACCATGGCGAGGTCGAAATAGACATGGCTGTCGCAGGTCTGGATGATCCGGCAACTGCGCGGGTGCGCCGCCTGGTGGAAGGCGGTCGCCCGCTCGGCCTCACCATTGCGATGGAACACCCAGGCCAGGTCGGCCGCTGTCTCCCGCCCCAACGCCTCCATCCTGCCGGCCAGGGCCATCAGCGCGTCCGCTGCCTCGCTGGAGCAATGCTGCAAGGCCAGCCAGCGCAGCACGTCGAAGGGTTCTGCCGCCTTGGGGTCCAGCGTGTTGATGTGGCGGTATTCGGCAATCGCCTGGGTGATGCGACCGCGCCTGGCCGCGTCCCGCGCCAGCATCAGCCGCCACCAGCCAGGCAGCGGCCCGGGGCTGGCCTCGGCGATGAAGCTTGCCGCGCGCTCGTGCTCCTGCTGCTCCAGCAACAACTCCAGGTAGCGGGCCAGGAACATGGGCCGGCCCTGGGCATCCTGGCTTGCCGGGAAACGCGGCAAGCCCTCCAGGCAGCGTGCCGCGGCGGCCTGGTTCTGGCCGGCGCCAGCCAGTGCCGCCACCTGTGCGAGCAGGTCTTCCGCCGTCGGCGCGGCATCGCTGAGGTTCATGGGCAAATCCAGGTCCCGGTACCGGCCGAATGCCGCGGCTCAACGCCTTGCCATAGCGGGGCGAGCGTTGCAATTTCGGCCTGCGTCGGCCGCACAGCAGGCCGTGGCCGACATCGGCGCCGCGCGCCCGATGCCGGCGTGCCAGCCGCCGGCGGGCTTACCCCACCACCGCCTGGCGTACCCATTCGGCCCAGGCCAGGGCGGCGCTGTCCTGGCCCAGCCCGGTCACCACCTGCACGCCCAGCGGCAGGCCGCGCGGGCCCTGGGCCACCGGCACGGTGACGCAGGGCACCCACAGGCAGGTCCAGATGAAGTTGAAGCTCGGGTCGCCGGTCCAGCCGAGGCCTTCCGGCGCCTCGCCGGGGGCGCTGGGGGTCAGGATGGCGTCCAGCCCGGCAATGCTGTCCTTGAAGGCGGCCTGGGCGTTCCAGAACACCTGGCGCGCTGCATCCAGTGCCGCCGGGCCCTGGTTGGCGCCCCATTGCATGCGCTCCAACAGCCCCTCGCTGAGCTGGGAACTGGCCGCCGACACTTCCCAGGCGATCGACTGCGCGCTCTCGGCATTCATCACCACCGGGTGCGCCTGCACCAGCGCGGCCACGGCGGCGGGCAGGTCCAGCGGTACCAGCGTGGCGCCGGCCTTGGCGCAGGCGGCGGCGGCGCGTTCCAGCAGCGCCAGGGTCTCGGGCGCCGCCTGGTCCGCGGTGGGGCCGAGGCACAGGCCCAGCCGCGGGGCACGGCCGGGCTTCACCTCGGGGTTGCCGTAGTCCCGCCCGGTGATGCCGGCCATGAACAGGGCGGCATCGCCGACGCTGCGGGTGATGACGCCGATGGTGTCGAGGGATTCGCTCATCACCTTCATGCCGCCGCGGGCGATGGTGCCGTAGCTGGGCTTGAAGCCGACCGCGCCGCAATAGGCCGCCGGGCGCACGATGCTGCCGGCGGTCTGGGTGCCGAAGCCGGCATGGAAGAAGCCATCCGCGGCGCCGGCGGCGGAGCCGGAGGAAGAGCCACCCGGCGTATGGCCGAGGTTGGCCGGGTTGGCGGTGGCACCAGGCTGGCGGGTGGCGAATTCGGTGGTGACGGTCTTGCCCACCACCAACGCGCCGGCGCGGCGGGCCAGCGCCACGCAGGCCGCGTCACTGCGGGGGCGATGCCCGGCCCAGAGGGGGGAGCCATATTGAGAAGGAAATTCAGCGGTATCCAGCACGTCCTTCACACCCAGCCCCAAGCCGTGCAGCGGCCCGCGCAGGCGGCCGGCACGGGCTTCGGCGTCGGCCTGCGCTGCGGCGCGGCGCAGGCTGGCGGGGTCTTGCCAGGCAAAGGCGCGCACCGCTGGCTCCCGGGCCGCAATGCGGTCCAGCAGCGCCTCGGCAAGCTCGGTGGCGGTCAGGCGGCCATCGCGCAGGCGACGGGCGGCTTCGGTGGCGGGCAGCATGGCTAGGTTGCTCATGGCGGGAAGCTTAACCTGCATCCCCGGTATGGCGCCAAGGGGCCCTGAACGCCACATTGCGCGAATGTCCTCCACCACCATCCGCATGGCGCGCGCGCCAGACGGCACCCTGACCTATGCCGTGCCCCTGGCGCCCCAGGCGCTGCCGCCGGTGACGCCGCGCGCCCTGCTGGCGGCCTGGGACACGGCGCGGGACTCGGTGCGCCTGGCCGAACGCCAGCGCCACGCCGCGCTGGTGGACCCGATCTGGCCGGATGTCAGCTTTTCCCGCTGGGGGCCGCCGCGCATCCTGCATTTCCAGCCCGAGGACGGTGAGCCGACCCGCCTGGCCATCACCGACCGCGATGCCGGGGCCTGGGCCGACGCCATCGATTCGGCGCATGGGCTGGAAAGCCTGGTGGGCATGACGCTGTGCCTGCGCCTGCTGGCGCTGGTGGATGCCTTGTCCCATATGAAGTGGCTGGCGCCGCTGTTCAGCATTTCCGCCCGCGGCATCACCTTCAACCCTTCCCTTCTGGCCGCGGCGGCCACAATGTCGTTGGATGCGGGCGCCCGCTTCGATGAAGGTGGACTCAGACGCATTTTATCGCGACCACTGCCTTCCACGCCGAACCCGGACCAGCCCAAGGGCCTGCCCGGCGGCCGGCCCACAGCCTGACGAGAACATGATGCCCCGCCTGTCGTTCAGCCTTTCCCGTCTGGCCCTGCTCGCTGGCCTGGCCCTTGCCGGCTGCGCCGCCGAGCCCCCCATGGCCGTGGCACCGCGCAATTCCGCCCTGCCGCCACCCGGCGCCGGGGGTGCCGCCAGCGCGCCCATGGTCGGCCGGCCCTATGTGGCGCCGCCGCCGGCCGCGGACCGCCGGGCGATTCCGGAAAGCCCGCTGGGCGAGGGCCGGCTGAACGACCGCGCCTCCCTGGCCGCCGCCTGCAACCAGCAGGCCGACCGGGTGCTGATGCAGCGCGACCGCTCCGAGTTGATGCGCGAGGATGAGCGCGACAGCCGCCAGGGCACCTTCGGCAGCCCCTCCACCTTCCGCGCCCCGCTGGACCAGATGGGCCGCCGGTATGAGCGTGACCAGATCGCGCGGGACTGCGTCACCCGCAACACGCGGGGCACCCCGGACCGGTAATGGCCTCGCTCGGCGCGCTGGGGCGCGCCCTTTCGCACCGCGATGCACGTATCTTCTTCAGTGCCTCGCTGATCTCCTGGACCGGCCTGTGGGTACACCGCATCGGGGTGACCTGGCTGGCCTGGGAGATGACGCGCAGCGCCTTCTGGGTTGGCATGGTCGCCTTCTGCGACCTGGCACCCGCGGTGGTGTTCAGCCCCATCGCCGGCGCCATCGCCGACCGGATGGACCGGTTGAAGCTGACCATGGTCAGCCAATCCGTCATCGGGTTGCAGGCCTGCGCCATCGCCGGGCTGCTGCTGACCGGCAACCTGACGATTGAGCTGCTATTGGCGCTGGAAGTGGTCAGCGGCATTGCCGCCAGCTTCAGCCAGCCGGCCCGCCAGTCCCTGATGCCCGGGCTGGTGCCGCGGTCCGACCTGCCGGCGGCGGTGGCCTGCAACTCCCTGTGCTTCAACGTGGCGCGCTTCCTGGGGCCGGCCATTGCCGGGCCGGTGGTGGCGCTGTGGGGCGTGGCGCCGGCGGTGCTGATCAACGCCGCCTCCTACTTCATCGCCACCGCCTCCATGCCCTTCATGCGGGTGGACCCGGCGGCGCGGCGCGGCCATGCGCCGGAAGCCAGCATCTTCGGCGAAGCCATCGCCGGCTTCCGCTACGCCGGCAACCATCCCGGCATCGGCCCGCTGCTGCTGTTCGCCGCCGTGACCAGCCTGATGATGCGCGGCGTGCAGGAGGTGCTGCCGCCCTTCGTCGAGCGTGTGTTCGAACGCGGTGCGGACGGCCTGGCCATGCTCACCGCCTGCATCGGCATCGGCGCGCTGCTGTCCGGCCTGTGGGTGGCCAGCCGCGGCAAGGTGGAGGGCACCACCCGGCTGGCGGTGCTGGCGGTGGCCGGGCAGGCCCTGGCGACCCTGGCCTTCATCGCCACCGGCTACGTCCCGCTGGGGCTGCTGGCCGGGGCGCTGATGGGCGCCGCCGGCAGCGTGAACGGCATTTCCATCCAGACCCTGGTGCAGAACGCGGCCGACCCCGGCATGCGCGGCCGGGTGCTGGCGATGTGGGGCATGATCACCCGCGCCTGCCCGGCGGTGGGCGCGCTGATGCTGGGCGCGGCCGGGGAAGCCTTCGGCCTGCGCCTGCCCACCATGGTGGCGGCGCTGCTGACCCTGGGCGCCTTCGTCTGGGGTTGGCGCATGCTGCCCAACATGGCCCGGGTGCTGGAAAGCCGCGCCGCGGTGCGGATGGGCGAGGCGCATCACATCACCTTCGGCGCCCAGGCCCCGGTGGCACAGCGCCGCACCTTCCGGCTGGCGGCGGAGGACGTGGCCTTCATCGACGCCGAGGTGGCAGCCGGCCGCTACGACAGCGGCGCCGAGGTGGTGCGCGCCGGGCTGGCGGCGCTGCGGGCGCAGCAGGCCCCGGCCCAGCCCCGGGCCGCCGAGTAGACCGGCGCGACGGAACCGGCTTTCATGCCGGGCTTCGTCGAGGGACTGACACACCATGTTGAACGCCGCCGTCATCGGACTGGGGCGCTGGGGCCAGGTCATGGTCAACAGCGTGCAGGGCAGGAACCAGGCGGGCATCCGCTTTGTCGCCGGCTGCACCCGCACCCCGGCCAAGGCCGCCGAGTTCTGCGCCGCCAAGGGCGTGCGCCTGCTGGACAGCTACAGCGCCGTGCTGGCAGACCCGGAGGTGCAGGCGGTGGTGTTGGCCACCCCGCATGGCCAGCACGCCGAACAGGTCATTCAGGCCGC
>CANBXZ010000263.1 GCA_947373495.1 Acetobacteraceae bacterium
GCAAATTTCAACGAATTCGGCGCAGCCATGCGATGCTGTCCGCATTCTGCAACGCAGGCTGCAATGATGATGAAAATGCGCGAGATCTGGCTGGCCCTGGACAGCCGCGGCATGGGGGGCATCGAGAGCCATGTGGCGGAACTCGCCGCCGGGCTGGCGGCGGCCGGCTGCCGACCGCGGGTGATTTTTCTTGCCGACCATGGCCCGCACCCGTTGAAGGACCGGCTCTCGGCCGCCGGGCTGGCGTGGGAATGCCTGGCCGGGCCGCTGCTGGGCCGCCTGCGGGCCGGCCGGCCGGCGGTGCTGCACACCCATGGCTACAAGGCCAACCTGGTGGGCCGGCTGGCCGCCCGGCTGGCCGGGGTGCGCCATGTTGCCAGCTACCACGCCGGCGAAAGGCCGCCGGGCCGGGTGGCCTGGTGGGACCGGCTGGACCGCTGGACCGGCTGGATGGGCCGGCGCATCGCGGTCAGCCGGCCGATCGCCGCGCGCATTCCGGGTGGCGCCACGCTGGTGCCGAACTTCGTCGCCCTGCCGCCGGCAAGGGCGCTGGCTTCGCCGGACAGCGTTGGCTTCGTCGGCCGCTTCAGCCCGGAAAAGGGCGCCGACCGCTTCGTGGAACTGGCCGCCCAGGTGCCGGGCGCCGCCTTCATCGCCTTTGGCGACGGCCCGGAACTGGCCCGCTGCCAGGCCATGGCCGGCGGGCGGGTGGCGTTTCGCGGCGCGGTGCCGAGCATGGCGCCGCATTGGGGGGAACTTGGCCTGCTGGCCGTCACCTCCCGCGCCGAGGGCCTGCCGCTGGCGGTGCTGGAGGCGATGGCCGCCGGGGTGCCGGTGGCCGCCTTCGCCCTGGGCGCCCTGCCGGAGGTGATCCACCACGGCGACAACGGCTTCCTTGCCCCGCCGGACGACATGGCGGCGCTGGCGGCCTGCATCCGCCAATGGCTGGCGCTGGATGCCGCGGGCCGGGCAGCGCTGGCGGCGGCGGCGCGGGCCACGGTGGAGCGGCACTACAGCCGGGAAGCCGGGGTAGCGCGGATCCTGGCCGTCTATGGCCTGGCGACCGCGGCATAGCGCCGGCCCGCCATGTTGCGCGGTTTTGATTTGCCGGCCCTGCCGATCCCTGGCCACCGTTCCCTGCCAACAGGGGATGGTTGGACAATTGGCGGATGAGGTGGGATTCGAACCCACGGAGGGCTTGCACCCTCGGCGGTTTTCAAGACCGCTGCCTTAAACCACTCGGCCACCCATCCCGTTGGGCGTTGCGCATATCATACACGCTCGTTCGGGCGTGAGCAGAGGGAAGCTCAATTTGCGTCGGATCCTGTACCTGAGCGCCGGCGCGGCGCTGCTCGGTGGCGGCGCCATGGCCGAACCGGCCGCGCTGCCGGCCCCCGATACCCGCAGCACGCTGAACTTCCTGACCGAAAACGACAGCTACGCCCCGCCCCGGACCGACCGCTGGTACACCAACGGCGTCCGGCTGGGGTATTCCAGCCCCGAGGCCGCCCTGCCGGCACCGCTCGCGGCCATGGATGGCGCCATCGGCAGGTTGCTGGGGCCGGCGCAATCCCGCTGGGGCCTGGCGCTGGGGCAGAACATCTATACCCCGCGAAACACCGCGACCTTCGTGCCCGACCGGGCCGACCGGCCCTATGCCGGCTACGCCTACCTGGAAGCCAGCCTGGACCGCCGTACCGAGTTCACCCTGGACCGGTTCTCGCTGGCCGGCGGCATCGTCGGCCCCGGCTCGCTCGGCCGCAAAACCCAGGACATCGTCCACGAGTTGATCGGCAGCAAGATCCCGCATGGCTGGCGCTACCAGATGCGGGACGAGATCACTTTCAACCTCGGCTGGCAGCGTACCTGGCGCTATCGGCTGGCCAACCTGCCGGGCGGCCTGGCGGTGGATGCCTTGCCGGCGGCGGAAGTGGCGCTGGGCACTGTGGCGGTCTACGGCCAGGCCAGCGCCCGGCTGCGGCTGGGCCAGGGGTTGGAGCGGGATTTCGGCCCCGCCCGCATCCGCCCCGGCGGCGCCGACACGCCCGCCCCGCTGGGCGAGGGCTTCGGCTGGTACGTCTTCGCCGGCGGCGCCGGCCGGCTGGTGGGCCGCGACCTGTTCCTGGATGGCAGCACCTGGCGCAGCGGCTCGCCTTCGGTCCACAAGCGCAATGCGGTGGCGGACATGGAAGCCGGGCTGGCGGTATTCTGGAACAATGTCCGCCTGAGCTACACGCATGACTGGCGCACGCAGGAGTTCACCGGCCAGCGCAAATGGTTCACCTATGGCATCGTCAACCTGGCGGTGGCCTTTTAGCGCGCGATCGCCAGAGGTGGACTCACCGAAAGGCGTGAATCACGCGACAAATCAATAAGCTGGAGCGTGGTCGGCGCTTCAGTCAGCGCCGATCACGCTCTGGCCCCGCCGCACCACCAGCGCGTCCACCACCCGCACGCCCCGGCCCTGGGGCAGCACGATCAGCGGGTTCACCTCCACCTCGAAGGGGGCCTCGCCCAGGTCGGCGGCCAGCCAGCTGAAGCGGCAGATCGCCGCCACCAGCGCCGGCAGGTCGCTGGCCGGGGCACCGCGCACCCCTTGCAGCAGCGGGAACAGCCGCAACTCGCGCAGCATCGCCTCGGCTTCGGCCGGGCTGACCGGTGGCAGGCGGAAGGCGACATCCTTCAGCACCTCCACCAGAATGCCGCCGAAGCCCACCGCCAGCACCGGGCCAAAGGTGGCGTCCTGGGTGATGCCGAGCAGCATTTCCTGGCCGCCGGTCACCATTTCCTGCACCAGCACGCCCTCCAGCCGGGCATCGGGACGGTAGGCGCGGGCATTGGCCAGCACCTCGGCGTAGCCGGCCGCCACCGCGGCTTCCCCCAGCAGGCCCAGCTTCACCGCCCCGGCTTCCGTCTTGTGCGGCAGGTCCGGCGAGGCGACCTTCAGCGCCACCGCCCCGCCCATGCCGGCGGCGGCACGCTGGGCTGCCGCCGCATCCGCCACCAGCGCCTCGGCCGGTCCGTGCAGGCCGTAGCAGGCCAGCAGCGCGCGGGCCTCCACCTCGGTGAAGCGTTCGGCGCGCAGCAGTGTGGCGGCGCGGGCCTGGTCCATGCCGGCCGGGCGCGGCGCCGCCGGTTCGGCGAAGCGGCGCAGGAACGCCGCATGGCGCGCCGCCAGCGCCACGGCGCGCAGGCAGGGCAGGGGGTCGCGATAGACCGCATGGCCCGCCGCCACCAGCGCGGCCGGGGTGATGCCGGCATCGTCGCTGCATTTGCCCGACCACAGCACCGGCATCGGCTTGGCGCTTTCGGCCGCCAGGGCGCAGGTGGCGCGGATATCGGCGGCGGGCGCGATGGTGAGCACCGGCACCATGGTGTCCACCCCCGGGTCGTCGCGGATCAGCCGCGTCGCCTGGCCGAACAGGTCCTTGGCGCCGATCGCCCCGGCCGACAGGTCCGTGGGGTTGGCGGTGCCGGTGAAGCCGGGCAGCAGCGGTTGCAGCTTCGCGGTCGTCTCGGCCGTATAGCCCGGGAAGTGCAGCCCGAGGCCAGCGCCGGTTTCCGCCAGCAGCACCAGGTTGCCGCCCGAGATCGAAAGCGCCGCCACGCCGGTGCCGGCCGGGTGGCGGCCCTGGCGCAGCAGCATCGCCGCCTCATACAGCTCCGGGCAATCCTCCACCCGCAGCAGGCCGAGTTGGCGGGCCGCGGCCTCGAACACCGCATCGGCGCCGGTGATGGCCCCGGTATGGCTGGCGGCGGCCCTGCTGCCGGCCTCGGTGCGGCCGAACTTGATCATCACGATGGGCTTGCGCCGCGCCGCCGCCCGCGCCGCCACCTGGCGCAGCCGGGCGCCGCTGGCGATGCGTTCCGCCAGCACCAGCACCACCTTGGTCTGCGGGTGCTCGACCGCGAATTCCACATAGTCAAGCAGATCCAGGTCGGCGTCGTTACCACAACTCACCTGCACGGAGATGCCCAGGCCGGCTTCCTGCGCCCGCCACATGGTGTTGACCTGGCCGGCGCCGCCGCTCTGGCTCACCACCGCCACGTCGCCGGCCGGGCGCAGCGCGCCGCCGGTGATGGCGCCGGTGGAGGTGAGGGCGAAGCTGTCGGTGAAGTTGATGAGGCCGTTGCAGTTCGGCCCCATGAAGCGAATGCCATGCGCCCGGGCGGTGGCCACCAGCTGCGCCTGGGCGGCGCGCCCGGCCTCGGTGCCCTGTTCGCCGAAGCCGGCGCTGAACACGGTGGCAAAGGGCACGCCGCGGCCGCCGCATTCGACCAGGGCGCCGACCACCGCGGGGCCGGGCAGCACGATGCCGACATGGTCCGGCGCTTCCGGCAGCGCCGCCAGGGAAGGGTAGCAGCGCTGGCCGAACACCTGGTCCCGCTTCGGGTTGATGGGATAGATCGCGCCGCCATAGCCGAAGTCGATCAACTGCCGCATGCAGCGGCCGCCGAACTTGCCGAGATCCTCAGTGGCGCCGATGAAGGCCACGCTGCGGGGCGCGAAGAAGCGGGTCAGCGCATGGGCCACGCGGGTTCCTCCTGAAGGTGGCGCCAGCCTATCGTCGCCGGCGCGGCCTCGGCAAATCCGGGCGGTTGCGGCAAGTTGCACCCCCCAGCGCCGGAGTCCCGCCCCGCATGCCTAGCCTGCCTTCCCTTGCCCTGCTGGCGGCCTGCCTGGCGCTGGCCGGCTGCGGCCGCTACGCGCCGGACCGCATGGCCAGCGTGGCCACCGGCTTCGCCAGCCACCAGCTCTGCGGCGCCGCCTTCATCGCCGGCCTGGACCCGGAAGCCTATTGGGCCGAAGCCCAGCCGCCGGCGATGCGCCTGGTGGACTGGGCCCTGCTGCGCCAGGTGGACCGCACCCGAGGCGAGGTGCGCACCAGCCTGGCCGGGCTGGGCGAGCGGGTGGCGGTGCTGCGCGGCCCGGCCGGCTGCATGGTGCTGAACGGCCCGCTGCCGCCCGCCCCGGCGCCACTGCCACCCTTCGGCCCGGCCCTGCTGGCGGAGATTGCCGGCCCCGCCCCGGTGCCGCCGGCCAACCCGGCGCTGGCGGCGGCGCTGGAAACCGTCTTCGCCGAAGCCGACCCGGACGTGCCGTTGAACACCCGCGCCGTGGTGGTGCTGCATCGCGGCCGGGTGGTGGCGGAACGCTACGCGCCCGGCTACGGCGCCGAGACCCGGCTGCCCGGCTGGTCCATGACCAAGTCGGTCACCAATGCGCTGCTGGGCGTGCTGGCGGGCCAGGGCAAGGTGGTGATGCAGGCGCCGCTGGCGCTGCCGGCCTGGGCCGGGGATGCCCGCGCCGGCATCACGCCCGACCACCTGCTGCGGATGACCAGCGGCCTGGGCTTCGGCAATTCCCTCGGCGCCGGCTTTGGCGACCTGGTCAGCCCTTCCAGCCAGATGCTGTTCGCCGACGCCGACATGGCGGCCAGCGCGATTGCCGCACCACTCAAGGAGCCGCCCGGAACCCATTGGGAATACAGCAATGGCAACACGCAAATCCTCTCCCGCCTGATCCGCGACCTGGCGGGGGGCGATGAGGCGGCGACGTTGGGGCTGGCGCGCTCGGCGCTGTTCGGCCCCTTGGGCATGCACAGCGCGGTGCTGGAGACGGATGCCTCCGGCGCGCCGGTGGGTAGCGCCTACATGTGGGCCACGGCGCGGGACTGGGCGCGGTTCGGCCAGTTGTATGCGCAGGATGGCGTGGTGGGCGGCCGGCGGCTGCTGCCGGAAGGCTGGGTGGCCTATGGCGCCAGCCCCACCGCCGGCGCGCCGATAGGCTATGGCGCCGGCTTCTGGACCAACCAGGGGGAAAGCGCGGCGGCGCAGCGCCGGGTGGCGCTGGGGATGCCGGCGGAAGCCTTCATGGCACGCGGCGCCTTCGGGCAGTTCGTGGTGGTGGTGCCGTCGCGCCAGTTGGTGGTGGCGCGGCTGGGCCATACCTTCAGCCCGCGGGCGGCCACCACCGCCATCGCCCGACTGGTGGCCGAGGCGCTGGCCGCGGTGGAGCCGGCGCCCGGCAGCCACCAGTAGGCGGCGGCCGCCGGAGCCGGTCGGGGCTACTCGCCGGCCAGGCGGGCGGCCATGGTCGGCGCGGCCAGGCGCATCATGGCGTTGACGTCGCTGGCGGTGGGCAGGTTCAGCACCACGTCGGCCAACTGGGCGGCGCGTTCATGGCCCAGCACGGCGTC
>CANBXZ010000264.1 GCA_947373495.1 Acetobacteraceae bacterium
TGCGATGGCCGATCCGGACCAGGCCGACCAGCTCGACGCGATCATCGAACGCTTCGGCGAAGTGCAGGCCCGCTTCGAGGAACTGGGCGGCTACGCGCTGGAAGGCAAGGCGCGCGAGGTGCTCGACGGCCTCGGCTTCAGCCAGGAGATGATGGACGGCGATGTCGGCGCCCTCTCCGGCGGCTGGAAGATGCGTGTCGCCCTCGGCCGGATCCTGCTGATGCGCCCCGACGTCATGCTGCTGGACGAGCCGAGCAACCATCTCGACCTCGAGAGCCTGATTTGGTTGGAAGATTTCCTTAAAGGTTACGACGGCGCGTTGCTGATGACATCGCACGACCGCGAGTTCATGAACCGCATCATCAACAAGGTGGTCGAGATCGATGGCGGCCAGCTGACCAGCTATTCCGGCGACTACGGCTTCTATGAGGCCCAGCGGGCGCAGAACGAAAAGCAGCAGCAGGCGCAGTTCGAACGCCAGCAGGCGATGCTGGCCAAGGAAATCAAGTTCATCGAGCGATTCAAGGCCCGTGCCTCCCACGCCGCGCAGGTGCAGAGCCGGGTCAAGAAGCTGGAGAAGATCGACCGGGTGGAGCCGCCGAAGCGCCGCCAGGTGGTCTCCTTCGAGTTCATGCCCGCGCCGCGTTCGGGCGACGACGTGGTGAACCTGAAGGGCGTGCACAAGAGCTATGGCAGCCGCAGCATCTACCAGGGGCTGGACCTGCTGGTGCGCCGCAAGGAACGCTGCTGCGTGCTCGGCATCAACGGCGCCGGCAAGTCCACGCTGCTGAAGCTGGTGACCGGCGCGACCGAGCCGGATGCCGGCACGGTGACGCTGGGGGGCAGCGTGAAGCTGGGCTACTTCGCCCAGCACGCGATGGAATTGCTCGACGGCGACCGCACCGTGTTCGAGCAGCTGGAGGACAGCTTCCCGCGTGCCACCCAAGGCTCGCTGCGCGCGCTGGCCGGCTGCTTCGGCTTTTCCGGCGACGAGGTGGAAAAGCGGTGCCGGGTACTTTCGGGCGGCGAGAAGGCCCGGCTGGTGATGGCGCAGATGCTGTTCGACCCGCCGAACTTCATCGTGCTGGACGAGCCGACCAACCACCTGGACATGGCGACGAAGGAAATGCTCATCGCCGCGCTGGCGCAGTATGAGGGCACCATGCTGTTCGTCTCGCACGACCGGCACTTCCTGGCCGCGCTGTCCAACCGGGTGCTGGAACTGACGCCCGAGGGCATCCACCAGTATGACGGCGGCTACACCGAATACGTGGCCCGCACCGGCCAGGAAGCCCCCGGCCTGCACGCCTGAACCCCGGCTGGCGTTGCCGCCTTGGTGGGCGGCGCCTGTTCGGGCGTGCGGCCCGTGGCGGCGCGGCATGAGCCAAGGCCGCCATTCGGCCGCCTGGCCCGCACCCTGCGCGCCGCAGGCCCGACCTGCGTGTGGTGGGGAGCAGGCCGGCCGCGGCGGTCGGTGGTATCCGAACGGCGGAGCCAACGCCCGGGCAGGGCGGCTTCGCCAGGCATCGACCCTGGCATTCGCGGCGATGACGGCTTCATGCCGACGGCTATGGCGATGGCCGGGTCATCGCCTGGCGGGCCGCATGGGACGCCGGGCCTACCAGCAGGCGCCGCATGCGCAGCCGCTCGGCCAAGGCCAATGCGGTTTCCTCCGGCAGGTCGCGGCGCCAATGGACACTGTCGCGGTAGAGTGGCCAGTTGCCGAGGGTGAGGAGGCAGGCCTGCTCGTCGCACTGATGCTCCGCGGGGTCGTAGCTTTCCAGGTTTGCCCACTCGGCGACCAGGCCCTGGATCACGGTGCGGCCGGCCATGGCGGTCGCGCGCAGTCGCGCCCGCACCCGTTGCGGCAGGTCGGGCCCACAGCCCTGCCGCCAGACCCCGCGCCCGCCGGGCATGCAGTCGGCGGGGTCGGTCACCGGCAGCGTCGGCGGCGGGCTGATCACGACGACACGCGGCACGCTGGCCAGGTGCGGCAGCAAACCCGCGAAGCCCGCCCGCATCAGCGCCGCGCCGTCCCGCCGCGCCGGCGGCATGCCCGGCAGGGGCAGCAGGATCTGCACCAGAACCTCCCAGGAGGAGGCGAGCAGGACCACCTCCACCTCGTCCGGGCGGTCGCGCAGCCGGTTCAGCACCGCCTGCCGCACCAGGCCGCAATGCTCGACGTAATGCGCATTTTCCCCGAAGCGGCGCTCGGCATGGCCGGGGCTGATGATGGCGGGGCAGGCCGGTACCAGCGCGACCGACATGCCCTCCTGCAACGCCAGCCGGTGCAGGAACGGCATCAGGTGTTCCGCGGTGCTGTCGCCCCACAGTATCGCGCGACGCCGCGCCTGGGCCCAGGGCAGGCCGGCGGTGCAACTGGGCGCCGGCTGGGTTGGCGTGTCCATGGAAGGCAGGCCGAGCTGTTCCAGCTGCGGGCATGACCATGCCCAGGCCGTGTCCGGGTCGGCCCAGGCGCGGGCATGGTCCGGCAGCCTGGTGGGAAAGCCTGCCCCAACCAGCACCACCGCGATGCCCGCCGCCACCAGCACGGGCACGGCGCCGGCCACGATGCGGGCGCCCGGGAAGCGCGGTACACCCCGCCGCCAGGGCAACTCGACCCAGCGCCATGTCGCGAAACCGAGCAGGAGCGCCAGGGCCAACAGCCCCAGTGCCTCGGGGGCCGGGAGGGTGAGGCGGCCGGTGTAGTGATGCCACAGCGCAATCAGCGGCCAGTGCCAGAGGTAGATCGAATAGGAGGCAACGCCGAGGGCGACCAGCGGCCGCCACGCCAGCATCGCGCCCAGCCGGCCGCCGGCGCCACCCCCATGCACGACCAGGGCGGCACCGAGAACCGGCACGAGGGCGGGCCAATCCGGATGCGCCCGGGATGTCTCCATCGTTGCCAGGCCCCAGGCGAGCAGCCCCAGCCCCAGCCATGGCACGGCCTGGGCAAGCCGGCCCGCGCGGCGGGGCAGGAGCGAGGCGAGGCCGCCGACGGCGAACTCCCAGAACCGGTTCTGCGGCAGGAAGAAAGCCGCGGCGGGGGCGGTCCGCGCACCCTCGATGGCCGCGGCCAGGCTGAGGACAATGACCAGACCCATCACCCAGGCCAGCCGCATGGGCTGCGTACCGCCGACCCGGGCCGCGAGGGCGAGGAGGAGCGGCCAGAGCAGATAGAACTGCGCCTCGACCGCCAGCGACCATTGGTGGAGCATCGGCATGGTCTGCGCCGGCGCCTCGAAATAGCCGGTGTGCCGCAGGAAATGCAGGTTGGCGACGCCGAGGAAGGTGGCGCCCAGGCTTTCGGCGAACTGCATGTAGTCGCGCGGCAACAGGACCGCATGGCCCAGTACCAGGATGGCGAGGCCAACGACCAGGCTGGCAGGCAGCAGGCGGAACAGCCGGCGTCGGCAGAAGCCGAGGAGATCGGCGCGGCCGGTCCGGATCTGCCGGATCAGGATATCGGAGATCAGGTAGCCCGAGATGACGAAGAAGATATCGACGCCGAGAAACGACCCGGGCAAGGCGTGGACGCCAAGATGCACGTCCAGGATCAGCAGCAGCGCCACCGCCCGCAGGCCGTCGATGTCGGGCCGGTATTCCGCCGGCAGCGCCGCGACGATGGGCAAGGGCGGCCGCGCTGCCCGGCGAAGCCGCAGCCGGCGCCACGCTTCCCGCAGGCCCAGTGTGAGGCCAAGCGCGAGGCCCAGCGCCGCGGATACGCCGGCCAGCGCCAGCCTGGCGGGCGTTGCAGGCACCAGGGGCCAGGCCAGCGTCAGCGTCGCCACGGTGTCGCGTGGCCCGGCGTTGGCGGGGGGGGAGAAATACAGCGCATCGAGCCAATGCGAGTAGCCGCCTCCTCCGGCCTCCCCGATCTCGGCATGCTGCGCATGCGCCGGCCCGGCCGGGACGCCATTCACCGCCAGCCGCAGCGTGGAGGCGGTGGGCGCGGCCATCGAATCGCCCGCGGGAAAGTCGGGCGGCACGCCGTCGGGGAACAGGGTGCGGAGTTCCAGCAGCAGCCCGGTGCTGCCGAAGGCATGCCAGGTCCGGGCCTCGAAGGAACGGGTGGTGGTCACCGGCAGCAGCATCACCCCCAGCGCGAGCAGCGCCGGCAGCAGCAAAGCCAGGGAGAGCAGGATCGGCCAGCGACGCAACAGGGCGGACTCACTCATGTGCGTGCGGGTATGACCGGCGCGGTGGGGGGCAGGATGGAACGCCGTGGCGAGGCTGACAATCTCCGGCTGGCACCAACCGAATGGCCGCGACCGGGCGTGGCGGGGCCGGCGACCTTCGGGCGCCCAGGGTCCCGCACGGCTGGTTGCTGGTACGCCCGGCGGCGCGGCGCCGGGCGGGCGTCCTCAAACCCGGTAATAGTCGCGGAACCAGGCGACGAAGGCCGCAACGCCGGCCGCAACCGGGGTGACCGGCACGAAGCCGGTCAGGGCGTGCAGCAGGTCGGTGCTGGCGAAGGTGGCCGGCACGTCGCCCGGCTGCATCGGCATGAAGTTCGGGATCATCGGCCGCCCGACACAACGCTCGATCTCGGCGATGAAATCCATCAGCCGCACCGGCGCGCCCGAGCCGATGTTGACCAGCCGGTAGGGCGCGACGGGCGAGAGGCTGTCCGCGGCACAGACCGGCGCGCCGCGCACCGGTACCGTGCCTGTCAGGCGGATGATCGCTTCCACCAGGTCGGCGACATAGGTGAAGTCACGCAGCATGTCGCCGTTGTTGTAGATGTCGATCGGCTGGCCACGAATGATGTTGTCGGTGAACTTGAACAGCGCCATGTCCGGGCGCCCCCATGGCCCGTAGACGCTGAAGAAGCGGAAGGTGGTGATCGGCAGGTTCCAGAGATGAGCATAGGAATGCGCCATCATCTCGCCCGCGATCTTGGAGGCGGAGTAGATGGTCAGCGGCGTCACCGCGGGGTCCGTCTCACGGAACGGCATCGCCTCGTTCGCGCCATAGGCCGAGGAGGTCGACGCCAGCAGCAGGTGCCGTACCGGGTTCTGCCGCACCAGTTCAAGCACGTTGAAGGTGCCCACCATGTTGCTCTCGACATAAACCTCGGGGCATTCCAGCGCGTAGCGAACGCCGGCCTGCGCGGCGAGGTGGATGACAATCTCCGGCCGCGCCGCAACGAAGGCGCCGCGCAGCGCCTCCAGGTTGGCGATGTTGAGCGTGGCGCAGCGGAAGCCTGGCGACTGGGCCAGCAGGGCGTGGCGCCGCTCCTTCAGCCGCACATCGTAGTAGGGCACCATGGCGTCCACGCCGAAGACCTCATGGCCTTGCTGGAGCAGGCTGCGGGCGAGATGGAAGCCGATGAAGCCGGCGCTGCCGGTGACCAGGATTCGCATGGGGGAGTTCTCCGGTCCTGGCTTCAGCCCAAGGGGCTCAGGGGGGCGCCTGGCATTGTACGAGGCCGCTGGAGCAGGTCCGCATACAAGGCAGCATAGGCCGTGACGCAGCGGCCCAGGGAATAGCACGCCAGCGCGCGGCGCCGTGCCGCCGCGCCCAGGCGCTGGCGCAGCGCCGCATCGCGCAGCAGGGCCTCAAGCGCGTCGGCCAGTGCCGCCGGTGCCGCGACCGGCACGACCATCCCGGCCTGCCCGCCATCCAGCGCCTCGGCCGTGCCGCCGGCCGCGGTGGCGACGATGGGCAGGCCAGCCCCCATCATCTCCAGCACCGCATTGGGCATGCCTTCCTCGTGTGATGCATGAATGCCGATATCGGCGGCGGGCAAGAGCCGCGGCGCATCCTCTCGCCCCCCCAGGAAGCGGACATGCGCGCCAAGCCGCAGTTCCGCGGCCAGCGCGACCAGGCCGGGCAGCGCGGGCGGTGTTGCCGGGTCGGCGCCGATCGCGACCCATTGCCAATGCCCTGGCAGCGCCCCCCGCTGCTGCAGCAGGCCAAGCGCGCGCAGGATATCGGCATGCCCCTTGTAGCCATGCAGGTTGGCCAGCGTGACGAGGACGAGCCTGTCATCGGCCAGGCCCAGCAGCGCCCGGCTTTCCGCACGCCCGAGCGATGGCGACAGGCGCGCCGGCCCGAGCCCGTTGGCGATGACGCGGATGCGTTCCGGTGCGGTGCCGTCCTGGCGCAGCATCGTGGCGAGCGCGGCCGAATTGGTCAGGACCGCGGCGGCGTGGCGCAGGGCCAGGCGTTCGACCCAGGTC
>CANBXZ010000265.1 GCA_947373495.1 Acetobacteraceae bacterium
CCCATCCTGGCCACGCTGCACCGGCATGGCTATGCCGGGCTGTGCGGGGTGGAGCCGTTCGACTACTACCCCGATGGCCCGACCTGCGCCGCCCGCGCCATCGGCATGCTGCGCGGCATCGAGCAAACCCTGCTGTAGCCGCCTGGCGCCCTGAGCCCCGCGCTAGGCCGCCAGCGCCATGGCCAGCAGTTCCGCGCTGGCTGGTTCGGCCTCCGGCGCCAACGGGTCTCGTGGCAGCACGCGGTGGCGCAGCACCAGCCGGGCCAGTTCGGCCCGCGCCGGCAGGTTGAGCTGCCGCGCTTCCCACAGCATCGCCGCCGCGCTGGTCAGGTGATACAGCGCGCTGGCGGCCTGGCGCGCCAGGCTGGGGTCGGCCAGCGCCGCTTCGGTCAGCGCCACGGCACGGGACAGCGCGGCGGGCAGTTCCGGTGCTTCCGCCGCATTGCCGGCACAAGCGGAAATATGCGCCCGCAGCACCGGCAGCGAGCCTTCGCGCTGCGCCGCGCGCAGCACGTCCAGCGCCACGATGTTGCTGGTGCCCTCCCAGATGCTGCCCAGGTGGGCATCCCGCACCAGGCGCGGGTCGGCCCATTCCTCGATGTAGCCGCAGCCGCCGCGCACCTCCATGGCGTCGCCGGTTACCTTGCGGGCGTCGCGGCAGGCGCGGAACTTCAGCAGTGGCGTCAGGATGCGGAGCAGCTTGTAGGCGTCCGGCTCGCCGGCATCGGAACGGCGCAGCGCCTCGGCGGTTTGCAGCACCATGGTGCGGGCCTGTTCCGCCGGCACCACCAGCTTCAGCAACTGGCGCTGCATCAGCGGCATGTTGACGATGCTCTGGCCGAAGGCGATGCGATGCCGCGCCACGAACATCGCCTCCGCCACCGCGCGGCGCATCATTCCCGCCGCGCGCATGCCGTTGGACAGGCGGGAGTTGTTGACCATGTCGGCCATCTGCCGGAAGCCGGCTTCCGGGTCGCCCACCAGGAAGGCGGTGGCGCCTTCCAGGCGGATCTCGCCGCTGGCCATGCTGCGGGTGCCCAGCTTCGGCTTCAGCCGCACGATGCGGTACGTGTTGGCGCGGCCATCCGGGGTCTCGCGCGGCAGCAGGAACAGCGAAATGCCCCGATGGCCGAGCGGCCCACCCCTGCGGCGCGCCAGCACCAGCGCCATGCCGGCATCCGGGTTGGAACAGAACCACTTGTCGCCGGTCAGCGACCAACTGCCATCGGCGTTCTCGCTGGCTTCCACCGCGGTGGCGGCCACGTCGCTGCCGGCGCCCTGCTCGGTCATGAACATGGCGCCCTGGCGCAGCGCGTCCAGGTCGGTGGCGGTCAGGCCGGGCAGGTAGCGCGCCACCAGCTCCGGGCTGCCGTACTTGCGGAGCGTGCGGGCAAGTGAGTCGGTCATCGACAAGGGACAGCACAGGCCGAATTCCGCCTGCACGAACAGATAGGTCAGCGCGTATTTGGCCGCCGGCGGCATCGGTGTGGGCCAGCCGAGCACGCCGCCGCGATGGCTCATCGCCGCCAGGCCGAACTCGGCGAACGCCACCTGTTCCAGGGCGCGATAGGCCGGGTGGTAGTCCACCCGCTGGGCGTCCTCGCCGCGCCGGGTGCGGCTGTTGAGCACCGGCGGGTTGTGGTCCGCCGTGGTGGCCCATTCGTCCAGCTGGGTGCCGGCCAGCGCGCCCAGCCGGTGCAGGTGCGGCTCCAGATGCGCCAGCAGGTCGGCCGGCAGGTACAGCCCGAGCAGCGGCCGCGCCCAGGGGTCGCTGGCGTACAGGTTCTGGCCATGCGCGTCGGGCACGGCATCGGCGCCGGTGGGCGGGCCGAACGGGGCGGCGGCTGCGGGCATGGGGTGGTCTCCTCCGGGCATTGCCGGGCAGGATGCCGCCGGGCAGGATCATCCCGCAACCGCGGGAGGGACACATGACCTGGCAAATGAGCGAACGCTATCCGGACCCGTCCATCGTGGCGCTGGACCCGAGCTTCAAGCAGTACCACCTGTCGCTGTCCGCGGTGGAACGGCTGTGGACCGGCAGCCGCTGGGGCGAAGGCCCGGTGTGGATGGGTGATTGGCGCTGCCTGCTGTGGTCCGACATTCCCAACAACCGGGTGCTGAAGTGGGACGAGACCACCGGCCAGGTCAGCGAATGGCAGAAGCCCAGCAACAACGCCAATGGCCATACCCGGGACCGCCAGGGCCGCGTCATCGCCTGCGAGCACCTGGGCCGCCGCGTGGTGCGGTTCGAGTATGACGGCTCGGTCACCGTCATCGCCGACAGCTACCAGGGCAAGAAGCTGAACAGCCCGAACGACGTGGTGGTGAAGAGCGACGGTTCCATCTGGTTCACCGACCCGCCCTTCGGCACCCTGGCCTTCTATGAAGGCGAGAAGGTGCAGGCCGAGCAGCCCGCCACCCACACCTACCGGGTGGATGGCCATACCGGCGAGATCACCTGCGTCTGCGACGACGTGAACCACCCCAATGGCCTGGCCTTCAGCCCGGATGAGAGCGTCCTCTACATCATCGCCAGCCGGGCCGAGCCGCGCGCCTTCATCGCCTACGACGTGGCGCCCGATGGCAAGACGCTGCGCAACCGGCGCGAGTTCATCGTGACCAAGCCCGGGGAATCGCCGGACGGTTTCCGCGTGGATATCGACGGCAACCTGTGGTGCGACTGGGGCATGACGGCCGAGTACGACGGCGTGCGCGTGTTCAACAAGGCGGGGGCGCCGATCGGCCATATCCACCTGCCCGAGCGCGCCGCCAACCTGTGCTTCGGCGGCCGGCACCGCAACCGGCTGTTCATCTCGGCGGCGCAGTCGCTGTTCAGCCTGTACGTGAATACCCAGGGCGTGGCCGGGGGCTGAACCCGGCCTGGTGTCCTGCCCGCGGCCTTCGCCCGCTTGCGGGCGCATGCAGCCGCCAGACAGGCCACCCTGGGGCACGGGCGGCCCGGCCCGGCCTGCTCCCGCGCCTTGTCCGGCCGCGGCAAATTACGCGGCTCTCGTGTTTCCACGCGGGCCGCGTTTGCTCTAAAGCCCGGTGATGCTGAAATCCGTCCTTACCGTTGGCGGCTGGACCATGGCCAGCCGGGTGCTCGGCTTCGCCCGGGACATGCTGATCGCGGCCCGGCTGGGTGCCGGGCCGATGGCCGACGCCTTCTTCGTGGCGCTGAAGCTGCCCAACCTGTTCCGCCGGCTGTTCGGCGAGGGGGCCTTCAACGCCGCGTTCGTGCCCGCCTTCGCCGGCATGCTGGCGGTGGAGGGCCCGGCGGCGGCCCGCCAACTGGCCGAGCGCATGGGCGTGCTGCTGGGGCTGTGGCTTTCGGCGCTGACGGTGCTGGGCATGGTGTTCATGCCCTATCTGATGGCGGTGCTGGCGCCGGGCTTTTCCCACGACCCGGCCAAATTCGGCCTGGCGGTCGAACTGACCCGCATCACCTTCCCGTACCTGCTGCTGATTTGCCTGACCGCGCTGGTTTCCGGCGTGCTGAATGGGCTGAACCGCTTTGCCGCCGCCGCCGCCGCGCCGGTGTTCTTCAATATCCTGTCCATGGCGGCGCTGCTGGGGCTGGCGCCCTTCGTCGCCACCCCGGCCCACGCGCTGGCCTGGGGGGTGACCGCTTCCGGCGTGGTGCAGTTGGGCATCGTGCTGTGGGCCTGCGCCCGGGCCGGCATGGCACTGAACCTGTTCCGCCTGCCAGCGGTGACGCCCGAGGTGCAGCTGGTGCTGAAGCGCATGCTGCCCGGGCTGGTCGGCGCCGGGGTGACCCAGCTGAACCTGGCGATCGATGTCATCATCGCCTCGCTGCTGCCGTCGGGTGCGGTCAGCTACCTGTATTACGCCGACCGCGTGGGGCAATTGCCGCTGGGTGTCATCGGTGCCGCCGTGGGCACCGCGGTGCTGCCGCTGCTGTCCCGCCAGGTGCGGGCGGCGCAGCCGCTTTCGGCGCATCGCACCGCCAACCGCGCCATCGAGATGGCCCTGCTGTTCTGCCTGCCGGCGGCGGCGGGCCAGGCGCTGGTGGCGGTACCGATCGTGGAGGTGCTGTTCCTGCGCGGCGCCTTCGGTGCGGTGGAAGCGGCGGCCACCGCCAGCGCCCTGGCGGCCTATGCGCTGGGGCTGCCGGCCTATGTGCTGGTGAAGGTGCTGGTGCCCGGCTTCTTCGCCCGGGGGGATACCGCGATGCCGGTGAAGATCGGCTTCGCCGCGGTGGGGCTGAACCTGGCGCTGAACCTGGTGCTGATCGGCCCGCTGGCGCATGTGGGCGTGGCGCTTTCCACCGCCATTGCCGCCTGGTTCAACGCCCTGGCGCTGGGGGTGGTGCTGTGGCGGCGCGGCCATTTCCTGCCGGACCGCCGGCTGCGCCGCCGCCTGCCCCGGCTGCTGGCCGCCACCGCGCTGATGGCCGCCGTGCTGTGGCTGCTGGCGCTGCTGCTGTTCCCCGCCACCGGGCTGTGGCGCTATGGCGCGCTGGCGCTGCTGGTGGGCAGCGGGCTGGCGGTGTATTTCGCCGGCGCCTGGAGCCTGGGCGCGCTGGAGTTGGGTGAACTCCGGCAGACGTTGCGGCGGCGGCGGCCCGCCAAGGCTTGACGCCGTTGGGGCGCCGGGGGAAGACCCCCGCCCTTCCCTCACGGTGTCCAAAGCCATGCAGCGCGTCTTTTCCGGCATCCAGCCCACCGGCGTCCCCACGCTGGGCAATTACCTCGGCGCCATCCGCAATTGGGTGCCGATGCAGGACGACCACGAATGCATCTTCTGCGTCGTGGACCTGCACGCCCTGACCGTGTGGCAGGAACCCAAGGGCTTCGGCGCGCAAACCCGGGAAATGGCCGCCGCCCTGCTGGCCTGCGGCCTGGACCCGCAGAAGTGCACCCTGTTCGTGCAGTCCCATGTGCATGCCCATGCCCGGCTGGCCTGGATCTTCAACTGCGTGGCGCGGCTGGGCTGGCTGAACCGCATGACCCAGTTCAAGGACAAGGCCGGCAAGGACCGCGAGGCGGTGTCCTCCGGCCTGTACGTCTATCCCAACCTGATGGCGGCCGACATCCACGCCTACCACGCCGTGAAGGTGCCGGTGGGCGATGACCAGAAGCAGCACCTGGAACTGGCCAACGACATCGCGCAGAAGTTCAACCACGACTACGGCGTGGAGTTCTTCCCCACCATCACCCCGTTGATCCAGGGCGTCGCCGCCCGGGTGATGAGCCTGCGCGACGGCACCAAGAAGATGAGCAAGTCCGACGCCTCGGACGCCAGCCGCATCAACCTCACCGACACGGCGGACGAGATCGCCCAGAAAATCCGCCGCGCCAAGACCGACCCGGAGCCGTTGCCGGACCATGTCTCGGGCCTGGAAGACCGGCCGGAGGCGCGCAACCTGGTGGGCATCCTGGCCGCCATCACCGACAGCATGCCGGAAAACGTGCTGCGCGAGCATGGCGGCAAGGGCTTCGGCGCCTTCAAGGAAGTGCTGACCGAGGCGCTGGTGGCGCATCTCAGCCCGATCCGCGAGGAAATGGCCCGGCTGCTGCAGGACCATGGCGCGCTGGACGCCGCGCTGCGGCTGGGCGCCGACCGCGCCGCCGCCATCGCCGACCCGATCGTCACCGAGGCGGAGCGGATCGTCGGCTTTTTGCCGCGGTAGGCACGGCTTCCTGCCGCGGTAGTTGTGGCTGGCGGGGCGGAACCCGCCCTGCCCCGCATGGTTCAGGCTGCTCCGACCCAGGAGCAGCCGCGTGACCTCCCAGCCCCAGCCTTCCCAGACCATGGCCGGGCACGGCGCCGCCACCCTGCCCGCCGCCACGGTGGATACCTACAACGCCGAGCTGCGCGACGCCGATGGCTTCGTGGGCGACCGTGCCAGCCGCCGCGCCTTCATGGCCATGCTGGACGACGCCCGCGACCGGCTGCGCCAGCATGGCGAGGACCCGCTGGGCGACAAGCCGACCGAACAACTGGCCAAGCGCAACCTGGACAAGCTGTTGCAGGAGGGCGACCCCGAGGCCGCCGCGCTGGTGCATGGCGTGGTGGAGGAATTCGCCCAGGAACTGGCTGGGGTCACCCGGCGCTTCCTGCGGCTGAAGCCATGGCAGGGCACCCAGCGCATCGTCATCGGCGGCGGCCTGCGGGATAGCCGGATCGGCGAGCTGGCCATCGGCCG